>JAHDDN010000296.1 GCA_020629335.1 Chitinophagales bacterium | reverse complement strand
ATCATATTTAGGAAGCAAGCCTACTTTATTAAATGCTTCTGGGAATGCCAATTTTATATTTAAAGTAAACGGAATTGATCCATCAAAAATCGACGAAATAAACGAAATTTCTACTAAAACAAAATTAAAAGATAGATTAGAATATATAGCAGAGTTAGGCGGAAAGCTAAATCATATTGGAGCTGAAAAAGAGACAATGGAACACAATTTAAAAATTTCTGATAGCTTAATGCCCACTATAGTTGGCCATTTATTATTAAGTTTTTATGAAAAGAGAATTTCAAAGCTGTCAAAAATCATTGATGAAGTTCACAAAACTGGCCAACTTAATAAGGAAATAAACTATGGCGAAAAGAATACATTAATCATTAAAGTAAAGAGGCTACTGGTTGATATTTTACTTGGTTTTTTTGCTGGCAAAAAATGGGATGGAGATTATCTGGCTAATGGTACTATTGTCATGAAAAAAGCTGGTAGTTATGTTGGTTTTCATATAACAGACATTAAAAGCCTTAAAGACTATCTCTTTGAAAATATAAAGTTAGACACACCTTCTTCAACAAGACACCGATTTGGAAAAATTTATATCGAGAAAGATGGGAATTTATATTTCAAACTAAATTTGCAACTTAGATTCTAATGGTTCAGTTTATGAGTTTCTGACTTTAAGTTGTAGGATTTTTGCGATTATACAAGGCATTTTTGAGGCCCATAGCAGGGCTACGAAACGAAAAAATAACGAAGTAGAATCGTAAAAAGACAAAACTTGGGCTGTCAAGAACTAATAAATTGAACCACTAAACTCGGCTTAGGGATGGAAGTGGTATGTGGCGTTTATGCTGCGACTTACGGAGCTTAGGTATGCGATGGCTGGCTTTAGCAGACAAGCAGACCTTAGCGTAGTAGAAGTAGCATAGCCACATAAGAACGGACAGCCCGACTGCTGCGCTTCGCTTGTAATGATTAATGAATAATGATGAATGCATAATTTTCTGCTTGTGCTACGCACTTCGCATTGCGAGCGCAGCAGGAAGCCCCCAATTAATAATGATGAAAAATTAGAAATGGGGAAGCTCCTAAAAAAAAAAGGGGAATTAACCGAAGCTAATTCCCCAAAGTATTATTAGTTGGCTCTAATACTTTTTATTGTTTGACAACACGCAACAATTTAGTGACATCTTTGTCTTCAAATTTGATGTAATAAACTTGTGCTGGATAGGCAACTAATGACAATGGGCCTGTATAGGTATCATCATATTTTCCTAAAACACCTTGATGTATTAATTGACCTTGGGCGTTGAATACATTGTATTTGATTTGGTGTTCTGCTTTTTTTCCTAAGCCTTTGATATTAATCTGTACTAAGCCGTTGGTTGGATTAGGGAATACTTCTATGATGCTTCCGAAGGTCTTGATATCTTCTGCACCGACGCTTACCATAATTCCTTCTGCCGTAGCTTGGCAGCCATAAACATCTTGTACCAAGATTTCATATTCACCAACAGGCAATCCGTCAAATAGGTTACTGTCTTGGAAGGTGTTTCCGCCATCAATACTATATTGAAGTGGAGAAGTATTTCCTGTACTTGTAACGATCACTTGCGCATCTGAACTATTGGAACTACTAGTACCCATAGATTCCGCCATCACTTCAATATTACATTCGCCAACGACTACCGTTGTTTCAAATGTACAATCGTCATCATCTTGTACTAAAACCTCATATTCGCCTGGTTCAAGATCTTCAAAGATGGTACCTGATTGGAAATTATCGCCTCCATCAATACTGATATCAAATGGGCCATTACCGTTATTGATATCAACCATTATTACGCCATCACTTTCACCTGGCGCACTTTCGCCACTGGCTACTGCTTCGGCAGATAAAAGACAACCGTCATTCACACAGAAATCAATATCTTCAGAAGCTCCAAAGGTCAAATCATTTAGCACGCCTAATTCGTTTCCATCGCTATCTACTATGATTAAGCTTGGCTCATTACTTCCTGGTGGATCATACAAGCCATCACCTGCTGTATCAAAAATTGTGAGTGTATAACAACCATCTGGTAAGAGACAAACTTCTTCTTCAAACAAATCATAGTTGCCTGTATAGCCTTCTCCAAAATAAATGACGTCGCCATCTTCATTTTCAATTTCCCAGGAAGACTCTTCTGCGTCATTGTCTGTTGTAAATTCGATCGTCACTGTTGTACCTCCTACGATGGCATTAAAATCTACTTCATATTCATTATTATCTTCTAAGCCATCTGGCAAATCGTTTGGTAATAATGTTTGAGCTACAATCGTATTTTCTCCATTCAGCACATTATTGATCGTCACATCAATTTCATCTGTTTCATTATACTCTAAATCGCCTGTCCATTCTATTAATTGAGAGAAATTATCGTTTAGGTAAATCGCAATTTGGGCAGAGCTCATATTGGCACTTCCATTATTTTCCAGCGTCAATGTAACATCCATATTTCCATCACAAGTAATATTGCTCAAACCTTGGATATCTACGACGCTGGCATCGTGATCTACGATATTAGCAAAGAAAATGGTCGTACAGTCATTCTCTTCATTTTCATCATCGTCTAAATCTACACAAACTTCTAATTCATAATCTCCTAAATCAGATAAATCGACTGATCCATTAAAAGTATGAACATAAGTTTCGCCTGTTGCCAGTGGCGTATCTAAATCGACATTTTGAGTGTAGGTTGGATCATTATTTAATTTGAATTTAACTGCAAATTCAGTAACCTCTTCGATCCCTGCATTTTTCACCTCCATCGTAATGTATTCATCATTTTCGAAATCAGAACCCGTTTCTGGGAAAAGGACTTGAGTGGCTGCCATATCAAATTCGTCTCTTAATTGGAAAGCAACGATACGAGTACCTGATCCAAAACCATCGGCATATTCAGAAGTATGCCAAAAAACACGATCATTCGTTGGGTCAATTGTCATATGTGCATAATCTCCTAAACGGCTGGCTGAGAAGATCGAATTTTCTCCTTCGGCAACGATTACCTCTGGAATGGTCATTTCACCTAAAGGATCATCCACATATCTACCAGTATAGCGAATACCCACAAATTCTTCTTCAGAAGATACATTATAAGCTAAAGCAATATTGCCTTCTCCATCCATTGCGATAGAACTCATATAACGGTCTAAGCCATCATCTAAAGAGAAAGTACCTTCTTGGTATAATTCCCACTCATTGACGCCTTCTTTTCTTAATTCTACCCAACGGATACCTGATAAATTTTGACCATTAGTTACATCCGTAATAAAACTCATGACCATGGATTGATGCTCATCAAAATTTCTATAATGTGCTTGGTGCATAATAATTTCTGGAATCGCATCTAATCCTCCGCCATTACCAGGCTGAGGAACGCAAGGAAAATTACCATTGCCACTAAAGTCAGAGCAAGGATAACCGTCAAAAGGACTCGTCTCTACATTGGTCGTTGTTACTTCTGTATCATCTGGATCATTCCAATCAATGTCCATTTCATAGATTCTGATTTCATCAGCACTTGATCCGCCCCAAGCAGAATCATGTTGACGAATAAAGTAAGGCCCTTCATTATTCAAAGGCTCTTCTGAGCCAGACCAATCAACAGGAGTAGCGGCTAAGAATCCTGCTACAGAACTCCAACTTCCAGACACAGTGACACGTTGAATATCTACTTCATCTTCTTCATCCAGCATTTGCTCTCTATTGATGACATATAACTCAACTTGTCCTCCCCCACCTTCATTGGTCGTAACCGTATAAGCCTCTGGCCAAATACCATACTTCGGATAATCAGGAAATTGTGGAGTAGAAAAATTATAAGCCGTCCAGCTACCCATTGGATCTTCATCTTCAGAAATCGCTACTAACAATTGATTTCCAAGAGGGAACTCCGTTATAATCCATCTATTAGCTTCTTGATCATACATGATGATAGGATCGCCTGCTGAAGAAAATCCTAATGAACTCCAAAGCGTATTGCCTGTAAAAGTATCTAACAAGTCTCCTTCCTTATCAAAAACACCTATCACAGTGGCATTAATCGCCTGTAAATAATGATCAGCCCCTACATCACCTGTAGGATCATGTGGAGAGGAATTATTTTGTAAACCATCAATATTCAATAAAGGCTCATCAGGCCCAAAGTTACGCGGTTCAATTTTAGTTTGTCTAAGCGGATCAGGCCCTTGATGTTCTAATTCTGGATGCTTCACATTACTATAGCCTCTTCTACCCTTAAAATTATCTGGTAATTTCCGCTTTAACTTAAATAGTTTATTTCGCTTTTCCTTCGTCAAAGAAGGTTTACGGATTAGTTCTTTTAAAGGGGGGGTTTTACCTAATTTTATAGCGTGTGTGGCTTGGACTTCTACGCCTTCCATAGGCTCAGTCGTAACATTTGTTTGAGCATCCGTTGATAATACCACTATAAAGTTCAACAAAATACCCACAATAGCTAATTTGAGAAGATAAGCTAAGTTCATTGCGTTTATTTTTTTTTAATCTACTTCTGTAATGACTCGTTCATTAACTTTTGGTTTTCCATTTAAAACCTCTACCATTCTAAACTCAAAAGTTAAATTACAATTAGCTGACAAATTAAGAAATTATTAGCCCTAAAGATGTATTCAATCCTACAAATGGCACTAATTTTATGAATATCGGTCTGATAAAATACAAATTGTTAGGGCGTGTCCCTTCCTTATTTTTTCATTGGACTGTAAGGGCGGTACCTATGTGTCCGCCCACCAATGAAAAAATAAGGAAGGGTCGGGCTGTACGCTATTATGTGGCTATGCGGCTCCTACTCTGCTAAGTGCTGCTTGTCTCTAAGGAGCCTGCGCATCACTAAGCGCCGTAAGTCGCAGCATGGCCGCCACATACCGCTTCCATCCCTCACGCAAAACACCAATAAAAAAGCGCCTATTAACATAAAAAACAGCTAATAGACGCTTGGGATAACACATTTTACTTTTATCAATCTATTGCTGCATCCGCATTTTGTATTTTAATCAAATAGCCATCTTCAGAAAGCCCGCTATAAGTAGTGGTATAACCAACTCCTACCACACTAGTATCTCCTAGCATTACAACATCAGTAGACTGAGATCGACCATTTCCTCCATAAGTTTTATCCCATATCTTTGCCCCATTGAAGTCTGTTTTAACTAAGTAAAACTTACTATCATCCAAGTCAGCACTGGCTGTTTCCTGATAACCTGCTAATAAGTATCCTCCATCTATCGTTTTTTTCAGATTTAGGGCTAAATCATCTTTAATAGTACCATAAGTATTGGACCAAATCTTATTCCCATCCAAATCAGTTTTTAATAAGTACATATCTAAAAAGCCACTACCAGCAGAATTAGTTGTCCCTCCAATGAGGTAGCCACTTTCATCTGAAATGATTTTTTTACCAACATTAATATTAAACTCTTCAATTCTATTTGACCAAATCACATTACCATTTGTATTATTAATAAACAGTAATTCTACATCACTTCCTTGAAAACTAACTCCATCCTCATACTCATTGGATGTTAAGACCATATA
Organism: Chitinophagales bacterium; assembly: GCA_020629335.1. Next base: position 1,160 of record JAHDDN010000296.1, on the reverse strand, counting down.
GCCACCACCAGTAACATTGGTAATACTTTCCCCTACAAAACCTTGTCCTACTCCCCCATAATCATCTTCCCAATTAACAGAGCCATCAGAATGGATATCCGCCAAATACATATAAAGTTCAACACCCTCAGAAATATAACCTGTTAAAGCATAACCAGTGGGTGTTTCGATCACATCCCTACCTGTCATAAAGGAATAGTTATCATAAACTTGATCCCAGATTTCATTTCCATCACTATCCGTCTTGATTAAAACAATATGTTTACTGTTAGCAGTCGTTAAATGACTAAACATCACAATATAGCCTCCATCACTGGTCGCTTTTAATACTTTATTATCTAAATGAAGCAGATTAAAAGTACCAGTACCTGTTCCCGAAGGCAAATACTGCTCCCATATCTCCTCCCCATTTTCATCCACTTTAACAAGGGACAATTCATAGGCACCTGATAATATCTTAATTTTTAGAAGGGTGAGAGAACCATCTTCATTTGCTGTAATGCCCCAGAGTCGCTCATCATTTTCTACTCCCCCATATGTTCTGTAGAAAGACTCACAAGTTTCTCCAAAACTTTGACTGTCTGAACATTCGCACTCTCCTGTAAATTCATTGCAAACTTGATTCCCTAAGCAATTAACTTCATAACAAAGGTCCTGATTTTCACAAACTTCGCCGTACCATCCACCTTCACATACACAAGTATCGTTCACCGCATCATAATTGCCATGCACTCCACAAAATCGCTTTTCACATCGCTCTCCACCATAGCCTTCCTTACAAAGGCAAATCCCTTCAAAACACTGTAGCTTATTTTCCTCTACACAGTCACAAGGTAATTCCTCCTTACAAGCTGTAACGCTTAATATAATAAAGGTAAAAGAGCATATTATATAGCTTAAAATTTGACGCTTATTCATGTTATTTTCACTTATTAAAAAAGGGTAGAATACTAAGTACTATTCAATTAAAGGGCAAAAATAAGAAATTATTGCATAAAGCTTAATTTTAGTTACTCAGCCCTATTTTATCGTATCAATGACATATCAGCTAAAAAAGGCATGCTTATTATCAATAGTTGATCGCAAATCACGTTTACACTAAGTAATTTTAGGAACGTTTAAAAAATAAGATTGGCATTTGCAGCTAAATATTTTGTATC
>JAHDDN010000295.1 GCA_020629335.1 Chitinophagales bacterium | reverse complement strand
GGGGCCGACCTATGTGTCGGCCCTCTTCAAAATTGAAATATACTCCAAGATAGTAATTTATTTTTAAGTTCGAAGACCAAAAAATAATCAGGTAAGCCCCCAATAAAAATACATACTTGTAAACTTAGACGATTAAGTTTATAAGTAATTATTTATTCAAAGATATTGAATAGGGTAGGAGAGAAGAATGAAATATTTTTTGTCAAAAAAATGAATAGGGTAGGAGAGGGGCTAAATAAAAAATCCTCCCGCACCCAAGACAGGGTAGGGGAGGAGTTGATTTTGAAATAGGAATTTATTACTGTTTAATTCTTGTAATTAGTGCTTCCAATAATTTGGGATTAGCACCCCAAGAATCAGCCATTGGTATGGCTTCGTTGGCAATCTTTAAAGCTTCTTCTTTTTGGCCTGTTTTAAAAAGCAGTGCAGCATAAGTTTCATAGTAAAAGAAACTCTTTGACTTTCTGATTGCTTCCTCCATCCACTCTAAAGCCTTTTTTAAGTGCGCTTCATCTTCTACATTTTCATAGAATGTCCAAGCGGCATGATTCACCAAATCCAAATCTCTTTTTCCATATGTATCTATAAAATCAATGGCAGCAGGAGCATACTTTTCCCATTCTTCTGTTTGTTCATAATAAGAAGCTTTCAGTCTTGAATTAATCCAACCAGCAAACATAGAAATATTATCCTCATTGAATTTCAAAACCTTTAGCATCATTTCTTCATCTTTTAAGCTGGCTGCTAAATTGATCTCATTTTGGGTGACAAATCTGATTTTGTTGATAATCTTATTATCGCCAAAAATTTCTAAATACTTATCTTTGTGTTCCATTAAAGAGCGAAATCCAATAGACTGTTGCTCATTGGCTGTCAGCATAATAAAATCCATGTTTTTAGGCGTCGTCAGATCATCTTGTTGCCCTAAATAAGCATCCGAAATCTCAGTCATTAATTCATGTTGGTAGTGCCCAGTGTTCGCTACTGCTTTTGCATAATTGAATAGTAGCTCAGGTTCACATTTTCCTCCTTTTTCTTTAAATTTTTTCTCCAAAGTAAATAATTGCCTTTTTTCATCAATCGCACATTCACCATTGGTCAAAAACTGATAAGGATCACATTCACCCACCGTTTTATGAACAGCTTCGCCTTTTGAATCTAAATAAACGAAAGTAGGGTAGAATTGGACGCCATGCTTGGGCGCAAAGTCCACTCCGTCTTCACTTTCCATATTCAGTCGATAACTCACAAACTCGGCATTATAAAAATCGCCTACGTCTTTACGAGTAAAAACCTGCTTGTCCATCCGCTTACAAGGCGCACACCAATCGGTATAAGCATCAATAAATATGGGTTTGTTTTCTTCAGTAGCATGGGCTATAGCTTCCGCTAAACTGCCTTTGAAGAAATCTATACCTTCATGTTTATACTCTTGGACGTTTGTAGTGCTAGTAGGTGTAGTAGTAGTCTGACCAAAAGTAATAAAAGGTAGTGCCATCATAAAACAGGCAATTGTCAGTATATATTTAAGTCGGTACATAATCAGTCTAAAATTTGTTTTAACGTGTACTATCCTATTTAGGATTCAAAGATATGGCATAACGTTTAAAATTAGAGGAATTAATGCCTACTTTTTAATAATTTGCTGTCGCAGAAATAGGAGAGGGGGACTCTTTTTTAGCTTTAAGCCAAGCAATAAAGTCGAAATAAGCCAATATCTTACGCTCAAACGGATCTTGAAGTAAGCCTTCTAAATCTTCTAATACTTCTTGGAAGTAAGCTGGCAAATCCTCCATAGAGGTCACACTTTGTGTTTTTCGGATATAAGTCAATACACTCGACTCAAATTGATAATCACTTTTTCTTTTATATAAATAGGCATAAGTGGCTTTAAATTCTCGACTCATCTGCTCATAATCACCCTTCTCAAACAAGACTATTGGCAATAATATCTTCGCAAAACAATATACATCTTCCCGAACCGTGAAATCTGGATTATCCAGCAATTTATACAGCCAATTCAATGCCTGTTCATATTCTTTCGCACCAAAACACAAGTGGAAAGTCTGAAAACACATCATAATCTTTCCCATCTTACTGATCTTTCCCTCAAACTGATTCAATCCAGCTTCGACTTCAGGCACATAAGGCATCCCATTTTTGTAGTCATTATTTCGAATATGATTAGTCATCGAGTGATAATAATACACCTCAAACAGCTTGATTTGCATATTTTGGGTTTTCTTCAATTGATCCCCCTGCATCATCTGCTGTAGTTTATCTAAATAAAGGCTATTCTCCTCCGATTTCCCCAATACATTAGTGATATTCAACAAATTATTAATAGAATTCACATAACTCAATATATTCGCCTGCAAATAATCATCTCGCCCCTCAAAATGATCCACCAACTGCTTAATAAACTGATAGCAATTAGGGAAATCCCTCAAGATAAAGTAATAAGTCGCATTGATTTTCAAATACATTCCTTTCGCTTCATAAGAAAGCGCTAAGTCTGCTTGATTGGCTAAAGGCGACTTAGAAATCTCATCCATCGGCTGCAATTCCTGACGATTACGCACCATTCCTTTCTGATTGTGCTGCACATACAATTTCGCTTGCAATAACCAATAATCACTCAAATTCTCCCACTTAGCAATCAAATCCCGCTCAATCTCATACAACTCAATGACGTCCTTCTCCTTAATACCAGAAAATGACTCATTCTCCACAATCTTTTTTTGCCAATTAATAATCTCAGGCAATATGGTCACCTTCTCATGCTCCAGCGCAATTTTCTTCGCCTTATTAATCATCTTTTTCGCCTGATCATACAAGCCCTTATAAAACAGAAACGAAATATTTCTCAACAACTCCATAATCTGCGCATCCACCGTACTCTGAGAATGATAAGAACGCATACTCTTCAATATCAGCTCACTCAAATAAGACTTCGCCACCGATAAACGACGCACAAATTTCTCCGCCTTAAACTGCTCTTTAATAGCCGCCTCATCATACACCTTCTGCTTATCAATCGCATCAAACAAGTCGACATAGTTATTCTGCCCCCCAATTACATGGCGAGAAGAATAAATCTTGAAAAACCGCTTTTCCGATTTCGTCAGCGATTTTATCAACCTATATAGACCATCATTTCTTTTCATAGACTTCTGCTAATATTAACGCTCAAAGTGTTAATACATAGGTAAAGATAACACTTTTTATTGAATAGACTACTGCCAAATTTTACATTTTGATGTTTCTTGCTTACTAATCTTAAATCAAATATCAAATTCGCTGATTAATTATTTTTGGGGCTTCCCTCGCCTCGCATTCTTCGCCAGCTCCCATTTATAAAAATTAAATCAACAATTCAAAAATCAATAAATCAACAAGTGGCTCGGTCGGGCTGTCCGCTATTATGTGGCTATGCCCTTCCTACTACGCTAAGGCATCCTTGTCTGTCCTGCGGAGCAGCCTGCGGCTACCTAAGCTCCGTAAGTCAGCGCATGGCCGCCACATACCGCTACCATCCCTAAGCCAATAATTAACTTTTTAACTGAATAACGTTGGAACTTTAAAACTGATGCATATTTCCATTTATACTCTTAAGTATTTCCCCTCCTTAAAAAAGGAAAGGAGGGGCAGGGGTGGTTGTAAAAAATTCTTCCTATTTCTAGACGATGAGCGATTAGTTTATCACACTAATCGCTCATCGCTATGCGCTAAACGCTAAAAAAACGTATTTTTACCAAAACAAAACCAAATTATGAGCCCAGTCTTAATTCTAGTACTCATCCTCATGTACTTCGCTATCCTTTTCGGTATTTCCTTTGTCACTGGCAAAGACAATAGTAACGAATCCTTTTTTACTGGTAATAAAGAATCCCCTTGGTATTTAGTCGCTTTTGGAATGATTGGGGCTTCCCTTTCAGGTATCACTTTTATATCCGTGCCAGGAGCAGTAGGAGCCAGTCAATTTACCTATATGCAAATGGTATTTGGCTATTTATTAGGATACTTCCTTATTGCTACTGTACTAATGCCCCTTTACTATCGACTCAATCTAACCTCTATCTATAGCTATTTAGAACAAAGATTCGGTTTTTGGGGCTATAAGACTGGGGCTGCTTTCTTTCTCATATCCAGAGTGATCGGAGCCTCCTTGCGGCTTTACTTAGTTGCTGCCGTGTTACACACCTTTGTGTTCTCAGCCTTTGGTTTACCCTTTTGGCTTACTGTTGCACTGGCCATATTGCTCATATGGTTATACACCTTTAGAGGAGGAATCAAAACCGTCGTTTGGACCGATTCATTACAGACCTTTTTTATGCTTTTATCCCTAGTATTAGGCGTCTATTATTTGGGAGATAAATTAGGCTTGGGAATAGGAGAGGTGTATGGAGCAGTATCCGATAGTCCTTACTCCAAAATGTTCAATTGGGATTTTTCGGGAGCGCTTTTTACTAAGAGCTTCCCCATGCAATTCCTCAATGGAGCATCCATCGCCTTAGTAATGACAGGCTTAGACCAAGACATGATGCAAAAAAACCTCACTTGCAAAGACATCGGTGATGCCCAGAAGAATATGCTCTGGTTTAGTTTAGTATTAGTAGTTGTCAACTTCTTATTCTTGATCTTAGGAGCGCTGCTGTTTATGTATATCACAGCCGAAGGTATTGCTATCCCAACCGAAACAGTATTAGGAGAAGTGAAGTCCAGACCAGACTTGCTATTCCCAGAAATAGCGCTTAATCACTTAAGCCCAGTAATGGGAGTAGTGTTCATTATCGGATTATTAGCAGCTGCTTACTCCAGCGCCGACTCAGCCTTAACCTCATTGACGACTTCATTCTGCGTAGATTTCTTAGATTTCGAGAAAGGAAATGCACCAAAATCGACTCGTTATTTGGTGCATATAGCTTTTTCTGTACTTTTGCTGTTCGTTATTCTAATCTTCAGATGGATTAATGACGATTCTGTTATCTGGTGGGTTTTCAAAGCTGCTGGATATACTTATGGGCCATTATTGGGCTTATTTGCCTTTGGCCTGTTGAGTAAACGCAAAGTACCTGATTGGTGGATGGTCAGCTTAGTCTGCATCATCAGCCCACTAATTTGCTACTACCTAAATGTTAATTCAAAAGCTATTTTTGGAGGCTATCAATTGGGTTTTGAATTATTATTACTCAATGGATTATTGACTGCTTTAGGATTGTTTTTACTTTCGCTAATGGGCAAAGAAAAAACCACAGTAGGGTAGGAGAGGAGCAATAAATAAATTAAAAAATTATCCCGTAGGGACGTTGCACCGCAACATCCAATAATAAGAAAAAATACATCAACAAATCATGGGCAGGAAAAGAAATAGAAAAAACAAAATACTCGAAAATATAGAAATAACTGCCATAGCAGCAGAAGGAAAAGGCTTCGGGAAACTAGATGGCAAAGCCATTTTCGTAGAAGATGGCGTACCTGGAGATATCGTAGATGTATTCGTCACCCGCAACAAAAAAGATTACGCCAAGGGAAAAACCCACAAACGACACCAAGCATCCAAAGATAGACAGCCAGCATTTTGCGAACATTTTGGAGTATGTGGGGGCTGTAAGTGGCAAGACATAGCCTATGAGACACAGTTAGCCTATAAACAATCTATCGTTGAACAGGCATTTAGTAGGGTAGGGAAGTTAGATTATCCCGAAATCATGCCCATAATAGGAGGGGAGATCACCGAAGAATATCGGAACAAAATGGAATACACCTTCTCTGATAAGCGCTGGTTAACAGTAGAAGAAATTGAAACAGGGGAGGAGATAGAAGATAATGGCGGATTAGGTTTTCATGTGAGAGGTATCCACTCTAAAGTAGTAGACATCCAACACTGCTACCTACAAAAAACATTGACGAATGATATCAGAAATGCTGTTAGAGAATATGCTTTAGAAAATGAATTGACTTTCTATAATATTTATGCTAATAATGGCTTTTTACGAAATCTGATTCTTCGAAATACGACTTTAGATCAATGGATGCTTATCCTATGTTGTGGAGAAGATAAAAAGGAAGATGTTCATGCCTTATTAGATCACTTAATCGCAAAATTCCCACAGCTCACTTCCGTTAATTACGTCATTAATTTAAAGAAGAATGACACCATCTTTGATCAAGAAGTAATCAACTATCATGGTGCTGATCACATTGTTGAGGTATTTGAAGGCATTCATTTCAAAATTAGCCCTAAGTCATTCTTTCAGACAAATCCACATCAAGGATTAAAGCTTTATCAAATCACTCGTGAATTCGCAGATCTGAAAGGGGAGGAGTACGTATTTGATTTGTATACAGGTACTGGAAGTATCGCCTTATTTGTAGCAAAAGCTTGTAAAAAGGTAGTGGGCATAGAAGAAGTCGATGCTGCCATCATAGATGCTAAATTCAATGCTGAATTTAACAAGATAGACAATGCTCATTTCTACGTTGGAGACGTTCGCAAAACCCTTAATGATGATTTAGTCGCTATACATGGCAAGCCAGATGTGGTCATCACTGATCCACCCAGAGCAGGAATGCATGCCGATGTAGTAGATGAACTACTCAAATTAGCTCCTGCTAAAATCGTCTACGTAAGTTGTAATCCTGTTACTCAAGCGAGAGATTTGCAGCTTCTATCAGCTAAATACGAAATTCTCAAAGTGCAGCCAGTGGACATGTTTCCACATACTCACCACATTGAGAATGTAGCTTTATT
>JAHDDN010000294.1 GCA_020629335.1 Chitinophagales bacterium | reverse complement strand
GGTCGTGGAAGATGACCACGTAGATAGGCTATAGGTGGAAGTGCAGTAATGTATGAAGCCGAGTAGTACTAATTGCCCTATCGCTTCCTTTATTTTTTCTATACGCAAAAGATAGAAGAAGGAGACATAAAGTAGAAGTAACATAATTTTCTAGAATATCCTTAGTCTCGATTTTTTGACTTGACTTTTCTTATACCTATATATTGTCAATATTGACCAAAAGAGAAACGATTGCCGAAAGAGGCGATAAAGAAATACGCCTGTAAAGGCGAAAAGAGAATGGTGGCTATAGCGAGGGTAACTGAGGGAAACAGGAAAGGACTAGATGTCCTTTACTCCGAAGGCACTGCAAACACAGATTTGCAGAGAGAAGCATAGCCACAGTAAAGAAATACGCCTGTAGAGGCGAAAAGAGAATGGTGGCTATAGCGAGGGGGTTCCACCTCTTACCATTTCGAACAGAGAAGTTAAGCCCTTCAGCGCCGATGGTACTGCGAAAGTGGGAGAGTAGGTCGCCGCCTTTTTTACATAAGAGCTCATTACGCAAGTAGTGGGCTCTTACCATTTAAAGAGGGGCTTGAAAAAATAGAGCGCCCTACAAGCTAGGCACCAATCCCAGCGGTCTTGGTCACTTACATAAGTAGTGATTTAGTATCACTACGGATGAAAGTGAAGCCGCCTTTTTTACATAAGAGCTCATTACGCAAGTAGTGGGCTCTTACCATTTTATATATCTGCGTAAAACGATAAAATGAGCGCTGATGAAGACGGGAGGTAAAACAGGACTACTACTACTTGTACTGCTGCCTAAGGGAACTTCAAACACTATATCGATGGAGGGTGAGCAAAGTAAACTAAGCTCATAGGAGTCAGATTATAAGTAACATTAATTTATAATATTACAATCCAATCCATACGAGCTTGAATTAATGTTCTTTAAAAATGGCAGACTGCATTAAAAATATCCAAATAACCTGTCTAAGTATACAACTTAGCTTAGTGCTTATGCTAATTATCAAGATTAATTTCAAGCATTGTTTTTTCAAGAATAGCCCTATTAGAAGCACTCATAGGGACTAGTGGCAATCTTAACCTATCTTCTATCATTCCTTTAGCTCGAAGAGCTGCCTTAATACCACTAGGGTTTCCGTCTATATATAACCACTTATGTAATGGAAATAAGGTAGAATCAATATGTTTTGCTTTATCAACTTCTTTATTCAAAGCACATTTGATCATGGTAGAGAAGCTTTTAGGATAGGCGTTAGCGATAACAGAAATAACTCCATTTCCGCCAGCAAGGCAGGTTTCTCTTGCTGTTGGATCATCTCCCGATAGTACTAAAAATGATTCTTTAGAATTTTCAATAATCGTTTTTATTTGATCCAAATCTCCAGAAGCCTCTTTAATACCTATGATATTTTCATATTTTTCAGATAAGCTAATTACTGTATCAGCTAATACATTACTTGAGGTTCTACTAGGTACATTATAAAGGATGATTGGAAGCGTTGTTGAATTTGCAATAGCGGAATAATGTTCAAAAATTCCTACTTGAGATGGTTTGTTATAATGTGGACTAGAAGAAAGTAGAGCATCTATCTTAGTCAGATCAAACTCCTCTATTTTACTTATCAGTTCTTTTGTATTGTTGCCACCAAAACAACCTGCTACTACTGGAAGTCTTCCAGCATTTTGAGAAGTTACAAATCGCAAAACTTCCTTTTGCTCAAGGGATGATATTGTAGTTGCTTCACCAGTGGAGCCTAAGGGTACTAAATAGTCTACTCCTGAGTCTATAACAAATTCGATTATATTTGAAAAACGATCATAATCAATTGACCCATCTGAAAGGAAAGGAGTGACTAATGCAACGCCAGTGCCACTGAATTTTGAAGTGTCCATTTATTGAACCTCAGTTTTAACTTTTTGAATTTTAAACTCTCCCATTTTACTAAATTTCTTAATTCTATTTTTTATTAAGACATCGGGATTTACTTCCATCAGAGCTGTAAGTTCTTTCTTTATATGGGACTTTAAAGTCTTCATCATTTTCTCCTTATCATTATGCGCCCCTCCGAGTGGTTCTTTTATTACTTCATCTATTAAACCAAAATCAAGCATATGTTTAGACGTAAGCTTTAATGCTTCAGCTGCCTGTTCTTTATAATCCCACGATCGCCATAATATAGATGAGCAAGACTCAGGAGATATTACAGAATACCATGTATTTTCAAGCATAAAGACTTTATCCCCTAAACCTATTCCTAAAGCTCCACCTGAAGCCCCTTCACCAATAACATAACATAAGATGGGTACCTTCAATTTTGCCATCTCAAATAAATTCCTTGCAATGGCCTCGGCTTGCCCTCTCTCTTCAGCCTCAAGTCCTGGATATGCGCCAGGTGTGTCTATTAAAGTAATTACAGGCATATTAAAACGCTCAGCCATTTTCATGAGCCGTAATGCCTTTCTATACCCTTCTGGATTCGCCATTCCGAAGTTTCGATATTGACGCATTTTGGTATTGACTCCTTTTTGATGGCCAATGATTACAACACTAGTATCATTAAGTATACCGATACCTCCTACAATCGCCTTATCATCTCCAAAATATCGATCTCCATGCAATTCTATAAATTGCTTACACATGCCCTCAATATAATGCAGAGTGTAGGGTCTTTCCGGATGTCTTGAAAGCTGAACTCGCTGCCATCCGGTAAGATTGGAATAGATTTCTTTCTTGCGTTTGGAAATTTTTTGTTCTAATTCACTGACTTTGTCAGTAACATCAATATCTCCATCTTCAGCAATTTGTTGGATTTTGTCTAGTTGTTCGTATAATTTTTCCAATGGTTTTTCAAACTCTAAGAATACCATAGGTGTAGTTTTAATATTATGCCACTATAGACTCCTGCAAAATACTGATTTGAAACTGGAATACCATTTTTTATAATAATTGAATTTGGCAAATTTAATTTCAATAATATTATCAATTTAAAAGGCAAATAATTTGATAGAAACTAAAATGCTTTTTACTTTTGCATGCACTCTTGAACGAAGAGTGAAAGGGTAATTAAAATAAAGGTTCGGTAGTTCAGTTGGTTAGAATACCTGCCTGTCACGCAGGGGGTCGCGGGTTCGAGTCCCGTCCGGACCGCTTCTTATGAAGTAAGGGATTTCAGTTTTCTGAAATCCCTTTTTTTTATCTATGATTTAAATCTTTCTATGCAAGCACTTATCCTGAGCGAGAATAAAGAATTATATATAAAGGACGTTGAAAAGAGCAAACCTAAAGCCAATGAGGTATTAATTAAAATTAAGGCTAGTTCTATCAATCATAGAGAATTATGGATTCAAAAAGGTTTGTATCCTGGAATGACACTACCATGTATACTTGGTGCTGATGGCGCTGGCGTCATTGAAGAAGTGGGAAGTAAAGTGGATCAAACAATCATAGGTACAGAAGTGATTATATATCCAGCATATGAATGGGGCGAGAATGAAGAAGCACCTACTCGATCGTTTCGAGTTTTAGGAATGCCGGACCCAGGAACTATGGCTGATTATATAACTGTTCCTCTATCAAATATATTTACAAAGCCCAAATATTTGAGCTGGGAAGAGGCTGCCGCTACTCCAGTAGCTTCTTTGACCGCATGGCGCGCGTTAACTAAACATGGTAGTATTAATAACAATAGCAAGGTACTGATTACAGGGATAGGAGGTGGAGTAGCTCAAGCTGGCCTTCAAATTGCAAAGGCATTTAATGCACAAGTTTATGTTACTAGCTCCAATTTGGACAAAATTAACGACGCTATATTTCAAGGAGCCTCAGGAGGCGTACTATATACTAATGATAATTGGGCAAAGGAGTTAAAAAAATTATCACAGGGAATTGATATCGTATTGGACAGCTCTCCGGCAGCTAATTTTGATGATTATTTCAATTTTATGAATTATGGAGGTCGTATAGTGGCATATGGCTCTACAGGCTCACCAAAAACTAGTATAAGTATCAGTAAATTTTTCTTACGTCATATACAATTTATTGGTACTGCAATGGGCTCGAAGAGTGATTTTAATGCATTATTGAATTTTATGGAAAGGAACAAAATCCGTCCTAGAATCCATAAATCGTTCCCGTTTCATGAAGCCATTAAAGCTTTTGATTACCTAAGAAAGGGACATCAAATCGGGAAAATAGTACTTAGTCATTAGTATAAAAATATGGCGAAAACATACCTATAATAAAGTAATTATGCATTACGATTAATTCTATGTTTGTTCGTTTCCTTCTTAGCTTAAAATGAAGAAAAATTAATTAGAAAAAATTATCTAACTGTAGGATATAATAAGAGTTATATATTAATAATTAATATAATTGATGTATCATTGATGTACGTTTATTTAACTGTTTTGAATAATTGTACTGCATACTTTTCAAAAAATGCTAAAAGTGCTCCTTATTTTTATTAGGTTATATATGTATTTATTCAATATGTCAAAAGCGATAACATCTTAGAAAACGATTTTTAAAAGAACCAATTCTCATGAAATTCAATCTCAATTTATCAGCTCGCTGTGCGAGCTTACTGACGCTATTATTGGTTTTTGGTAATTTTCAAAATAACTCAATCGCACAATGTGTGACTGAAGACTTTGTAACTACCATCAATGGAGTAGCTGCACCTATTGAAGTGTGCGAAAATGATCAAATACAACTCTCATTAGAAAGTAATACACTTCCACCTTCAGGTACTTTAAACTGGCAAGTATCAGATGATGGAGGAGCTACGTTTACGAATATTTCTAATACACCCTTATCACTTACATTAGATCCAGCAGCTCCTCATTTTGGGTTTATGAATGTATTTGAATTGCCGGCTAATGGAGGTGGGTATGTGTTTGGAAGCCCATGGGGAGTCGCTGATTTAGCAGCCAATTTTGTAGGTGATGAATTATGCTTGCAAGCGGCACCTATGCCTGATCCTAATTGCTTCTGGTACCAAGGGCCTTGTCCGGATGCAGGAGCACCTGGGGTTCCTGGAAATAAGTGGATGGAAGCTAATCACTATCAAGAAGATCAAACAGGAATGTTTGCGGCAAAAACAATTAGCTATTCAGTTGAGGTATTGTCAAATACCTTTAGTTGCGGGCATTCCTCAAGAATATATATAAGAGAGTTTGCGCCAGGATTTGCTTTTATTATTAATGAAGCTTTTGTTGAAATTCCAGGTCCTGGAAAATACACTGTAACCATGACTGTGGGCGCAGCAGGAGGACCTTTACAATGGGGTCACCAGACAACGGGCCCAAATGTTTGGCCTACAGATGTAGATGGATGCGGATCCTTAAAATTGGCTCCATGCACACCTGACTTAACAGCTACATTCGATGTGCCGGCAGATGCTTGTACGTCTGTAGATGCTTATCAGTTCAGAGCAGTGGTAGCACCTTATCAATGTATGCCTGGCTGTACGGCTCCTAATGAAGATGGAATTTCTGATCCATTAGTGGCAACATTGGCTTGTCCGGTAGAGAATTTTATGACATCTGTTAATGGAGAAGATGGACCTTTAGGGGTTTGTGCTGGCGATTCAATTGAGCTTTGTTTTAATGGCACTGATTTACCTAATGGTGGAACGGTTACGTGGGAAGTTTCTGATGATTTCGGAGCAACATTTTCTGATATAGAGACATTGCCATTGGCCGTCACACTGGACCCTGCAGGTACATATTTTGGTTTCATGAATGTTTTTGAGTTACCAGCTAATGGTGGTGGTTATGTATTTGGTAGCCCTTGGGGTACTGCAGATTTATCTGCTAGCTTTTCTGGCGATGAACTATGTTTAGGAGCGGCTCCAATGCCAGATCCAAATTGTTTTTGGTATGTGGGTGATTGTGTTCCTCCAGCAACGAGTGATCCAGGTGGACCTGGTGTAGCTGGAAATAAAAACATGGAAGCCAATTTTTATCAAGAAGATCAAACAGGTTCTTTGGCTAACACGACCGTTAGTTTCAGTATTGAAGTAACCGAAAATACACTAAGTTGTGGCCATACGTCTAGTATTTATATAAGAGAGTTTGCGCCAGGATTTGCTTTTATTGTAAACGATGTTTTTGTTCCATTAAATGGCCCAGGTATTTATAATGTTACTATGCCTATATCAGGTGGTGGTGGACCTGTGCAGTGGGGAACACAGACAGTTGGACCGAATGCTTGGCCAACAGACGTGGCAGGATGTGGTTCTATTAAAGCTATACCTGTAAATGAATATTGTACAACATTTACAATTCCAGAAGCAACAACGAATGGTCTTTATATTTTCCAAGCAGTTGTTGATCCTTTCAATGAAGCGGGTTGTACAGCGGATGATCCTACAACGGTTGACGGTATTACTGATCCCATCTTGGTTGTTGTTAACCAAGGAATTACAATGAATTGTAATGATCATCTTAATGTCTCTGTCGATGCTGAATGTCAATTGGGGATAAATGCGAGTATGGTTCTTGAAGGTGAGCCTGCCGAATTATTTGGTTTAGATGCTAACCAATTCAATGACGCCTTTTATATCGTCGATTTATATTATAATGGACAGATGGTCGACCAGGATAATTTAAAAGACTATTTAGGTAAAACACTTGAATACTCAATTTCAGATGCTTGTAGTGGCTCAAGTTGTTGGGGAACTATGTTTTTAGAAGACAAGCTAGCTCCAAGCGCGATCTGTGAAGATATCACGGTTAATTGCACAG
>JAHDDN010000293.1 GCA_020629335.1 Chitinophagales bacterium | reverse complement strand
TTATGAAAATATATCTAAAATCAAAACATATTGGTGACAAGATAGTAAAAAAATACAAGTCATTACTTGTTTAAGTCGTTCATTTGCGTCAAATGTGCTAGTTAAAGCCATATAGCTGACATAATTACAAAAATAATTATGAGTCTATGCCCAAACTAAATATACGCCTTTTTTAAACTTAACGCATTCTTTTATTCTCTAGCGTTTAAACAGTGCTAAAGCATTTTTGCTAGTAATGGCTGCTATTTTTTCAACTGAGCAATTTTTTACTTCGGCTAGTTTATCAGCGATATTTGCGATATAGGCACTTTCATTTCTTTTTCCTCTATAAGGAGATGGAGCTAAGTAGGGTGCATCTGTCTCTAAAACCAAATGCTCTAATGGTACTTCGGCTAAAGTTTTGTCCAAACCACTTTTCTTAAAAGTCAGTACTCCGCCTATCCCCATTAAGAAACCAACATCTATTACTTGCTGTGCTTCCTCCACACTCCCACCAAAGCAATGAAAGATTCCTTTCAGATTTCCGTCTTGCATTTCTTTGACAATCTTTAGTGTTTCTTTAAAAGATTTACGACAGTGTAGTACTATTGGCAAGTTTAGTTCTTTTGCCCAGTTAATTTGTATTCGCAAAGCATCCTTCTGTTGCTTTTTGAAAGTAGTATCCCAATGATAGTCTAAGCCAATTTCTCCTACAGCGCAAAACTGCCCTTCCTCATCTGCTTCTGGATTACCTGCTCGCAAATGAGCCTCTAACACTTCTAGTACTTCTAAGTAGTCTGCTTTGACTGAACAAGGGTGTAATCCCATCATTGGATAACAAACATCAGGGTAAATATCGGCTAAATGAAACATACCTTCTATAGAATTAATGTCAATATTTGGTAAAAACAATTTGGTGACACCATTATCTATTGCTCTCTGAATCATTTCTTCTCTGTCTTGATCAAATTGCTTGGCATATAAATGTGCATGTGTATCTATTAACATCGTTGTTTTTTTTAAATAATGTCTAAACATAGACAGTAAGAAGCTCTTTTGCTTAAATCACTGTGTTCTGTAAAGAAAAAATAGTATTTTTACTCAATTTAAAATTTATATTAACCTTTTCTTTCCCTTTTTGTTTCTTTACCAACAACCCAATAAATAAAAGAAAATATGAAACACCTTACACTCATTTTGGGGATTTGTACTTTACTTATCTCCTCTTTATTTGTTCATGCCCAAGATAAGTCTTTATCAAGTGATCCCATTTGGACCTCCATTGACGAATCTTCTATCACTACTGATGGGGTGCGTTATATCATTCCAGAAAAATACTTAACATTTCGACTTGATCTCAATGAGATGCAATCACAATTAGATCGAGCTCCACTTGAGTTTAGTGATGAGGCTTTAACAAAAGCATTCATCATTTCTTTGCCAATGGCTGATGGAAGTTTCAGCCAATTTAAGCTGGTAGAATCTCCAATAATGGCACCTGAATTAGCAGAAAGATATCCAGCAATTAAAACTTATGCTGGTCAAGGAATTGATGATCCAAGTGCAACGACTCGTTTAGACTTAGCTCCTCAAGGATTCCATGCGATTATTTTCAGTACTAAAGGGACAGTTTATATTGATCCTTATAGCAAGGGGGATATCGAAAACTACCTTTGCTACTTCAAGAAAGATTTTCACAAGGATGCTAATTTTTCCTGTGAAGAATATCATCTTCCAGAAACAGAAGATTTTAAGGAAAATAAAAGCAGCGACAATATAAGCAAAGATGATGATAATAACGATAGTAACTTAGTTTATAGAACCACTGGCCAACTAAGGACTTATGACTTAGCCTTAGCTTGTACAGGTGAATATGCTAACTTCCATGGGGGAACAACTGCTGGGGCATTAGCAGCATTCAATACTTCTATGAATAGAGTGAATGGCATATACGAAAGAGAAATCGCAGCTAGAATGATTCTAATAGCTAATACTGATGATCTTATTTTCTTAAATAGTGGTTCTGACCCTTATACTAATAATGATGGAGGAGCTATGTTGGGTCAAAACCAAACCACCTGTGATAATATCATAGGATTCAACAACTACGATATTGGACACGTATTCTCGACTGGTGGCGGTGGAGTTGCTTATTTACAATCTGTTTGTAGTGGAAGTAAAGCAGGAGGTGTAACTGGATCAGGTTCTCCTGTAGGCGATCCTTTTGATGTGGATTATGTGGCACATGAAATAGGGCATCAATTTGGTGGTAGCCATACTTTTAATGGTAATACTGGTAGTTGTGGTGGTAATGGCAGTAGTAGTAATGCTTATGAACCTGGAAGTGGAACCACTATTCAAGCTTATGCTGGTATATGTGGTAACGCTAGTAATATTCAAAATAATAGTGATGACTATTTTCATCTTAGAAGTCTACAACAGATGATTAGTTTCTCTACTAATGGGGGAGGCGATAATTGTCCTTCTTATATTAATAATGGTAATTCTCAACCTAGCTCTAATGCAGGAGCAGATTATGTTATTCCAATCTCTACGCCTTTCACATTAACAGGCACTGGTTCTGACGCTAATGGCGATGCCATTACTTACTGCTGGGAACAGTATGATTTAGGGCCTTTTGGTACTCCTAATAGCCCTTCTGGGGATGCTCCTATATTTCGTTCTTTTGAGCCAGTTACCAGTCCATCCAGAACTTTTCCTCAATGGTCTGATATTGTTAATAACACCCAAACTTTAGGTGAAATATTACCAACTTATGCTCGAACGATGCACTTCCGCCTAGTCGTAAGAGACAATCGTTCTGACGGCGGCTGCGTGGCCGAAGATGAAACCGAAATAGATGTAGTATCTTCCGCTGGTCCTTTTTTGGTTCAAGTTCCTAATACTGGTTTAACTTGGACTGGATTTGATACAGAGAACGTTACTTGGGATGTGGCTAATACAACTGCCTCCCCTATTAGCTGTGCTAATGTAGATATTCTTTTATCTACTGATGGTGGTTATACTTATCCAACTACTTTAGCTACTAATGTACCAAACGATGGTTCACATCCTATTACAGTACCAAATATCAATACAAATACGGCCAGAGTAATGGTTGTCTGTTCTGATAATGTATTCTTCGATATTTCTAACCAAAACTTTACAATCGAAGAAACAACAGGACCCACCTTTAGTTTAAGTGCGTCTCCTAACTCAGCGGGGCTTTGTCCTGGACAATCCACTAACTTCTCCGTTGATCTAACATCCATCAATGGATTTAATAGTTCGGTTTCTTTATCAGCAACAGGCAATCCTAGCAATACAAGTATTAGCTTCTCCCCTACTAGTGTCACTCCTACAGGAAGTAGTACAATGACAGTCTCCGCTTCAGCAGCAGCTCCAGTAGGGACTTATACAATCACAATTAATGCTAATGGTGGTGGCGTATCTAACTCCACCACGGTACAACTCATTATCAATAGCGGCCCTCCAGGAAATATTACTTTAAATAATCCTGCAAATGGAAGTGTAGGACTATCTAATTATACACTTGATTGGTCAGCAGCTTCTGGAGCTAACAATTATGAAGTTGAAATTTCAACTGATCCTGGTTTTACAAATATTGTAGAATCTGCTACTGTTGCTACTAACTCCTATACTGCCACTTCACTTAATATTAGCACGCAATACTTTTGGAGAGTAAGAGCTACTAATGGTTGCGGAACGAGTCCTGACTCAGCGACCTTCAATTTTGAAACAGCCAATATCGTTTGTAATACTTATATCAGTACGGATATTCCTGTTAATATTTCTGGGAATGCAGGAGGAAGCGTTATATCTGAAACTTCGGAAATAACAATTGGTGATAGTGGCACCATCATAGATATTAATGTAATAGACCTTAGTGGAACTCATACATGGATCAATGACCTTACTTTCGATTTAGAAGGCCCAAGTGGCACTAATGTATCCTTGCTGCCGCAAATTTGCAACAACCAAAACAATTTTGATATCAGTTTTGATGACGAGTCTAGTGCGACCGATCCTCCTTGCCCTCCTACTGACGGCAATAGCTATCAACCTAATGGCAACTTATCCGATTTTGATGGTGAAGAGCTAAATGGAAACTGGACCCTAACCATGTCTGATCTTTATCCAAGCGAGGATGGTGGGCAATTACAAAACTGGGCTTTGGAGATTTGCTATACACCTCAAGTAGTTAATCTAGATCTTAAAGTCATATTAGAAGGTCCTTACTTAGGCGGTGGTAATATGTCCAATGAGCTTCAAACATTAGGATTACTTCCAAGTACACAACCCTTTAGCGCAGGACCTTGGAACTATCCAGGTACAGAAAGTAATCTTAGTTCAGCTACGAATATAGTAGATTGGATATTAGTAGAAGCCAGAAGTGCTGCTAATAATGCTAGCATTATTGAGCAAAGAGCAGGTCTATTATTAACAGATGGTAGTATCATCGAAGCAGATGGATCAGGAGCAGGTTTAAGGTTCTTTAATCTAGGAACCTCCTCTACTTACTTCTTCTCTGTAAAAACAAGAAATCACATGGCAGTGATGACAGACGAAGATATTTCTGTTAACGGACTAATTAACTTTTCTCAAACAGCTAATGTTAGCAATGGCAATACTCAACTGGTCAATTTAGGCGGTGGAGTATTTGGCCTACATGCAGGCGACTTTACTAGTAATAATGTATTCACAGTAGATGACTTCAATGCCTATATCGCTGACCCATCAAATATCTATAGTTATTCTAATTTAGATACTAATAAGGATGGCCTTGTGACAATAGAAGATTATAATCTATATAGAAAGAATATGAGCAAATCAGCTGTACCTGTGCTGCAATACTAAACTTCAATTCATTATAAATAATAGCAATGGCTCATCTTTATGATGGGCCATTGCTATTTATTACAGCGCCAAAGTCTTACAAATGACGTATTTTATTTAAAACTTATTGCTTTTGCTTTTAACTATTTCAAATATTAGTCTTAAATTTGCGCCAGAGATAATGTGAATTACATCCCCTCCTTTTTCTCTTTCCACAACATTTATAATTTTATTTACCCCTATACCCCCTTTTCATCAAAGGCTGATTCATAAAAATCATCCTAATAGGTTTCTAATGCCTAACACCAAAACTTACACCATGTTTTACATATTCAACCTAGCTAGGAAATCCTTGCATTTCAGTATGCTCTTGTGCTTATTCATAAGCTTTTATTCTATCAATACTTTTGCCCAATCACCAATCAACTGTGGATACGATGCCACTATGTCGTATAAACCGCCTACAGATATAACCCAACAAGCTGCTGATGATAGAGACGCCTGCAAAACAGTCAGAGTTTTCTATATCGTACCAACTAATGCGCTCCATAATAATAGACAAAATATCGTCTATAATGCCGTATTAGAAAACCAACAAAAATGGTCTCAATGGGGAGCCACTTTTACAGTAGAACCAATAGAAACAATTTATAGCACACACGATATCAATTGGTTTATCAATCACAATGATGGGTTCCATAATAACACAGACTTTAATTGGCTAGGGAATTCTGCTATCGAAGTGATAAGCAATTCAGATATATCTCTTTACGATCCCAATCATCGAGTCGTCTTTTTTTTAGAAGCAGACGTTCCTTGCCCTTGTTCCGCTGCCGCTAATTTTGGTTTCGCTGGCCAACCGAAAGAAGTGATCGATGGAATAGCCAATGATATCGATCCATATATAGGAGTAATCGGTCATGAATTAGGACATACCTTCGGAATGCCACACGAAAATTGTGACGGCCAATGCGCACCTCGAGGTGTCATGTGCAATAATTATGGCATTGATAATTGTGGCAATCCTACTAGCTATCCCAATCTACAACTAACTCCTTGGCATTTCAATTACCTCAATCAGCCTGAATTTGCGGGCTATTTTGAAGAAAATGGCTGTAATAGCTACATTCAATTCAAAAGTAAAGTTGCCCTACAAGGCGCCCTACTCAATACCGTTAATAACAATATGCGAGTAGACTTAAAAGAAAATAACTTAATCCCAACTTACGATCCTTATTATTACCTCCCTGAATTCATTACCGTAGGCAGCACTGGCCCTGCCGCTTATAATGCGAACCTCTTTCCCAATAGCGGCTTAGACCAAGTAGTTGATTGGATATTTTTGGAGTTGAGAGCACAGTCTAATCCATCACAAGTATTGGCTACTCAGTCTGTACTATTACAAGCCGATGGCGATTTAGTCATGACAGATGGCACTAGTCCGATTCGTTTTGACCTTCCAGAAGGCAATTACTATATCGCTGTCAGGCACCGTAACCACTTAGGTGCTATGACCGCCTACCCACTCTACTTAGGACAAAATACCTCCAATATGATTGACTTTACCAGCCCAGCATTATCCACTTGGGGAAGCAATGCCCGTGTTAATATCAATGGCTATATGGCACTATGGGCAGGTACAACGAATGGCGGCTCCAATAACATCATTTTTCAAGGAATCGGCAATGACATCAATGACATCTTCTTTGACGTGCTAAACTACCCAAGCAATTATGGACAACAAGCCAATTTCATAGCCCAACAATACGAATCATCAGATATCAATATGGACAGCCATACCGTCTATCAAGGTTTCCAAAATGACGTCAATCTCATTTTCTTCAATACCCTCACTCATCCAGGGAATACCACTCAAGTAAGTAACTATATTATTTACGAGCAATTGCCTTAATGAACGTTGGAACTGAATAAAGTTGG
>JAHDDN010000292.1 GCA_020629335.1 Chitinophagales bacterium | reverse complement strand
ACCAATTAACCAATCAACTAATATACCAATTAACTATTCAGCGCATCTCTAATAAGCTTATTCACTATGATGAGCAAAGTTACTAAAGAGAATGCCAAAATCGTGAAGAATCCGTAATATATGTAAGGAATTTTTTCGCTCACTTCTAAGGGATAGGCGGGAGCATCTATAATTTGAATGACAGGAGTGGAGGAAAGTAAGTTCATCTGTGCAAATTCGAAGTTACGTAGCGCTTCTTCGTACATAACTGCTAGCATATCAATCTTACGCTCCAGCTTAGAGCTTTCCAGCATTTTGACTGGTCGAAGAGTAGCATTTGCTTTGAGAGACTGGATATTATCGTTATACCATGCATTGAGTCGGTATTCCGCACTCTCCATAGCACTAGCAATAGAATCGACTCTAAGCTGGATATAATCAAAGGTTTGTTTTTGTTGTTCAACAGAACGCTTAATATAGTAATCAGAAACAATCAGAAGAAGGTTCTCTAAAAACTCTTTGGAGAATGCTTCCGAAGGAGTCGTCATATTAGCATTAATAATCCCATTGTCATTTCTATCCTTAGCATAAAGGTAATTCCGACGAATCTTATTATAAATAGCTTGCGCTTTAGAGCTTTCTCTAATATCAAAAGTTGCTGTAGAATCATCTTCAAAACGGAAGCCGCCTTCTGGGGCTTTTTTGATGAGTTCTAAATAATGATTAAATAGATAATCCTTCTTACCCTCAATCTCTACTTGCCTACCAAGGGTTTCATAAATCATCTTACGAGAACCCATCAGCTCGATAACCTTTTCCGATTTGAGGTTTTTGCCTCCCCCAAATCCAAATTGCCCTGCTAGTTGAGAGATAGCAGACATCCCCCCTCCTTCATCCGAATTAATCATAAAGGTAGAAGTAGCTACATAGTTGGGCTTGGACGAAGCCAAATAAAAGAAAGTTCCCACTAAGAATAAAGCAATAACAATAACATACCAATACCACTTTCGAATTAGCTCTTTAAGATAATCCTTAATGGTTAGTATACTTTGTTTAAGTGTGATGCCTTCTTGGTAATCGCTCATAGTTTAAGGGAAATTTTAGCTTTTTGTTAGCTTTATTTTTAAGATCACCTGGCCTGTTGCACCAGTACAAGTATGGTCAAGACAGTAGCAATTTTGGAGGTAAAGCTATCAAAGGCATCATTCCAATTTCGATCTTTTCTACGATCTTGCCGTTCTTCTTCAAACTTCTTCCTATCTCTGGCATCCACATATATCGTAGCGCCCTTTTGTACTTTTGGATAAGTAGTAGTCAATAACCACCAACGAGATTTTTGAATTTTACCATTTGGCTGTTCAACATAGGTGCGAGAGCGTTTACCCCAGCGACCAAAACCTGCGCCATAACGATTGACGTAATAACGGGCTGATTTATTTCTGATGAAAGGAGCACTAATCTGATCTAAAGTATCTAAATCAAATCGCCCCATCCAGCCTCTTAAAGTAACCAAATCTTTATGCTTAGGGATGAAAAGAGAATCCCCTTCTGTTAAGATATAATTATATTTTGACTTAATCGGTCTAAGCAATGCATCTCCTAAGTCTACTAGGATATAACCCGTACTATCTGCTTGTCTATAAAGTCTTGCACCTTCACCATTAGCATATTTCGTCATACCACCAGTACGTTCTAATACACTTGCTATTCGCTCTTCCTTATTTTTGAGAGAGTAATCACCTGGATAGACGACTTCCCCAAATATCTTTACATTTTGTTGAATTTCAAACTCTGGTGAAGTACGAATAAAGACATGATCATGCGGCTTAATCTCAAAAACCTCTGCCGAACGGTCCACACTCAGATCAGTGCCAATTTCTAAACGCTTAACAATGATTCTCTCACTTTTCTTTACACCAGTCTCCTCATCCATGAAGGACACCATCCGAGAAACTTCTATTCTATTATTGGCCGCTTCCTGTTTCATTCCACCCGATAGGTACAGTAAATCTTGTAGCGTAAGTCCTTCAGCATACTCATACTCTCCAGGCATACGCACCGCCCCAAATACCTTGACAAAGTAATCCTGTCGGAAACTCTTACGAGAAACCACTTGGATGGTATCTAAATTTTTCAACATTAGATTTTCTGTAGATCGAAAGTCATTGACTACTTCCTCTAATTTAAATGGTAAAATCTGCTTAGACTGATCTTCTTTCAGACGAATGACATAGGCTCTACCTAAATCCGCTTCAGTTAAAATACCTTCTGTTTTAAAAAGGATGTCAGATATCTTATCTCCATCTTGAAGCTCATATCTACCTGGTACTTTTACGGCACCTACTACTTGTACATAGTTTCTTAAAGCTGTAGGGACTCTATAGACAAATATACTATCCCCATCTCTTAGTGGAAAATCTCGATTATAGGCTGTTAAGCTATCAATACTCACATCCACTAAGACCTCCTCATTATTAACGTAACGCTTAATATTGATCGTTTTGGTGAAGGCTTCTGGCTTAAGTCCACCAGCATATTTGATGGCATCTAAAAGTCCTTCCCCTGCTTTTAATTCGTAATTATGCTCTCTTTTTATTTCACCAGAAATATTGACGACATTACCCACTGCTGGGACAAATATATAATCATTATTTTCTAAGAAGAAGTCAGTGTCGGCTGAAGGATCACCTAAGTAGTTGTACACATCTAACTCTTTAATCGTTTCTCCATTTCGTTTGATGAAGATATTACGGACAGAACCGAAGTCATTCGGTCCATCTACAGAAACCAGTGCATTAAATACAGAGTTAGTTGCTGGAAATTCATAGGTGCCTGGATTAAAGACCTCTCCAACAATATTGACTCCTACAATACGGGTGTAAGTTAAGGAGACATTCATTTTGGTTAAGGTAGGATCATATACTCTTTGGAAGCGATCACGAATTAATTCCTTAGCACTTTGGTAGGTCAGTCCTCTTACGCTTATTTTTCCAATCTTATCCGCATAAATAGATCCATCATTGCCGACTGTGAAATTTTCACTATAATCATCTGTACCCCACACAGTCACTTGAATTTCATCTCCAGGCCCCAATACATAGTTGAGAGAAGGATTGACATCTATTTCTCGATCAAATAAGCGGAGCATACTTCTTCTAAAAAACTCATGTCCGAAAATATAAGGAGTCGGAAGAGACAAAGCTTTTTTGACTAAGAACTCCTTTTGTTCTTCTATCATCTGGTCGATACGTTCTAAAGACATACTATCTGTCTCTTCCTCAATAAGACCCGCTTTTTCCATTTGTTTTTCAAAGATTAAATCTTTGAGATATCGAATACTATCTTGTTCAGATGTTAATCGCATCAATTCTTCGATTACTTCTTCAGAAGCACCTAATTTTTTGAGTTCTTCAGGATCAGTAATAATATATCCTCTCGTATTAATGGTATCTCTTAATACCTCTCCTCCAAACTGGTCTGAATCAAATTCTTCAAAAAGTCTTTCCTTGAAACGCTCTTGGTATTCATCACTTTTTTGGATTCTATTTTTCTTACTTCGATTCTTATCGTATATATCATATCCATACTGTGCTTCAAGCATCAGACAGGAAAAACAGAACAATAAAGTAAAGGAGACTAATTTTGTCAATGGCATAAACCGTATTTTATCCCGTAAAAATAGACATTCACGCCTAATTTGAAAAGAAAAAAAAATATTTAAGTAATGATTCTTTAATAAATGTCTAATTTAGACTGGCCTTTTCAACTTATACGCAGGTCTATTATGATAGATTGAATACTTCTTGGTATGGTTGTATCATTAAAATTAGCCTATATATGAGGAGGTATGAAAAGCTTAATATAGCTTTAAACATTTGTAAGAAGTCCTAGTGTCAGATGTTTTAACTGAAACGACATAAACACCTGATGGATAATCAAATAGTTGATTAAATTTGAAGTGATAATCAGTGCCTTCTTCTACTTCCTGCTCTAATTTTGCTAGCGTGCGCCCTGCTAAATCTGATAACTGAATAAAGATCGTTTCTGACTTTGGAGCTAAATACTGAACAAATAAATCGCTGTAAAAAGGTACTGGAAATAACTCAAAGTTATTTGTTGTATTTAAATTTGTTTGATTGGCTAAAAGTAGCGCTTTTTCAAAGTTTGGAATACCATAGCCTAAAGAATCGTTAGGTGTACTATAATAAGATGAACTCCTTTGTACTAAATCAAATATCTCCATATTAGTTTTGTTGGGTAGTGCTTGCCAAAGGCAAGCAAGCATTCCAGCAATAACTGGAGAGGAATAAGAGGTACCATTTCCTGCTCTAACATCACCATTAGTGCCAATATAAACGGTTCCTAAGCCTTGTGCTGAAACATTCGGTTTTACATCACCATCTGCACTAGGCCCCCAAGAACTAAAACTTGCATGATGGCCAAATTCGTCTACGGCACCGACAGCTAAAACACTATCGCCATCAGCAGGAGCAGTAATGTATCTCCAAGGATCATTTCCTGCATTACCCGCAGAATTAACAACTAATATTCCTTTTGAAGCCGCATAATCTGCTCCTTGAGTAATAATAGTTTGGTCTCCATCCATATCTGCATAGGTATAGCTATTTTGATCTTCATCAAACTCTGAGTAACCTAAGGAGGTATTAATGACATCCACTCCTACTCTATCAGCTTCTTCTGCTGCGGCAACCCAATTATCTTCTTCTACATTTTGCTCTGAAGATACTTGCTCTGTTCTAAATAAATAATATTGTGCATCTGGTGCTGAACCAACAAATTGAGTGGGTTGATTTCCAGACATGATAGTCAATACATTAGCACCATGTGAGTGATTTTCATAAACAGATTCTTCTAGGTCTACGAAGTCATAAGTAGCTATGATTTGATTACCATCAAAAAGCGTTTTCATTAATGGATTTTCATCGATTTTTTTAAATCCTGCATCCATTACGGCAATCGTCATTCCTTCACCCGTAAAGCCATTACGGTGTAAAAACTGACCATTGAGCATATTAATTTGATTGTAAGAACCGCCATACCATGACTCAGGATCAGAAATATCATCCAATAATGCTATTGACCTTGTACTAGGAGTAGACATTAAGATATCTTCCTTTACTAAGCGCTTGCCAACTAATTCAATATCTCTCACGAATGGAAGTGCTTCAATATGATCTAAGTCCGTTTCCGCTGTCACTCTAATGGATACTCCATTAAACCACTTTGATGGGTGTACACAATTAATACCCATTGACTTAAGTGTTTCTATATAAGCTGGATTGACTGGTAAGTCTTGGCTAGTAATAGCTATTTGCTGTCGCTTTCTTCTTTCGATTGCTTTGGGAGTTAAAAACTCTTCAGGCCGATCTATATGATAAGGGCTATCGTCTTTATCGGTAAAAAACACCCAATACTTATCTTGTGCTTGTAAGCTATTAGCAGCTCCAAACAAAATAAATATGAATAGAAAAATCTGTAAAAAATTAGTTATTTTCAAGAAAGCGTTGTTTAAGATTAAAATTTGAAGTCTAAATATATTTCTTATTGATTAGAAATACAAAGAACTCGTTTAAAGTTTTTCTGCTGGC
This sequence comes from Chitinophagales bacterium, assembly GCA_020629335.1. The sequence goes on along the minus strand of JAHDDN010000292.1, from coordinate 1,201 downwards.
TTAGAGAATGGCTATTTTTTCGTATTTCTTCGTTATTTTATCGGTACGTAGCGCTGCTATGCGCCTCAAAAATGCCTTGAACTACAAAAAAATAGCTCATTTTCAGCTTCATCACAAAACTTTAAATGAGTTCAAATATAGAACACCATCAAACAGTCATTGTTTATTCAATTCCGAAGTCTATGACTTCTAAACGCACGATTGTGCCTCTATTAGCTCTATCTGGCCAGTTTATTTGAGATAGAGGGGTTGGCGCGGAGGTTTGTAATTCTAAATCCCAGAATTCTTTATAAACCAAGCCAATGCCTTTAGCATAAGTTTCTGTACTGTAAATGCGTTGAATCAAATTATCCGCACCATAGTCGTTTTGTAAGACTGTCAGGGTTTTATCAAATGATTGTGAACCGATGGTTTTAGCGGCATCCAATTCCGTTATTTCATATCGCCAATCTGCATAATTCGCAAATGCTGGGTCTTCTGTATCAATATGTGTATTACCATTCCATTGTTTTCCTACTGATACTGGGAAGGCCATTTTTTGGAAACGTAAGTTTTCTTCTATTCTTTCCGCAGCGACGTCTGTCTTAGTAGCATACCATGAATGATCGTTTTCCCAAGCATTTGTCGTCTCATTAAGTATAAAACGATTGATACCTATGGCTAAGTTGCCTTCATTATCATAGAAAGTATCTGTTAATTCTTCTCTTAGTTGATAAGTATTAGTAAATACTGTATCAGCAAAATTATCGTAAAAAGTAGAATCTAATTGATAAGTAATCCAGCGGCCTGGCTCCATTGGGAAGTATTCGTAACCATTTTCTATCTCGATGATTTCGGTTTCTCCACAGGAGGCTAATATTAGCAGGGCAGTGAGGATTAAGAGGGTATATTTAGAATAAGTCATTTTTTTCTTTTGTATGTTAGTTTGTTGGTATGTTGGTCGTATGTATGTTAGTATGTTGGTACGTTAGTTAGTGGTATATTAGTTGATTAGTGTATTTGTTTACTTACTACTAATTACCAACAGACTTACTACTAATAGACCAATATACTAATTACTAACATACCAATTAAATGCGTGAGGGATGGGAGCGGTATGTGGCGTCCATGCCCTGACTTACGGAACTTAGCTGGACGCAGGCTGGCTTTAGCAGACAAGTACAGCTTAGTGGAGTAGGAAGGGCATAGCCGCATAAGAGCG
>JAHDDN010000291.1 GCA_020629335.1 Chitinophagales bacterium | reverse complement strand
TAAATACAATGAAAATATCAAATCTCGTATCTCAACTACTGGATTACAAATTGGATTAAAATATAGCCTTTAGTAATGGTAAAACAACTTACTGTACTGCTCAAATACAGCATGTTTAGCATTCTATTATCAAGTAGTATCATCGCTTGTACAAGCAAAACAACTAGTGTAAATAACACTAAGGATTGTATTGATGAAAGCAAAATAAACATCAATCAAGCTTGCGTGAAAATCTATCGTCCCGTTTGTGGATGCGATAATAAAACCTACAGCAATGATTGCGAAGCCAAAAAAAATGGCGTAACCAAATGGCAAGAAGGCAAATGCCCAGATAAAAAATAAAGCCTAACAAAAAGGCCCAAGCTAGTACTTGGGCCTTTTTGTTTATACTAATTCAAGTATTTTATTATTCAGTTCATTGTCTATAATTCATAGTTATTCCCTAAGCCGTAGCGATACTATCCTTATTGCTGGACTTACTCCACCAGAAGAATAAAAAAGCACCTATGCTAATCAAGCCTAAAGCAACCACTTGAGATAAAGAAGGCCAAAAACCTAAAATCTCATAACGCTCATTCACTCTAATCGCCTCAATCAAGAAACGCTCTACACCATTAAGCATCAAATAAGTCGCAAAGACCAATCCTGGTATTTTAAATTTAGAACGTATTGCCAACAAAAAAGCAGTAATGCCACTTCCCATCAGAAACTCATAAACCGCAGTAGGGTAAACAGCCTCTGCTAATTCAAAACAATACTTGCCCTCGCAATTAGCTATCTGAATACCTTCTTGAGCCACATTATTGGAATAGCTATAAGCCCAAAGCCAGTCTGGTAAGAAAGACAAAGACTCTACATTTGTGTTCACAATTCCCCAACAACCATCACCAGCAAAATGACAGCCCAATCGACCAACAGCATAACCAATCATTACAGAAGGAGCTGCTACATCAATCAAGTTACGTAAGGGAATCTTTTGCAAACGAGCAAAAATAATAACAGCGATAGATCCACCAATCAATCCTCCATAAAAAGTTAATCCACTAAATGACAAAATAGATCCAATCGGATCTCTTAAAAAATCTTGCCAATACTCTAAATGGTTTAAAACCTTAGCTCCTATAATACCAGATACTGCGGCAACTATAATTAAATCCCCTACCTGCTCATGAGGCATTACTGTCACCTTCTTTAGTACCGGTTCAGGTAAAGCCTCTTTCTGTTGCTCATAGAATTTTAAAAATCCTAAAACAGCAGCCAAAAAAATACCTCCTATGATACTTCCATCCCATGAAAGCACAGTACCCTGTGGATCACTCACACAAGAAGAGTAATTTAGTATACCATAGATAAGTTTATAGCCTAAGAAGAAGCCAAAAATGGCATTCCCAACAATATCTAAGATAGAAGGCGCTTTGCCTACCCATACTTCCTTTTCGGCGCCCTTTAAAATACCTAACCTTTCTAAACGCTTAAAACCATTAAAAAGAATCAAGGAACCAGAAAGAAAGGCTAAAGCCAAGAAAAAACCAAAAGTTTGAACAGGCATCGGTATATAAATGCCAGTTACATCCAATATCATATCTGATAAGCTGGGGTACATAATATTATTTTCGTGATTGCTTAGTAGAGGCGCCTCTTGTGGTCGCCCTCTTGAGTGTACTTATTAATGATTCAACACCAACTCTCCTTCGCTAATAAGAACTGTTTGATCGTGGTCAATACCCACTAACTCCATTTTGCGAATTTCGTTGATGAGAAGAGGATCGTAATCTGTTTTTACTTTGACATAATTATCCGTAAAACCATACATCTTACCGCCTTCATTTTCTGCTTCAAATAAAACAGTTCTAACTTGATTAAGGTGCTGTTCGTAAAAGAAACGTCTCTTTTTGTCAGATAAGATGCGGAGCATCTTACTACGTTTCCTACGTTCCTCAATTGGAACAACGGGTTTTATTTCTAATGCTTTAGTATTTTCTCTCTCAGAATAAGTGAATACGTGCAAATAAGAAACGTCTAATTCATTAAGGAAATTATAGGTTTCTAAAAAATCAGCTTCTGATTCTGAAGGAAAACCCACAATAACATCCACCCCAATAGCACAGTGAGGCATGATACGTTTAATCGTAGCCACCCGATCAACATATAATTCACGTTGATAACGACGGCGCATGAGCTTTAACATCTTATTAGAACCTGACTGCAAAGGTATGTGAAAATGAGGGGCAAAACGCTTAGATTGAGCCACAAATTCAATAATGTCAGTATTCAATAAATTAGGCTCAATAGACGAAATCCGAAAGCGCTCTACACCTTCTACCTCATCTAATGCTTGAACTAAATCTAAGAAGGATTCTTCAGAGCGTCTACCACCCTCGAAGCCCTTACCAAAATCTCCAATATTCACGCCAGTCAATACGATCTCCTTTACCCCTAAATCAACGATTTGGTGGGCATTTTTAACCGCATTCTCGATACTATCACTACGGCTTTTACCTCTGGCTAACGGAATAGTACAGAAGGAGCAATTATAATCACAACCATCTTGTACTTTGAGGAAAGAACGAGTTCGTTCACCAACAGAAAAAGAATGAATAAATATATTAGCCTCTTCCACTTCACTAGCTATAAACTCCCCTTTTTCCTTCTTAGTCAGGTCTTTGAGGTGAGCAGCTAAGTTGAATTTTTCGGCAGCACCTAAGACCAAATCTACGCCTGGAATCTCTGAAATTTCTTTTGGTTTAAGCTGAGCATAGCAGCCTACGATCACAATAAATGCTTCTGGAGAATGCTTTAAAGCTTGTCGAATGACCTTCCGACACTTCTTATTGGCATTCTCAGTTACAGAGCAAGTATTAATTACATAAACGTCCGCTTTTTCGTGAAAAGGAACGTTTTGAAAGCCTTCTTCTGCCATTAGGCGACTAATGCCAGAAGTTTCTGAGAAATTTAACTTACATCCTAAGGTGTAATATGCAACTTTTTTACTTTTCATATCGTCTTGCAAAAATACGACTTTTTATCGAACCGATAAAAGTTTTATTCTTTATGGATTGAAAAGTGATTTTTTCAGTTTGAACGTTCTAACGTTTATTCGTTTCAACGTTAAAAGTATTGGCTTAGGGATAGAAGCGGTATGTGGCGTTATGAAGTAGCTTACGGAGCTTAGCTGGATGCAGGCTGGCCACGCAGTGGCAGACAAATACAGCTTAGCGGAGTAGCTGCTGAATAGCCACATAAGAGCGGATAGCCCGACCCGATTATCTTTTTGGCCATCCATTTGTAGGGGCGCACCTATGTTTGCGCCCGATGGCCAAAAAAAATAAAGTGTTTTACCCAATGGCCAAAAAGATAATCGGGGAAGCCCCCAATAAAAAATTCAGAGCAATAGATGTTGAAAATAGGAGTAATTGGTGCAGGGCATCTGGGTAAAATCCATTTGCGAATTTTAAGTAGCTCAGCAACTTATGAGTTGATAGGTTTCCATGACGTAGATGGAGGAGTTCGAAAAAAAGTTGCAGAGGAGATGAATTTAGTGGCTTATGATAGTGCAGAGGAATTAATCGCAGCAGTTGATGTGGTGGATATTGTGACACCTACTCCTTCGCATTTTGAGTATGCAAAGCAGGCCATGAAAATGGGCAAGCATGTATTCATTGAAAAACCAGTGACAAAGACGGTGTCAGAAGCAGAACAATTACTAAAATTAGCGGCGGAAACTGGTGTAAAGGTTCAGGTCGGACATGTGGAGCGATTTAATCCTGCTTATTTATCAGTTAAAGAGCATGATTTACGACCTTTGTTTATTGAAGGGCATCGCTTGGCAACTTTTAATCCGAGAGGAACAGATGTTTCTGTCGTGATGGATTTGATGATACATGACATCGATTTGGTATTGGCCTTGACAGGAGCAGAAATATTAAATATTAGTGCGAGTGGAGTAGGAGTGATTTCTAATACCACCGATATAGCGAATGCTCGAATAGAATTTGATAATGCTTGTGTAGCGAATCTGACAGCTAGTCGCTTGTCAATGAAGAATATGCGTAAGATTCGGATCTTCCAACCTCATGCTTATATCACCATGGACTTCTTAGAAAAGAAATCTCAAATCTTCCAATTGAGTGATGCTCCTTTGAATGGTACTTTTGCCCAAGAAATTCATTTAGGCATCTCTGAAGAGAAAAAATACGTTTGTTATGAAGAGCCTAAGGTGGAAGCGGTTAATGCAATAGAGATGGAATTGCATTTATTGGCAGAGGCAATACAAACAGATGGAAAGGTGCCTGTGAGTTTAGAAGATGGCTATAAAGCATTGAGGGTAGCCCATCAAATTATGGAACAGATTGAGGAGCGAATAGTAAAAGTGAATATTTAGGATGAGTAGAAGTAATATATATATTGGCCTATTATGTGTGATGATGTGTTTCGTCGCTTGTGATCAAGAGGAACAGCTACCAGCATATCTTTATATTGAAGATATCAATTTGGATACTCAACTTGAAATAGAAGGAAGTGATTCTGAAAATATTAAGGATGCTTGGATATTCGTAGATGATCAAAAGCAAGGCTTATTTGAGTTGCCAGCCAGCATTCCTTTATTAGAAAGTGGTACACATAATATAAAGGTGTTTAGTGGCATCTACAATAGAGGTATTGCAGGAGATAGATTGATTTATCCTATTTACAAAGCCTATGAAACAAATGTGGACTTGGCTCCATTAGAGACTGTAACTTTGGAGCCTACAGTGACTTATAAAGATGAGAGTATCTTCAAAATGATAGAAGATTTTGAGCAAGGATTCTCTCTTAATATTACAGAAGGAGAGGGGACATTAGAAACATCAACCGAAGAGGTGTTGGATGGAGAGCGAGCATTGAGAGTAGCGCTTAATACGGATGCTCCTTTTTTAGAATTTGGTACTTCCACAGCCTTTTTATTACCGACAGATGGGTCTGCTACTTTTTTGGAGATGGATTACTTATGTGAAGTACCTTTTCATATCTTTGTGCGCACTTTTGATGATCAAGGCATAGTACAACTTCAAGTATCATCAGTATTCAAAAAAGACAACTGGAATAAGATTTATATTGATTTGACAGCTACAGTAGAACGATTATTTTCAGATGGTTATGCTGGCCCTTATCAGATTATTTTTAGAAGTGAATTAACAGAAGATATGGATGATGCCATTTTATATTGGGATAATATCAAGTTAATACATTTGTAGTTCGTGAAAGATTCTGTAGAAAATGACTTTACAATGGTAGAACAAGCTTTAGACTTAAAACCCAAACAGATACATGTACGCTCCATGCAGAAGGCAAGGAATGGAGGCATGAGTATGTTTGTTATGACAGACTACCTAATGGCAGTACTGAGTTGGACACTCTTTTTTGCTTATAGAAAGTTTGGTATTGAGAATGTCCCTTTTGCTTGGGAGCATTTTGATGATACTAATTTTTATTTGGGTGTTACGCTTATTCCTTTATTCTGGATGTTAACTTATTTAGTATCGGGTACTTACACAGATATTTACCGTAAATCAAGAGTAACAGAATTGGGAAGAACCTTTTTTGTGAGTATCGTTTCTTGTGTCATCATTTTCTTTGTACTACTATTAGATGATTTTATTCCTACTTATAAATCTTATTATTATTCTTTTGGAGTTTTATTTGGCTTACATTTTTTACTGACTTTAATAGCTCGTATGAGTATCCTAGGAAATGCCAAGCGCCAAATTGAAAAAGGGACCGTTGGTTACAATACCCTTATTATAGGAGGGAATGAAAGTGCTGTAAAACTACATGAAGAAATTAATTCACAGCCTCGCTCATTGGGCTATCGTTTTATTGGGTTCATAGATGCCAACCACAACAGCAAAAATATACTACAACGCAACTTACCGAAATTAGGTATGGTAAAGGATTTACCTAATGCCATCCAACAATACAAAATTGATGAAGTCATTATTGCAATAGAGACTTCAGAACATCCTCGTATCAATGAGATTATTAATCTTATTGCAGATCAAAAAGTAGTAATCAAAATCATTCCTGATATGTATGACATTCTTTCAGGTTCTGTTAAGATGAATCATGTCATGGGAGCAGTATTGATAGACATCCATCCTTACTTAATGCCGCCTTGGGAGTACATCCTAAAGCGCTCGATGGATTTAGTAGTATCAGCTACTTTCTTATTACTTTTATTACCACTCTACATTTTCTTAGCCATAAAAGTCCGTTTATCTTCAAGTGGCCCTATATTTTATCAGCAAGAGCGAGTAGGTTTTCAAGGCAAGCCATTCAATATCATCAAGTTCCGCTCTATGTATGTCAATGCAGAAGAACAAGGTCCAGCCTTATCAAGCCAAGGTGATCCACGTATTACCCCATTCGGCCTAACGATGCGTAAATACCGCTTAGACGAAATTCCTCAATTTTTTAATGTACTTAGAGGCGATATGTCCTTAGTCGGCCCACGACCAGAACGTCAGTTTTATATTGACAAAATCGTTCAAGAAGCACCTGCTTACAGACATTTACATAAAGTAAAACCAGGCATCACCTCTTGGGGAATGGTCAAATTCGGTTATGCAGAAAACGTAACAGAAATGATTGAACGTATGAAATACGATCTATTATACATAGAGAATATGTCCGTTGCTTTAGACCTGAAAATCATGATTTATACTGTCTTAATTTTATTCCGAGGAGAAGGAAAGTAACTAAGGTTTTAACTTTTTAACGGAACAAAAATCTATTGCAAGCGTCTCGCTTGTGATTCTTGAGAAAATGCTGTTCATC
>JAHDDN010000290.1 GCA_020629335.1 Chitinophagales bacterium | reverse complement strand
TGCTGTTTCATAGGTACCGTGTTTTGTAATCTAACAATTATTCATTTCACACTACTATAAATGAATTATGGTAATGTGGTATACTTTATACTTTTAGAAATTAAGGAACGTTTAAAAAATAATTTCCACATTTAGCAACTAATCTTTTGTACCAATACTTCGTTGAAAAGCCTTGCCGATGCGCTGCATCGCCTGCATTTTTCGCCTTGTCTTGATACAAAATATTTAGCTGCAAATGCCAATCTTATTTTTTAAACGTTCCTAAGATAGCTATTACTATTTCATTTCTAATCTTTTGCGTATAAGCACGCAATTTACATCAAATTTCATGCAAAAATAAGTGGTATTCTTATTTAGTGAAAATAAATTCCCCTAAACTTTGTAATTTCTTTAGCAGAAAAAGCTTTATTAATGTCAGTATTACAATGAAAAACATAATAAGTTGCTTTAAATAGGCTTAATCTACTTATTTAAGACCTTTAGCCCCTTAGCTTAGTCACTTTAGTGTCATAACAGCTAATTGGATTAGGCATAAAAAAAGCGGCTTGGTATATATCATAATACTAAGCCGCACAAAAATATTTAGTTTTTTCTAATGAAATTATTCATTTAGATTCCAATCATAGGTATAGAAGTCTACATTATAAGAGTCAGGAATGCTTGTAGAGCGATACTGATTAATAAATGTTTTAACACCTTTTATTTCATTTCCAAAGTCAACGATATACCATTTGAATATTTCCGAAATCAGTACTTGAGCATTAGCTTCATCGATTCTCAAGAAACTGCCATTATTGAGGGCATCGCTTGTCAATTTATCTAATCTTTCATTCACATTTTCGACTGTAAAAGCTTGATTGGTGATTGGCGGACAGCCTTTTGCTCCACAAACTAAGGCAAAGTGAATACGTGCGTCATTAAAAGTTGGGCGAATAATATTGTTTTCAATATCGTTTAATGTTACGCTTTTGCCTGCCACGATATAAGTATTTCCATCAAAGAAGCCACTCACATCCATAGGAGATTTAAGTGGATAATTATCTACTACTTGTTTAATCACTAAAACATTATAAGCATTCAAGTAAAATGCTAGTTGCTCATCATTAGCTTTCTCTGTCAAGTCATAAGATTCGATTGTGTTGACTAATTGATTAAGTGCTAACGGATCATTCGCAATGGATTGGTAATTTACATTTCCACTGTTAATATTAGCCTCAAAGAAGGTGTTTGCATTATCGAAGAAATTTCCTTGTGAATTGGCATTGGTTGAATAAAAGACGCAAGCGAAACTCACGACTATAAAAAGAAGATATCTCATATGATTATTTTGTTTTCCAAAGAAAAGCTGTTCACGGCAAAACTGCTGTCCTTTATCAGACACACTTCTACTATCATCTGTTTAATTGCTTCTGCTTTAAAGTATGTCAGATAGCTTACTTAACAGCAATGGTTGAGATCTCTACATTTACATCTTTAGGTAGACGGGCTACTTCAACTGTTTCTCTGGCGGGTGCTTGTCCTTCTTCAAAATATTGGCCATAGGTTTGATTGACTAAAGCAAAATTATTCATATCAGAAAGGAAAATAGAACACTTAACCACATCTTTAAAGCTAAGGCCTTCAGCTTCAAGTATGGCTTGAATATTTTTCATTACTTGATGTGTTTCTTTTTCTACATCATCTGTTAAAAGTTCTCCACTTTCGGGATTAATTGCTATTTGACCTGAAAGGAATAGGGTACTCCCTGCCCAAACGGCCTGATTATAAGGCCCGATTGGAGCTGGGGCATTTTCTGTTCTAACTATTTTCTTACTCATGATTAGTCATATTTATTAAATGCTCGAAATTAGCATTTTTTTTTGACTATTGAATAAGTGTTACATTTCCTTTTTCGAAGACTGATTCTCCATCTTCAAAAACGGCTTCAAAGTAGTAAACATATACTCCCATTTGGGCTTTTTCTCCTTGAACACTACCATCCCAAGATTGGTTGATATCATTTGTTTCGAATACTTTTTTGCCCCAACGATTATAAACGGTCATATTATAACTGCTTAAAGGATCAGAACTGATGGCTTTAAAACCATCATTAATCCCATCATTATTAGGTGAGAATGCACTTGGAGCAACAATAGCTCGAACCTGTATCATCTCTACATCCACAGCATCTACTCCTTGGCAAGTATTCTCTCCTGTAACTGTAACGGCATAAGTACCAGGTGTGTCTACGTCAATGGAGGCTGAAGTAGAGCCATTGGACCATTCATAGCCTGCATAGGATTCCGTGAGTCCTAAATTAGTAGAATTTCCTTCTAAGAAACTTAAGTTTCCTATTATATCTGGATTGACATTTTCTATATTTACTTCTATGTCTCCTATTGCAGAGCAACCTGCTGGATTAGTTACTGTAACACCATAGGTTCCACTTTGATTGACAGTAAGTGTGCTATCAATAGAGCCATCTGACCATAGATAAGATTGTTGTTCTCCTACAGAAAGCATTAGATTACCACCATCACAAATAATGGTATCATTCCCTAAGTCAATATCAAATTCAATATCTACTACATTAATATTTGCATATTGCAATAATGTACAGCCATGCGAATTGGTAACAATTAAGGTATAGGTGATACTTTGATCGACTATTGCTATGGTATTAGGCATATTGGGATTTTGTAGCCCTGTAGTTGGTACCCATTCATAAGTATAGTCATCTAATGGAAATTCATCTGATAGTTGTAACTCTAAAGTAGTACCACTACAGACTAAGGTATCTATATTTATTTCTGGGAAGAATGGGTCAGGTGCCACCACTACTGTCACTTCTCGACTTACTTGACAACCTGCTGCATTACTGCCAACAACTGTATAGGTTGTCGTCTCTGTTGGAGAAGCTCCTACTACATCTGAATCGGTATTAGATAAGCCTGTTGCTGGCGACCATGAGTAATTTCCTGCGCCTATGGCTGTCAATGTGGTGCTTTCTCCACTACAGATAATTGTTTCTCCTAGTACATTTAGGTTAGGAGGGTTGACCATTGTTACTATAATTTCCTCATAGGAAGAACAGCCATTATCATCTGTTACTACTACGATATAGTTAGTATCTTCTATCGGTTTAGCAATTGGATTAGGAATATCATTTTCTGATAAAGTAGAGCTAGGAGCCCAAATATACTGGGTTCCTCCACTTACCTCAAACTGTATGCTATCTCCAATACATAAATTATATTCTTGTGGAACATTTATTTCAATATCTACTCCTTCATTGAAAAGAGTGAAAGATGCTTCCGAAGGACAGCCATCATTATCGGTGACGGTTACTGTATAGAATCCTGCTGTTAAATCTGAAATAGTGGATGTCGCAACTGTTTCTACTAAGCCTGTACTCCACTCGAAAATATAAGGCGGATTATCATTGGTTGGGATGGCTGTTATTGATCCAGATGCTGGTTCATCACATGTTGGGAATTCGCCTATCATCAATGGAATAGCACAACAAGAAAGATTGGCTTTAAATTGGAATTCTGGATCATCAGGACAAATACTATCGGCACTCCAACTACCTGTCTCTGAATCTGAAAAATTTCGGAAAATAATACTTAAATCATCACCATCTACACCAGGCGGACAAGTCGCTGTAGTTGTAATATCAAAACAAAACTCTAAGGCACAATTTAGACCTGTGGAGCCTGCATCTCCAAAATTATTTCCAGGATTATTATCTAAGCCTGGACCACCTGAAGCCGTTTCGATAAAAAAGCCTGGGCCTTGTGGACCTACATTAAAGGTACTAGTACCTGTGATCATTTCATCATACCATGACCAAGTTCCATCACTGGCACATGCATTAGGAGCTTGTATGTTAGTAATCGTGCTTATATCCCAACCAATTCCAAATTCTGGTACAATACCATGAATCCAATCTGCTGCATTTTGATTATATCCTTCCATTGTAAAACAGAAGGTGACTGTTTGTCCAGGAGTATAGGTACCCATTACAGGGGTTGGGTCTACTACTAAACTTTGCCCTAATGTACATATCTCGTCTATACTTTCTCCATAGTTATCTATACAGATCGTGAAGTTACCCACATCTGAGGTCGAGCCTCCACTTATTTGTAAATAGTAGGTATTTCCTGCGGCTACTGGAGAAAAAGAGACATCTAAATCCCCTCCTATTGCAATTGCACAATCCCTACCTATTAATCCTTCGCAAGTACCTTCATAAAGGGAAACTACTGCTGTATCCATATCAAAAGTCATACTGACATCTAAGATATTAGAGACTGCTTCAAAACTGTACCATAAATCAGCTGATGGAATTGGACTTACGATCCCATTACATTGTCCTTGGTTGGTATAAGGTAATTCGCCATTAGCAGAGAAGTTATCGCCATTAATGCAAGATTCTTCCCCTATTGTTAAATCTTGGAAAGGATATGCGCTATCACAAATATCATTTACCTCATTTGGTACGATTACGATCATGGTTAATTCGCTTCCTGCGGCTCCATCACAAAAATCATTATTAATGGAAGTGATCGTATAGGTTGTTGTATTTTGAGGGCTTACTTCAAATACGTAAGGACTTTCTGTAATACCCGTTAAAGTTTCTATATCTGAGCCATTGGAGTAGCTAAAATCCCAAGGAGGTGATCCTGTAAAGTGTACTTCCAACTCCATGATATATCCAATTAACATCACTTCATCTCCAATTATAGTAGCTGTAGGAGGTGATACTGTAATTGGAATGGTGATGGTACTACTACCTAAATCATTCGTTACGGTTAAGGTAACATCATATACGCCATCAGAAGGGAAACTTACATTTGGATTTTCTTCTGTAGAGGTACTTGGTGTGGCTCCTGGCATAGACCATTCCCACATATTGATGTCGGTTCCTGCGCTGGTATCAATGAGTTGAGTTAATTCTCCTGCACATGGCGGATCGGCAGCTGTGATAAAATTGGCTACTGGTTCGGAGGGAACGCATTGCATTGCACCAAATACATTGACTCTACCTGCACCTAGCTGATCGGTAGTAAAGGTAGGATTTAGTGGGTATATATCATCAGCTGTTTCTTTTAAACATTGTTCAATTCTATCTGGTGTTGCGGTTGGGTCAAAAGAAAGCATTAGAGCTGCTGCTCCCGATACGAATGGGCAAGCCATTGAGGTACCATCGTTATATGCGTAGGCATCTGTTGAGCCTGCTACACTACTCCATATTTGTACTCCTGGTGCCATGATATCTATAGTAGTTCCATAATTAGAGAAGTCTGCTTTGATATCTCCACTATCAGAAGCTCCTACATTAATGATATGGTTATAAGAGGCTGGGTACATTGGGTTATCTGTATTATCATTTCCTGCGGCTGCTATACATACGATGCCTTGCTCATAAGCTAAGTCAAACACTTCTTGTTCTGCGGCTGATTCTCCGCCCCCTCCCCATGACATGCTAATGACATGGGCGCCTGATGCAATGGCATACTCTACCCCTCCCATCGCATTATTAAGGCCAGAGTCTGCATCATTACCAATTTTGATGGCCATGAGTTGGACACCAAAACCTGGAGATGCAATACCGATACCATTATCGGTTGCTGCGGCTGCTATGCCAGCACAGTGAGTACCGTGTGAGAAGTAGGTATCGGTAGGATTAAGTGGGTTGGGATCATTATCGCCATCTGCGGCATCCCATCCTTGAATATCATCTACATAACCATTGCCGTCATCATCTACGCCATTGCCTGGTGTTTCACCTGCATTGGTCCATATGATGGGGGCTAAATCTTGATGATCCAATAGTACTGCATCATCGACCATACCAATGATAATATTGCTACTACCCAAGGATAAGTCCCATGCGGCTTCGCATTCTGTCAGGGCAATACTGTATTGGTTGGTATTAATATCATTAGGTGTGATGAAGAAGCGATGTTTGGGTACTCGTTCAGCATACTCTACCCAGTCGAAAGTATTTAATTCTCTAATTAGAGCTGCTGTACTTTCCACATCATCAAAGCGTACTTTATAAATATTTTTAAGTGGGTTGAGTCTTTTGAAGGCTCTTTCGATCTCGCTAATACCGAATTCGTTTAGTAGTCCGCTTAGTGGCGACTTAGGACCATACTGAATCGCATTGAATACGATGTCGTGATTGGCGCCTTCTTTTATTTTTAGATATAGTTGGCCTTCTTCGTATTCGCCTATAACAGAGTTATTTTGAATAGATTGGGCAAAAGTAGAATTAGTAGTGATAAAGGAGAGCAGTCCTCCCATTATAAGAACAGTAAGCCAATAATTGAATGTGCAGGAGTTATTCATAAGTATGTCTTTTAATGGGGGTTCCTTTTTCTTAAATTGATACATTCTATAATATTAAAGATGCTATTATAAGCAATAACGCTGCTTTAATATTAGTCCTTCTTTATTCTTTTTACATTATTATGAATAATGAACTCGTTTAAAGCTTGTATCAAGGTTAAAAAATGCTTATTAAATTTACCGTTTTTTTAGGGTTTTTGTTAACGCAATGCGTTTTATTAATGCCAAAGGGTAAGTGCCAAGACTTTTTGGAAGGATTCTAGCATGGGAATGTCTATATTTGTTGGGTTTTTTGGCTTAGGGATGGTAGCGGTATGTGGCGTAATGGGGCTGCTTATGGAGCTTAGGCTCACGTAGGCTGGCCCGCAGGGCAGACAAGTGGGCCTTAGCGGAATAGCAGACACATAGGCACATGAGAGCGGACAGCCCGACGATGCGCCTTCGGCTTAATGATGAATGATAAATGCATAATGATAAATGGGCTTGTGCTGTG
>JAHDDN010000289.1 GCA_020629335.1 Chitinophagales bacterium | reverse complement strand
CTAAGTTACTACTTTGATTTGGTTTTTAATTGATAAAAGAGCTATGGGAATCAACCATTTTTTAAAGAATTATAATTTCTAAACAGCATAGATTGACCAGGTATTGGTCCAAATTTTTCATAAAAAGGAATTAAATCTTTATCACAAGACAAATCAATCATGTATAAGTGTTTTAATTCTAATAGCATACGCTCAAATAAGCTTTTGCCAATGCCTAAAGACTGATATGATGGTAATACCTCTAATAATGGAATATAAGAACTCAAAACTCCATCACTGATAGCAGTAATAAAACCTACTAATTTATTTTGCTCCCTATCTATTGCTAATACAATATGTGCACTATTATTTAATATAGCTTTAAATCGTTTCTTACTTGGTGGACTTGGCCAACCAACAAAAAAACCATCTAAGGTATAATTCGCCTCTTCATTAAATGTCGTCGTGTAAATAATCTTATCCATTACTTATGTTTATAGAAATACTTACTTGCATCTCCGATTCCTAAAATCTGCTTATAGCCTTGTTTATTTTAAGTAGAATTGCTCTTTTTTGTTTTTTTTACGTTTTTTTCAAGAAAAAAAGCATGAAAAATGATAAAATTAACATTAAAAATCAAAAATATTCCTAATAATAGACTATTTTTGGCCCATTCTTAAAAAATTATTCACATATTTTTAATTGTAATAAAAATGGCAAAAGTAAGATTTAAGGCCGTTCAAGAGGCCTATTCCAGAGAAAATATAGACGTCAAACTCCCTGCGGATAAGATCACAGACTATTTCTCCAGTAATGTATTTACTACGGAAACAATGAAAAAGTATCTCTCTAAAGATGCTTTCAAAAAAGTAGCTGCAGCAGTCAAAACAGCTGGCAAAATTGATAGAGAAGTAGCAGACCAAGTAGCCGCAGCTATGAAAGCATGGGCTATCAGTAAAGGAGCTACTCACTTTACACACTGGTTCCAACCGCTCACAGGTGCAACAGCAGAAAAACATGACACCTTTTTTGTCCCAACCTCTAATAATGAAGGAATTGAGCAATTTGATGGAGATATGCTAGTGCAGCAAGAACCAGACGCTTCAAGCTTCCCTCATGGTGGATTAAGAACCACTTTTGAAGCAAGAGGATATACCGCTTGGGATCCATCTTCTCCTGCCTTTATTATGGAAATAGGTACACATGGTAGAACATTATGTATTCCTACGATCTTTGTCTCCTATACAGGAGAAGCCTTAGACTATAAAGCTCCCTTATTAAAATCACAACACCTACTTGAAGCAGCAGCCGTACCAGTTTGTCGCTACTTTGATCGACAAGTAAGCAGTGTATTCCCAACCTTAGGATGGGAACAAGAATATTTTGTAGTAGATGAAGCATTATACTATGCTCGACCTGATTTAGTGCAAACAGGCCGTACATTACTAGGCCGCACACCTGCCAAAGGCCAGCAATTGAGCGATCATTACTTTGGTACCATACCAGAAAGAGTTTATGCCTATATGCTCGACTTTGAAACAGAAGCACATAAATTAGGTATTCCACTAAGAACGCGTCATAATGAAGTCGCACCAAGCCAATACGAATGTGCCCCAGAATTTTCAGAAGTAAACCTTTCCGTAGATAGAAACCAATTACTCATGGATCTGATGGAAAGAGTTAGCCGTAAGCACAAATTAAAAGTACTGCTGCACGAAAAACCTTATGCAGATATCAATGGTTCTGGAAAACACAATAATTGGTCCATGAGTACCGATCAAGGCAAAAATCTATTGTCTCCTGGCAAAACACCAAGAACCAACCTTCAATTCTTAACCTTCTTTGTCAATACGATTAAAGCAGTACATGATAATGCAGACTTAATACGTGCCGCTATCGCTTCTGCCAGCAATGACCACCGTTTAGGCGGGCATGAAGCACCGCCAGCTATTATATCCATATTCATAGGCGAGGCTCTAACAAAAGTATTAGCCTATATAGAAGAAGGAGTAAAAGGAAAATTAGACGAGTTTGAAAAGCAAGAGTTAAAGATGAATATCCATAGTCGTATTCCTGATTTACTCTTAGATAATACAGATCGAAACCGTACTTCTCCATTTGCCTTCACAGGTAATAAATTCGAGATTAGAGCGGTAGGATCAAGTGGCAACTGTGCCTTACCTATGACCATCATGAATACTATCGTGGCAACTCAACTTAACCACTTCACAGCAGATGTTGAAAAGCTACGTAAAGAAGAAAAAGAGCAGAAGGAAAGTGCTATCCTAAGAATCTTACAACGTTATATCACCGAGTCAAAAAGCATTCTTTTTGAAGGAGATAACTACAGTGCAAGCTGGCAGAAAGAAGCAAAGAAAAGAGGGCTTTCAAATGCCAAAACGACTCCGGAAGCACTAGATTTCTTAATATCAGATAAAGCCAAAAAATTATTTGCTGAATCAGGCGTCTATAATGAAGGGGAATTGATGGCTCGCTACGAAGTATGGATGGGGGATTATCAAATGAAAATCCAAATTGAAGGCCGAACATTAAGAGAAATGTGCCTCAACCAAATTATTCCAGCAGCCATAGAATACCAAAACGAGCTACTCAAAAATTTAACAGGCCTCAAATCGATAGGAGTCAAAAGTGCTACTTTCAAATCACAAAAAGCACTAGTGGCTAAGATCGCAGGACATGTAGAAAAAATCTACTCCCTTATCAAAGAAATGGAAGGAGCAGCAGATAAGGCCGCAAAATCGAAGTCAACTCGACAATTAGCCTACGCTTATTGCGATAAGGTAAGGCCCTATTTCGCCAAAATCAGGGCCGAAGTAGACGAAATTGAATTATATGTAGATGATGCCCTATGGCCACTACCTAAATATCGAGAGTTATTATTCATTAAATAAATAATCGTAGGGACGTTGCACCGCAACGTCCTTCTTTTTTAAAAGGCCCCTTCTTTTTTAATTCACAATACTAACATTCATACTGTTTTAGCCAAAATATCGTTATTATCATATCCTTTCTTAATTAATTGGGCACAATTAAATTATCTTTTGACTAAGGGCTTTTTTATTTAGGCAAGGCATTTTTTGAAGGCATAGCCTGCTATGGCTGATAAAAATAACGCAGCCTAAGTGAAAAAGAACCAGTCATAAAGGAAGAGTAATTGTGTCCAATTACTTATATTCGTAGTACATAAAAACTCGAACTCATTTAAAGTTGTTTAAAGAAGCATATGAGATATTCAAATAGCCTATATATAGGCGCTTTTACACTTTTATTACTATTAAGTAGCTGTGCACAATTATTTGAAGTGCGTTTAGATGCTGAAACAGCCTACAAAAGCAAGCAATATATTGTGGCAACAGAACTTTTGATACCCAAGTATGAAAAAGCAGACGGAATCATTGAAAAAACCAGAATAGCCACCCAAATAGGCGAATGCTACCGCTTAGCCAATAAGACGCAACAAGCCGAACAATGGTATCGAAAGGCAGTAGAATACGATATGGAAGCTAATGTATTCTTCAATTATGGACTCATGCTTAAAGCCAATGGCAAATACGATAAAGCAAGCGAAGTTTTCACCGAGTATTCCAAAAATTTCCCAATAGATCGTGCAAGGGCCACTAAAGAAATAAGAGCCTGTAATCAAGCAATTGCCTGGTTAGAAAAACCAGAACCTATTGAAGTAAGCCAACCGAGTAATCTCAATTCTAACGCATCTGATTTTGCGCCTATCATCTATAATGAAAACACAGTTATTTTCACCTCTTCTAGGAATGAAGCAAAAGGAGAAGAAGTATACGGCTGGACAGGCGATAAACATTGGGATATATTCGTAGCCAATAGCACAGAAGATGCCGTTTTTGGACAGGCAAAAGCGATCTCAGACTCTATTAATACCAATTATCACGAAGGAACAGCCACCTTTAATGAGGACTTTAGCCTCATGTACTTCACCCACTGTGGAAGCGATGCCATAGAAGACGATTATTGTAAAATTTTCAAGTCTGAACGTACGCCTAATGGCGAATGGAAACTGCCAGAACGAGTCTATCTATTTGAAGTAGATACCTTCAATTTAGTACAGCCTTATCTAAGCCCAGATGGCAAGCAGTTATACTTCTCCTCTGATGCACCAGATGGCTACGGAGGTAAAGATCTATACTTCTCCAAAATGACCAGAGACGGCTGGAGTTATCCTAAAAATTTAGGGCCAGAAATCAATACAGAAAGACAAGAAGGCTTCCCATTCATTCATGCTGATGGGCGCCTTTATTTTGCCTCTAACGGACACACAGGTATGGGAGGTTTAGACATCTACAGTGCTGAATTTAAAAATGAGCAATGGGGAACAGTAAAAAATCTACAGGCTCCGATCAATTCGCCAGCAGACGATTTTAGCATCGTATTCTTTCCTTTCATCAAGCCCGAATTAATGGATTCTATCGAATCAATGGGCTACTTCGCCTCTTCCAGAAAAGGCGGTCAAGGAAATGACGACATCTATCACTTCGTAAAAGGATTCCCAGTTGAGGAACCAGAAACACCAGAAATTGACTCTACTTTATTAGTTAAAAAAGAAGTGATCTATATCTTAGATGCTAACATCTTAGAAAATCAAAGAGAAAATGCCAATGATCCTAATAGCCGAATCATACAGAAAGCACCCCTGAATGGAGCCTTGGTGGAAGTGGTAGGGCTAAGTATAGAAAGCCTGATAGATAAGCGTGTGAATACCAAGGCCGATGGTAAAGTGATTTGCGAGTTAGAGAAAGATACAGAGTACCGATTAGCTGCCTCCATGCCTTCTTACTTCAAAAAATCAATGATCGTTTCTACCAAAGACATGAATGGCGCAGCAGGAGATACTATCGTTATTCGAGCGGAGTTAATCCTCGATAAAATCTACAAGCAAGTGGAAGTCAAAATCGACAATATTTATTACGATTTAGCGAAATGGAATATCCGCCCAGATGCAGAACCTACTCTCAATCAATTAGCTGGCTTGCTCTTAGAAAATCCAAATATCCAAGTAGAATTAGGATCCCATACCGACTCCAGAGGTAATGATCGTTCCAATCAACAGCTATCTGAGAAAAGAGCCAATTCAGTAATAGACTATCTCGTTCGGAAAGGGATTGATCGAAGGCGTTTAGTACCTAAAGGATACGGCGAAACAAGTCTGGTTAACGAATGTAAAGACGGTGTAGAATGTAGCGAAGAAGCCCACCAAGCCAACAGAAGAACGACCTTCAAAGTTATTTCTGATCAATTCAAAGCATCAGGCATCGGATTCAATTAAAAACCAATTTATGGCGCAAGTCTTTTTGACTTGTGCCTGTCCTGATCTAATATTTATAGCGCAAGTGTTTTTCACTTGTGCCAGCCCTAACCTAAATTATTGCTTATACTAAGTGTATGCTATAAACCCATTCATCATTATGCATTCATCATTCATCATTATACGCCGAAGGCGTCCCCGCCATCATACCGCCTAACCAGCCCATCGGAATATAAGCCCCCACCAAATCCAGTACCAAATACCAAGTAGGGGCAGGCAACATAGTTGCGGCTGTAATACCACCTAACAAAAAGAAGGCCCCAATACCCAAAGCATAAATCATTTGACTCCTAACCGCCAACTTAGCTGCGACAAAAGCGCCCACTA
Organism: Chitinophagales bacterium; assembly: GCA_020629335.1. The sequence continues at coordinate 1,189 of JAHDDN010000289.1, read as the reverse complement.
AGGTACCCAAAGCATGAGCCAAAAAAGGCATAATAAAATGCTTCGCTTCAAATAAATGCATATTAGCTTTCAAGCTTTCCATATCAGTCGGATCTACACCAGCAGGAGGAGGAATAATAGAACCACTAATAGTCACTATCCCCATATTTACTATGCTCCCAATAAAAATGCCCGCTATTAAAGCCAAAATATTTCTTAAAATAGGATTCATAAGGCGTCAATTTTGATGAATCACTAATCTAATAAAAAAAGTGCTAAGACTCAATCGTTCTGAAAGTTAAGTTGACTCTCGGGCTTTTTACTTTCTTAGTAGGAGGCAAACGATGCAGCCAATTTGTCTGCGTAGTCCCTTTCATGACCAACAAACTACCCCTTTCTAAAATGAGAGAAACCGTTTCTTTGGTGGCTTTGTGTTTAAAGGCAAACTTGCGCTCCGCTCCTAAACTTAAGGAAGCAATGGCCCCATTCTTTTTCAAAGCCTTTTCTCCATCACTATGCCAAGCCATCCCTTCTTCTCCACTATGATAAAGATTCAACAAACAAGAATTAAAGCTTTCTCCGCACTTTTGTTCTATGATTTCTTTCAGCTCTAACAATTCTTTTGTCCAAGGCAAGGCAGACTTAGTCGTTTTGGAATAGGTATAGTCAAAGGCTTTGTCTCCATACCAAGCGACTTTGCGTTTAGTAATAATTAGTTTCCCAAAAATAATGGCTTTATCATTTTCCCATTGAATATGCTGCAATAATTGATCAAAATAGTATTGCGCTTTTTCATCATTAAGGATTCTGCCATAGTAATTTACCTCTCCATCTTTGGGCAATATATTTGAAATCGGATCACGATTAAATAAGTCCATTTCTATGATATTAGTGAAATTATAGTCCTCCACGTCAGGATTTGTGAAAAGTTGATGAAGCTATTTTTTTGACTCGCAAGGCGAAAAACGAAGGCAACGCATCGCGTTGGTGAGGCTTTTCAACGCAGCGAGGCGGGAAAATAGCCCATCAAAACTCACAAATTTAGATGTGGTGGACTATATAACAAGTCACAAGTGAGACGCTTACGACAGAACTAGCCGTAAGAAAATCATTTATAATATGAACATTAAAAGCAATTCATAGTTCATCCTTATTTCGGCTTAGGGATGGAAGCGGTATGTGGCGTTTATGCGGTGACTTACGGCGCTTA
>JAHDDN010000288.1 GCA_020629335.1 Chitinophagales bacterium | reverse complement strand
AATAATGCTAATTACGCCCAAATGTTATGTAAATATAAGGAAATGGGAGACTATATGTATATAGCTCCTAAAAAAGGTTGGATTAAGAGCATGGCTCTTAGTGATCAGTTAAATTAATCATGATGATTGTTTTAAAGGCAAGAGTTCTGCCTTTGAAGTTAGTAATTGGGCATTTTGGGATTGCCCAGATAGTGCATCAACAATATTTAGATTAAAAAAGTTCCCGAAGGATTTTTTTTCTTTGAATTCAAGATTTTGGGGAATGATTGGCTTAGGGATGGGAGTGGTATGTGGCGGCCATGCTGCGACTTACGGCGCTTAGGGATGCGATGGCTGGCCCGAAGGGCAGACAAGCAGCACTTAGCAAAGTAGGAGCAACATAGCCACATAAGAGCGGACAGCCCGACGGCTGCGCTTCGCTATTAATGAGTAATGCATAATGATGAATGCATAATACATTGGTTCGTGCTACGCACTTCGCTCTTAGGAGCGCAGCGGGAAGCCCCAAAAAGGCCAAATAAAACATGATAAATTAATTGCCTATTTGGAGCTTGTCTGTATTTTCTTTGTTTTTTAGATTTTCTTCTTCGGTGAAGAAGGAGCGATTGAAGAGTAGGAATAGGATGACTCCTACTGTGATGGCTGAATCGGCTATATTGAATACTGGGCGGAAGAAGATAGAGTATTTGCCTCCCCAGTAGGGTACCCATTGTGGGAGGTAGCCTTCATAGAGTGGGAAGTAGAGCATATCTACTACTCGGCCTTGTAGGAATGAGCCGTAACCGCCGCCTGGTGGAAATATTTGAGCGAGATTTCGGAGTGATCGGCTACTTTCTTCGAATATTATTCCGTAGAAGATGCTATCTATGATGTTACCGATTGCGCCTGCGATGATTAGTGAGAAGCTAAGAATGGTGATGGTGGAAGCTTTTCTATCAATGAAGTATTTGAGTAGGTAGGATAGAATAAAGACTGCTACGATACGAAAGCTTGTTAGTGCTATTTTGCCTACGGAGCCTCCGAATGTCATACCGAATGCCATTCCTGGGTTTTCGGTAAAGTGTAGACGAAACCAATCTCCGATGATATGGATTTCTTCTCCCATATACATATTGGTTTTGATCCACACTTTGACGACTTGGTCAATGATGAGTATGATTGTAATAATTGCTATCGCATGCTTCCCTTTCAAGTTAATTTATTTTGGTTTAGGGCTTTTTCACGCCCTTTATAAATAGAACTCATTTAAAGTTTTTCTGCTGGCTTAGAAAATGGCTATTTTTCCGTACTTCTGCGTTATTTTATCGGCACGTAGCCCTGCTATGCACCTCAAAAATGCCTTGAATTACGAAAAAATAGCTCCTTTTCAGCTTCACCATAAAACTTTAAATGAGTTCATAAAGAAGCCTAAAATTAGGACTTTAAAATGCATTTTACAAATACATTTTAAAGCCCTAATTTGGGGCTACTTTATTATTGCGTTTATTTTCTTGAAAGCTTTGCTTCAATGCTTAGTGTTGCATGAGGTACTACTTTCAGTCTTTCTTTGCTAATGAGTTTGCCTGTGATTCTGCATATACCGTAGGTTTTATTTTCGATACGAGCTAAAGCAGCTTCTAGATGTTTGATATATTGTAGTTCACGGCTGGCCATTTGGTTTAGGTATTCTTTTTCCATGGTACCAGAACCATCTTCTAAGCCTGTATATCGACTATCGTCATCGTTAGTAGAGGATGCTTTAATCTGTTCTTGATAAAAGTTATACTCATCATGAGCTGAATTCATCTTTTTTGTAATGAGTTCTTTAAATTCAAGTAATGCGTCATCGCTGTAGCGAACGATGCTATTGTTATTGTTTTCAACAACGTCAGATGTTATGTTCTTTTGGGTCATCGTTTCCTATTTAATTAAAATGTAAGGAGAAGGGTGCGTTATCTGTATTATAGCAATTCACTTGCCACTTTGTACGTGCTCAATAGAATTTTTGTTTTGTATTTGGCATTATTTTTTGATTATCAGGGCTTAAGGTGCTTGATTTTTTTTGCAAAATAATTCTAAAATTTCAATTCTATATCAATTTTGGCTCATTAATTCGCTACAAGTCCTTCTAACATAGTAGACAATCTAAAAAAAATGTTTTTTTTTCATTCTTGAGTATTTATTTTATTAATAATTGAGCTTTTTACAAATAAGTGTTTAAACAATTATTTGCATTTTTCGGCCAGTAATTTGTCTTATTAATTACAAAATTCAAGCCATCGTCAAATTGACAATGCGGTTATAGATATAGAACTCATTTAAAGTTTTCCTAATAGCTTAGAAAATGGCTATTTTTCCGTATTTCTTCGTTATTTTTTCCGTCCGTAGCCCTGCTATGAACCTCAAAAATGCCTTGAACTACGAAAAAATAGCTAATTTTCAGCTTCATTATAAAACTTTAAATGAGTTCATAGATTAAGTTAGGCATTAACAACATATACCTTGATTTTGAGTATTTCTCCATTAATATCAAATTCTTCATATTCCTCTAATAGGTCTACATACTTTAGTTCTACCGCAAGTGTTTCTGAACATATATAGTCTTTAAAGGCATCTATGGAATCTGTTAATGCTTCATTTTTTTCTATTTCTATAATTACTCTATCCGTAACTTCAAAGCCTGTATCTTTTCTTAAACGTTGAAGTTTGTTGACTATTTCCCTTGCATTTCCTTCTTTTTGCAGATTTTCTGTTAGTGTTACATCAAGGGCGACAGTCATTCCGTTCATATTAGTTACTAACCAGCCAGGGATATCGTTGGATTCAATGATTACTTCTTCTAGTAGTAGCGTAGCAGTTTGGCCATCTGCGAAAGTGATTTCTTTTTGGCCATTTTTCTCTAGTGCTGCTATGTCATCTTGAGAATAGGATTCAAGGATTCCTTTTACTTCTTTCATTTTGGGACCTAGTTTACGTCCCAGCAATTTAAAATCAGGTTTTATGTTCTTTTGAATAATACCGCTGTTTTCATCGATGTATTCGATTTCCTTGATATTCACCTCAGAAAGTATTAAATCCTTCACCTTATCGATTTGTTCTTTCTGGCCTTCTTCTAGAATAGGAATTAAAATCTTGCTTAAAGGTTGTCTGACCTTGATATTTTCTTTCTTTCTTAAAGAGAGGACCATAGAGGAAATATCTTGAGCGAGGTTCATTCGTTCTTCTAATTTCACATCTATCAATGATTCATTAGGTGTTGGGAATTCAGACAAGTGAATTGATTGATGTTCTTTATTAGCACTTGCATCATTGAGTTTTTTGAAAATGAAGTCAGAGAAGAATGGAGCGATTGGAGCAATTAGATGCATGACGGACTCCAAACAAGTATATAATGTCTGGTAGGCCGCTATTTTGTCTTGTGTGTAATCTCCTTTCCAGAATCGTCTTCTACAAAGTCTTACGTACCAATTACTTAGATTACGATCTACAAAATTGTGTACTAAGCGAGCTGCTTTCGTAGGCTCATAATTCGCATATTGCTCATCGACCTCTTTAATTAAGGTATTGAGAGAAGAGATGATCCATTGGTCAATTTCTGGTCTATCTGTTACAGGAATTTCTGTTTCTTCATAGCAGAAGCCATCTAGATTGGCATATAATGAGAAGAACGAATAAGTATTAAATAAAGTGCCGAAGAATTTTCTTTGTACTTCTTTCACGCCTTCTACATCAAACTTTAGGTTATCCCAAGGTTGTGAGTTAGAGATATTATACCATCGAATTGCATCAGCTCCATAGTCGGCTATTGCTTGGAATGGTTCCACTGTATTTCCTAAACGCTTAGACATTTTGACACCATTCTTATCTTGTACTAAGCCATTAGAAACGACATTTTTAAACGCCACTGAGTCATTCAATATTACAGAGATTGCATGTAGGGTATAGAACCATCCACGAGTTTGGTCTACTCCTTCAGCGATAAAGTCAGCAGGGAAGCTTTGTTCGTATATTTCTTTATTTTCGAATGGGTAATGCCATTGGGCATAAGGCATTGCTCCCGAATCAAACCATACATCAATAAGGTCAGCTTCTCGATACATTTTCTTACCAGATGGGGCAGTCAATATGATATCATCGACCATTGGTTTGTGTAGGTCTATTTTTTCCCAATCAACTGCTGGTGTATTGCCTGCTGCTAATGATTTTTCATAGGCTTCTTTTAGTTCTGCCATAGAACCGATACAAAGCTCTTCTGTTCCATCTTCCGTACGCCAGATAGGTAGTGGAGTTCCCCAGTATCTAGAACGAGATAGGTTCCAGTCTACTAAGTTTTCCAGCCATTTGCCGAATCTTCCTGCGCCTGTTGAGGCTGGTTTCCAATTGATTGTTTTGTTGAGTTCTACGAGTCGATCTTTGAAGGCGGTTGTTTTGATGAACCAAGAATCTAATGGATAGTATAAAATTGGTTTGTCAGTTCGCCAACAGTGTGGATAATTGTGTTCGTATTTTTCTACTTTGAAGGCTTTATTTTCTGTTTTCAGCTTGATTACGATGTCTACGTTTACATCTTTATAATCAGGCTCGTCTTTATAGTCTTTTACGTATCTCCCAGCGAAGTCTGTCACGCTGTCTACAAATTTCCCTTGTCGATCTACTAGTGTTAAGGAGCCTAAGCCATTTTGTTTGGCCATACGCATATCGTCTGCACCGAAGCTAGGGGCAATGTGTACGATACCTGTGCCATCTTCTGTCGTGATGAAATCGCCGATTACAACTTTGAAGGCATCTCCATCAGTTGGTTGGACATAAGGGAGGAGTTGTTCGTATCTCATTCCTTCAAATTCGGTTCCTTTATGTTCGGAGATGATTTGGAAAGGGATTTGTTTTTGTCCTGCTTCGTAGGCATCGAAATCCAGCTCTGCATTCTCCATTTTGAAGTATTTTGGCATGGTTTCTTTTGCCAAGATGACTGTTATAGGGAGGTGTGTATAAGGATTGTAGGTTTTGACTTTTGCATAAGTTACTTTTGGGCCTACTGCCAGGGCGGTATTAGAAGGCAGGGTCCAAGGGGTTGTTGTCCAAGCCAAGAAAAACTCGCCTGTATCTTTTATTTTGAATTGTGCTGTTGCTGAAGTATCCTTTACAGATCGGTAGCATCCTGGTTGATTTAGCTCATGGGAGCTCAGTCCTGTACCTGCGGCTGGTGAGAATGGCTGGATAGTATAGCCTTTATAAAGCAAGCCTTTATCATACATTCTATATAGCAAATTCCATACAGACTCGATGTATTCATTGGTATAAGTGACATAAGGATCATTGAGATCTACCCAATAACCCATTTTTTGGGTCAAATCGTCCCAAATATCCTTATACTTCATCACCTCTTTACGGCATACTTCGTTATATTCTTGTACGCTGATAGTCTTACCAATATCTTCTTTAGTTATGTTGAGTCTTTTCTCCACAGCCAACTCAATAGGTAGTCCGTGGGTATCCCATCCTCCTTTTCTCTTAACTTGGTATCCTTTTAGCGTTTTATATCGACAAAAAAGGTCTTTAATAGTACGTGAAATCACATGATGAATACCTGGCATGGCGTTAGCGGAAGGAGGTCCTTCAAAGAAGACAAAAGGCTCTGAACCTTCTCTTTGGTCAACACTGGCTTCGAAAATTTTGTTTTCTTGCCAGAAGGATAATATTTCTTTATCTATTTCAGGTAGATTTAACTGCTTAATTTCCTTAAATTTGCGATTTGATACTTTCATCACTCTTATGCTATATTTGCGGTCATTACGATTAAGTAATTACCTATTGATTTCAAAAATTGTACAAAGGTAGCAAAAAAACGCTATAAATACATTGCTACAAATACTCTTAAAGTACTTAACCAAAACGATTTAAGTGAGTTTAAAGGAACGTTTACATACTGTCATATTTGAAGCAGACACTAGAACAGGAAAGGCTTTTGATGTTACTTTACTGGTATTTATAGTAGCAAGTATCGCTATAGTGATGTTAGAAAGTGTGAATCATATAAATACTCAGTATGGCACCATATTGCGTTTTTTGGAGTGGATCATTACCATTGGTTTTACGATAGAGTATATTCTACGTATTTATGTGGTCAAAAGGCCAACAAAATATATCTTTAGTTTTTTTGGTTTAGTAGACCTCATTTCTTTAATTCCAACTTATTTGGGTTTATTCTTTGTGAGCGGTCATTATTTGGTTGTTGTTCGTTCTTTGCGTTTATTACGGGTATTTCGTATTTTCAAATTAGCCCAATTTTTAGGAGAATCTGCGGTACTGTATACAGCCTTAAGAGCCAGTAGATATAAAATATCTGTTTTTTTAGCGACCATATTGATGTTAGTCATTATTATGGGTTCTGTGATGTATATTATTGAAGGTGGACAAGAGGGAACTGGATTTACAAGTATTCCTAGGAGTGTTTATTGGGCGATTGTTACTTTAACCACTGTTGGTTATGGTGACATTGCTCCTCAGTCGGCTTTTGGCCAAACAGTAGCAGCCTTCATCATGATTATGGGTTATGCTGTCATTGCCGTCCCAACAGGTATTGTGTCTGTGGAATTAAATGCTGCACAAGAGGCCAGTCAATTGAAAAAGCTCAATACTATTACTTGTCATAGTTGTACCTTGGAGGGCCATGATAATGATGCTCATTTTTGTAAGTATTGTGGGGAGAGTTTGCATTGGGAGGAGTAATTTTTTGGGCGTGTCCCTTCGGGTCGGGCTGTACGCTCTTATGTGGCTGTTCGGCGGCTACTACACTAAGGCATACTTGTCTGCCTTTCAGGCCAGCCTGCGTCTACCTAAGTTCCGTAAGCCCCCTCTCAACACCACATACCGCTTCCATCCCTCACGCAAT
>JAHDDN010000287.1 GCA_020629335.1 Chitinophagales bacterium | reverse complement strand
GGCCTAATCGTCCACCACATAATAGAGGAAGAAGACCTTATAATGAAGGCAGAAGGCCTAATAGAGATAATAGGTCATAATACTCTATAGCTCAATTATTATATCAAAGTAATCCTCAATAAGCCGCAAACTTATAATCTAAAATTTTCATTTTAGATTAAAATTGAGTACCTTTGCACACTATTTAGTTTTTTCAATGAAGAAATGGAATTTTTACGACATCCCATTCGTGGGTTTAAAGGTCGGAATACACGAATTCAATTACACCATTGATTCAGACTTTTACGAGTTCTTTGAAGATTCAGTCATACAAGAAAGCAATATTCAGCTACGCTTACTTTTTGAAAAGAAAAGTGAATTTTTCTTTGCTTTAACTTTTCAAATAGAAGGCACAGTGAATACTGAATGTGATCGTTGTCTAAATGCGTTTGATTTAGCCATTTTTAGCGAATACTTACTGTTAGTAAAAGCTGAGGGGGATGAAATCGACTCTGAAGACTCTGATATCATTTTTATTCCTCGCAATAATATTGTTCTAAATATTGCCCAGTATATCTATGAGTATATTAATCTTTCTATTCCTATTCGGAAGGTACATCCAGAAGATGAGGAAGGAAATCCTACTTGTAGCGAAGATATGTTGGAGCATTTAGATAATCTGTTGATTGATGACGAAGAAGAAGAAAGTTCTGATCCAAGATGGGATGCCCTTAAGGGCTTAAAAGACAAATTCAACAATTAAAATTAAAAAGGATATATCATGGCACATCCTAAACGGAAAATATCAAAACAGCGTAGAGATAAAAGACGTACGCATCAAAAGCTTAAAACGCCAACCATTGCTATTTGCCCAGAAACACAAGTAGCACATTTAAGGCATCGTGCTTATAAAGCAGATGATGGAAGTTGGTACTACAAAGGCAAAATGATTATTGCCCCAGATGAATAAATAAGCATTTAATCATGCTTGTTATCAGAGAAAATCTGCTCATTTTAGAATGAGCAGATTTTTTTTTGCCTATCTTCACCATGAACTCGTTTAAAGTTTTTTTTGCTGGCTTAGAAAATGGCCATTTTTCCGTATTTCTACCTTACTTTATCGGTACGTAGCCCTGCTATGCACCTCAAAAATGCCTTGAATTACGAAAAAATAGCTCCTTTTCAGCTTCCTCACAAAACTTTAAATGAGTTCCATTACTTTTACAATAATCTAATCAATTATGAATAAAACTCATGCCTGCATTACAGGAGTACATGGCTATCTACCCGATTTTGTACTAACGAATGACGAACTAGCAAAAATTGTCGATACCAATGACGAATGGATTACTTCCCGTACAGGTATTAAAGAAAGACGAATATTAAGGGGAAAAGGCTTAGGTACCTCTGATTTAGCTGCTGAAGCATTAAAAGGCCTCCTCAAGAAGAAAAATTTGAGTCCTGCCGATATTGACTTGGTTATCTGCGCAACAGTCACGCCTGATCATGTTTTTCCAGCTACCGCTAATATTATTTGTGATAAAGTCGGAATGAAAAATGTTCCGAGCTTTGACATAGGAGCTGCTTGCACAGGTTTTTTGTATGCCCTTACTACTGGCTCGAAATTTATTGAAAGTGGGATGTATAAAAGAGTAGTGGTGATTGGGGCAGATAAGATGTCTGCTATTACAGATTTTGAGGATAGGGCTACTTGTGTGATATTTGGAGATGGGGCTGGTGCTGTATTATTAGAGGCTAATAAGGAGAATCATGGCATTATGGACTGCCTTTTGCGCAGCGATGGTAGTGGCAAAAAACACCTACATCAAAAGGCGGGTGGTTCTGTTAAGCCCCCATCTCGTAAAACAATTGCTAATAAAGAGCACTATATCTATCAGGAAGGCCGCTCGGTCTTTAAATTTGCAGTACAAAACATGGCCGATATCGGTGAAGAGATCATGTTAAAAAATCAATTGACAGCAGATGATATTGCTTGGCTGGTACCTCATCAAGCTAATAAGCGTATTATAGATGCTACGGCTAAAAGAATGGGATTAGCTGACGAAAAAGTGATGGTCAATATCCACAAATTTGGCAATACGACTGCTGGTACTATTCCCCTCTGCTTGTGGGAATGGGAAAATCAACTCAAGAAAGGAGATAATATCGTTTTGGCGGCCTTTGGCGGTGGCTTTACTTGGGGAGCTGTTTACCTCAAGTGGGGATACGATACTAGCGCATAGTGATGAGCGCATAGCGATGAGTAATATTTACTTAGCGCTAATCGCTATGCACTCATCGCTAGAAAATTGGCTTAGGGATGGTAGCGGTATGTGGCGGCCATGCTGCGACTTAGGTAGCTTAGGTACGCGCAGGCTCCAATAAGAGACAAGCGGGCCTTAGCGAACTTAGAGCAGCATAGCCACATAATAGCGGACAGCCCGACCCTTTCTAATTTTTCATTCGTGGGCGCACACATAGGTGCGCCCCTACGGTCGAATGAAAAATTAGAAAGGGTAAGCCCCTGATATAACTGAACCTAAAGCTCATAGACACCTTTATCTACATGTATCAAAGCTACGGACACATTAATTTGTTTATTACGAAAATGTGTAAATAATTCCGTATTTTTGTGCGATTTTTTATTCTAACAGTAAAATTTAAATAATGGCAACGACATCAGATATCAGAAATGGTTTTTGCATGGAATATAATAATGACATTTATCAGATTATTGAATTTCAACATGTGAAACCAGCGAGAGGTGGCGCTTTTGTACGTACTAAGCTTAGAAGCATGAGTAATGGTAAAGTGTTGGAAAACACTTTTTTGGGGGGAACAAAATTAACAGAGGTAAGAGTAGAGAGAAGGCAATATCAGTATCTTTATAATGATGATATGGGTTATCACTTCATGAATAATGAGACTTTTGATCAAGTACAGATTCAGGAAAAAATGATTAGCAATCCTCTTTTATTGAAAGAGGGATTAATGGTTGATATTTTATTTCACGCCGAAAAAGAGCTGCCATTAACGATGGAATTACCTCAGTTTGTGGTGATGGAAATTACTTATACTGAGCCTGGTTTAAAAGGTGATACTGCTTCTGGCGGTACTAAAGCAGCGACTATTGAGGGCGGTGCTACGATTCAGGTACCTTTGTTTGTGGAAACAGGTACTAAGATCAAGATTGATACTAAGAAAAACTCTTATGTTGAACGCGTAAAATAAACGCCCATGGATTTCAAACAAATCAAAGAGCTGATTAAGTTATTAAATGATTCTAATCTTAGTGAGTTCAAATTAAAGGAAGAAAACTTCCAAATATCCATAAGAACAAAGCATTATTCTGATGCAGTAAAGAGTGGCAATAGCGGGATGTCTCCCGCTATTGCTGTTCCTATGTCGCCAGCTAATGCGAGTGCTCCTGCTCCTATTCAGCCAGTTGCGAGTCCTGCTCCTTCAGCAGCCCCTAATGACGCCCCTAAAGAGGTGGTAGAGGATGCTAATTTGGCAGTGATCAACTCTCCTATGATTGGCACTTTCTATCGTGCCCCTTCTCCTGATAAGGATCCATTTGTAAAAGTGGGAGATACGATTCAAAAAGGAACAGTTTTGTGTATAGTTGAAGCGATGAAGCTATTCAACGAAATCGAATCTGAAGTAAGCGGTCGTATTGTTAAGGTTTTAGCTGATGATGGCGGACCAGTAGAGTATGATCAGCCTTTATTCCAGATTGAGCCTATTTAGTAATGCTAAAAAAATAGATTTCGTTTTCTACTTGCTAATTACAATCACTACTGCGTTACAAAAGCCTCACGTGGCGCTGCTACGCTTCATTTTTGTGCCTTGTATTGATCGGAATTAGCAGCGTATCAAATCGAAAGTTTATCATTTCAACATTACTTAATCTTAAAAGATTGCCTCCATATGTTCAAGAAAATCTTGATTGCTAATCGTGGTGAAATCGCCTTGCGAATCATTCGTACCTGTAAAGAAATGGGTATCAAAACGGTCAGTGTTTATTCTAAAGCAGATAAAGAAAGTCTGCATGTTAGATTTGCAGATGAAGCCGTTTGTATTGGACCAGCCGCTAGTTTACAGTCTTATCTTAAAATTCCTAACATCATGGCTGCTGCTGAGATTACTAATGCGGATGCGATTCATCCAGGTTATGGTTTCTTAGCTGAGAACGCCTCTTTCGCTGAGGTGTGTCAGGATTATGATATTAAATTCATTGGTCCAACACCTGAAATGATCACCAAAATGGGTGATAAAATTACTGCTAAAGAAACAGTCAAAAGTGCTGGAGTACCAGTGGTACCAGGTTCTGGTGGTCTATTAGCAAGTGTAGAAGAGGCTAAAAAAGTCGCTAAAGAAATTGGCTATCCTGTGATGATGAAAGCAACTGCTGGCGGTGGTGGCCGTGGTATGAGAATTGTATGGAAAGAGGATGAAATTGAAGGACATTGGAATTCTGCTAAGAAAGAGGCGGCTTCTGCTTTTGCGAATGATGGAATCTATATGGAGAAATTCATAGAAGAACCCAGACACGTAGAGATTCAAGTGGTAGGAGATCAGTATGGTAATGTAGCTCACCTTTCAGAAAGAGATTGCTCTATTCAACGTCGTCATCAAAAATTATTAGAGGAATGCCCCTCCCCTTTCTTAGATGATGAATTAAGAGAAGAAATGGGGCAAGCAGCTATTAATGCGGCTAAAGCTATTAATTATGAAAGCTTGGGTACGGTAGAATTCTTGGTAGATAAATACCGCAAATTCTATTTCATGGAAATGAATACCAGAGTTCAGGTAGAACACCCTGTTACAGAGGAAGTCTTGGACTTTGACCTTATACGTGAGCAAATCAATATAGCGGCTGGAGTGGCCCTATCTGGTAATTCTTACTATCCTAAATGCCATGCTATAGAGTGCCGTATCAATGCAGAGAATCCTTATAAAAACTTCGCTCCTTCTCCTGGCTTAATATCAGAATTACATACACCTAAAGGACATGGCGTTCGAGTGGATACACACGTATTTGCAGGCTATACAGTTCCTCCGCATTATGATTCTCTAATTGCTAAGGTGATTTGTAAAGCAGCTACTCGTGAGTTAGCTATCGCTAAAATGAAGCGTGCTTTGGAAGAGTTTATCGTATCTGGTATCAAAACCACAATTCCTTTCCATTTAGCACTAATGAGTAATGAGGACTTTATCACTGGTAATTTCAATACGTCTTTTGTAGATGAATATGATTTTACTCCGCCTGATGAGTCAGATATTTAAAAAAATTAGATTGTTCTAATCATAATCTCAATTTAAACAAAGAAGGCTTAGTCAATATTGACTAAGCCTTCTTTGTTTAGAGCATCTATAAAAAACTGAGCTTATTCTCTGACGACGCCTCTAAATATTACTTCAATTATTTATTATAAGGCACCTTCAACAAGAAAGGCTCAAATACCTGTGCAATATAAATATAACCGTCATAAATAATGGCTGCGGAAGATCCGCTAATATTTTCGCCATTATCTACATACAATACACTTTCCGACTTACTAAGTGGATGTACCGCATATACTGCAGAGGGAGAAATATGTTCCCCACTTTTAGAGTGCTTAATGAATTTGGAAGCTTTAGTATGGCTGGTCGTAATAATTCGACTTTGATCATCAAAAGTAATATTATCACCTGCCTTTATCATGGCCATACTCTCTGAATCTATCAAAGAACCATCATTCTGAATGGCATAAGAACGCAACTGATCAGCCGTTGTTAGGGTCGCAAACAATCGTTGACCTATTACCCCTATTCCGTTTGGCATTTGTAATTTATCCTTTGCAATTATAAAGCGATCACTACCCGCATCATAATAAGTAATATTCCCCGTTTTGCGCTTAAAGATCGCCGAACTAATCATATGCGAACGCTTAGATTTGCCTACCCAATTACTAAAGTAAAAACTCCCATCCTCTAATACACAAATATCATTTGGTACACTAATCAATGGATGCTTATACACCTTCTCCAACTTCAAAAAATCACCTCTAATCTCAAACTTAATAATAGCGTGCTCATCCTTATCTAAATGGGTCTGACGATCACTGCGATAGTGATTCACCACATATAGGTAATGCACCCCATTCTCCTCCGAAATATCAATCCCATGAGGCGAAAAAGGCATTTTCAATGTTGTATCTATCCGCAATTGTTGCACCCGATCAGTAGAAGGGTCAACTGAAAATATTCCACCAAATGCTTGCATACCTCTTCTTTCTCCACAAGCCACTAATATCCTTGTCGGACTAATGGACTCATCCAAAGCAATATCTTCAGGCCCAGGGCCAACATAAATTCGATTGGAATAATTTGGCTGAATAGTATATTTCTGTGGTCCACAAGCCACCAAACTCATCAGTAACAATACACAAAGGGCATACAAAAGACTATGATTAAATTTCATAAGGAGGTAGTTTTACTCGGGAGAATTAAAATAAATCTTTGGGTACCCAAAGATAATACATTTCAAAATTACTTGAGTAATTGAATACAAATTCCGTGCTAAATTAGACAATTGGTTAATTGGTTAATTGGTATAGTAGGATCGGATCTATGTGTGCGTCCTTTTGATAGTTTGCTAGTTATTCGTTCATAATTTATTTGGGGCTTCCCTCGCCTCGTATTTCCCAATGGTTCCCGTCTTAAAAAACTCAATCAACAAATCAAAAATCACTAGATCAACAAGTGGCTCGGTCGGGCTGTCCGCTATTATGAGGCTATGTCCTTCCTACTCCACTAAGCTGTACTTGTCTGCCTTTCAGGCCAGCCTGCGTCCAGCTAAGTTCCGTAAGTCAGGCCATAAACGCCTCATACCGCTACCATCCCTAAGCCAATAAA
>JAHDDN010000286.1 GCA_020629335.1 Chitinophagales bacterium | reverse complement strand
GCCTACGATTGAAATCGTAGGCTACCATGCCTGCGCTGTCTGAAGACAGCTTTTTTTTGTCTGAATCTGAATTTTCTGAATAATAGGCTTCTCCCATCGTCTGAATCACGAATTTAGGGATTAAGTTTTTTTTTATTGCTGTTTTACAAAGGTAATGTGAATATGGAGGTGTGGGTATGGAGACGCGAATACGCGTCTCTACATAATAAATATAAAACACAAACGAAACTGCCATACCGAGCGCGAAGCACACAGGTATCTATTACGATGCTCAACAGGATTTGGGTGGCTTTGCGAGATGAGGGAATCGGGTTTTTACTGATGTTTTATAAATACTAGGCAGTGGATAACTTAGCTATTTTTTTGGATGGGGATTAATCGCTCTTCTGCCACCTACGATTGAAATCATAGGCTAGCATATTTTGCGCTGTCTGAAGACAGCTTTTTTTGTCCTAAATAATCCTAAATATTAAAAAGACGCCAGTAGGCGTCTCTACAGAAAGAATAGCTGATTCAGAATTGTATGATTTGCAGAATTTTCATAACCCATTTAACATTCTTGACCGACTCAATAATTCTGTTAATTCTCTAATCTTGTGAATTCTGATTCTGACAAAGGAAAGTGCTATTAAAACTAATATACTAATTAAACCATTTCACAAATACTCTAATTTGATATTTAGGGGTAAGAATGCTAACTTGTGAACTTAATCAATGTAGAGACTGAATGCTGTTTGACCAGACGTTTAAAAATATAAAGCGAGCGAGAGAAATCATTGCCATATTATTTAAGTATGGCTTTGAGGATGTGGTGATTAATACGCCATTAAAGAGCTTGATGACAGAGAAGCGGAAGCTGAAGTGGAAACGAGATGAGCGTTCTGTTTTTGAGACTTCTCGTTGGGAACGTCTGAGAATGGCGGTGGAAGAGTTAGGGCCTACGTTTATTAAGGGGGCGCAGGTATTGAGTAATCGACCTGATATATTGCCTGCGGAACTATTGGAGGAGTTTGAGAAATTACAGAGTGAGGTGCCGCCTTTTGATTTTGAGATTGTCCAGAAGACAATTGAGCAACAGACGGGGAAGACGATTGATCAGTTATTTGCTTATTTTAATGAGAAACCTTTGGGATCGGCTTCTATTGGGCAGGTTCATGCGGCTCGATTAAAGAATGGAAAGGAAGTCGTGGTGAAGGTGCAACGGCCAAGAGTGGATTATATCGTGGAGACGGATATTGCTATTATGAAGGAGGTGGTGCGTAGAGGGGAAAGTTTCTTTGAGCAACAGGGGATTACGAATCCGATGGATGTCATTGAGGCTTTTGATAAGAGTATGCAGAAGGAGCTGGATTATACGAATGAGGCTCGGAATATCACACAATTTAGAAATTTTTATAGCGATAGAACAGACTTCTATGTGCCAATGGCTTATAAGGAACATTCGACTAAAAAGGTATTGGTTTTAGAGTTTATTAAGGGTTGTAAGGTGACGGATGTCAAGCAATTAAAACAGTGGAATATTGATCCTAAGGAGATTGCGGAGCGGGGAATGAATATTTATTTGACACAGATTTTTGAGTTTGGCTTTTTTCATGCGGACCCGCATCCAGGAAATATTATTGTACGTAAAGACGGAACGATTTGCCTGATTGACTTTGGTATGGTTGGGCGCTTAATGAAGCGAGATAAGTTTGCTTTTGCGGGGGTATTTATTGATATGGCGCAGCAGAATGCAAGGGGAATGGCTAATAACCTACGGAAATTGGCGATTGATGATAATATTGAGGATATGCAAGCGCTGGAGTATGAGCTATACGAAATCATACAGGATTATACCGTTTTGGATGTGAGTGAGAGTAGTATGGCCGAATTGGCGAATCGACTACAAAAATTGGTGTATGATTATCAGATTCGAGTGCCTGGAGGTGTTTTTATCATTTTAAGAGCCTTGGCAATCTTGGAAGGGATTGGTAAAACAGTACATCCAGATTTAAATACTTTTGAGTATGTGAAGCCTTTTGGTCGGAAACTGATTTTAGAGCAGTATTCAGAGAAAAATATCGCTGATGTATTAAGCAGTAGGGCTATCAATATAATCAATATGTTGGATGGATTTCCTATCGATGTCCGTGATATATTGACTAAGGTTAAAAAAGGACGTATCCATAGCTCAATTGAGCTGAAGGGTTGGGAGCCGATCTTACAAAAAATTGACTATATCACTAATCGACTCATCATGGCGATATTGATATGTGCACTCTTAATTGCATCGGGTATCATGATGAATGCGGGTGCTTATGCTGGACCTGCTACGAGTGGTGGTTTGCCTTATTTTAGTATTATTGGATTAAGCTTTGCAGGAGTCCTTTTTATGTTTTTGATCATTTCTATATTTCGTAGTGGCCGGTACTAGTCTAAATGAAGTTTTGGTTTTATTTTTTCATCATTAGTAGAGTTTAATTTGTAATTTTGTATTTTTAGGAAAAACAACAACATGGCTGATTCTAATAAGCGGTATATCCATCATATTCCCCATATTCTATCAGATGAACACGATTGGGTCGTCTTTATGCACGGCGCTGGTGGAAGTATGAATACTTTCAAACGTCAGATAGATGCCTTTAAGGAGCATTTTAATGTGCTAATGTTAGATTTAAGGGATCATGGTGAATCTCGTAATATGCCTTTTGAGGGAGATTTTGCTTTAGAATTAGTAGCTAAAGATGTGATTGAGCTCAATGATAACTTAGGCATTAAAAAAGCGCACTTTGTAGCGGTTTCTATGGGTTCTATTTTCATTCGAATGGTAGATGAGTTTAGACCTGATATGGTCAAGTCTATTATTGTTGGTGGTGGCGTATTTGGTATGAGTTGGAAATTGGATTACCTATTGAAATTAGGATATTATACTAGTAAAGTTGTTCCTTTTCATGTGCTTTATAAGATGCTGGCGCTAATTATCCTTCCTAATAATAATCACAAAAAATCAAGAGAAATATTCATCCAAGAAGCCGAAAAAATCGGCCAAAAGGATTTCGATAGATGGCTCACTTTGCTGAAAGATGTCAAAAAACAAATTGATGCACACTACCATGTGGAAGTTTCGGCCCCTACCTTAGTCGTAATGGGTGCAGAAGATCACGTATTTATGGCCCCTGCTAAGAAGTATTCCGATAAATATGATCATGTGGAATTAGTCGTCATTGAGAAATGTGGGCATGTTTGTAATATCGAAAAGGCCCAAGACTTTAATGAAGCTTGTTTGGAGTTTTTAAATCGTAAATTTGCAGTAACTGCATAGAACTCATTTAAAGTTTTTCTACTGGCTTAGAAAATGGCTAATTTTCCGTATTTCTGCGTTATTTTATCGGTCCGTAGCGATGCTATGCACCTCAAAAATGCCTTGAACTACGAAAAATTACCTCATTTTCAACTTCACCATAAAACTTTAAACGAGTTCATAAATCACTTATCAGATGTCAATAGTTAAATCATTAGTTATTACTGGTTTTGGAATCAATTGTGAAGAAGAAACGGCTGCCGCTTATCGTTTAGCTGGCGCTGAGGCAACAATAGTTCACCTCAATGATATCTTACTCAAATCTTTCTCTATTCACGATTTTGATATTCTTAATATTCCTGGAGGATTTTCTTTTGGGGATGATATTTCATCGGGTAAGGTCTTAGCCAATAAAATCAAGTATAAGCAACTCCCAAATGGACGAACGCTCTTAGAAGAAATCAAACTATTTTTAGCAGATGGCAAGTTTATCTTCGGCGCTTGTAATGGCTTTCAGGTTTTAGTTAAATTAGGCTTATTGCCTAATATCAATGGAACAGTAGATCAAGAGGTGACACTACGGACTAACAACTCTGGCAAATATGAAGATCGTTGGGTCCACTGCAAAGTAAACCCCAATAATAATACGCCTTTCTTGAAAGGAATTGACATCATCGCTTTGCCTGTCAGACATGGAGAAGGTAAGTTAATTATCAAGGATGAAGCTATCAAAAATGCCATCATTAAAGGCAATCTTAACTGCTTGACCTACTGTGACCATGAAGGCAATGCCGTATCAGAGTATCCACTCAATCCTAATGGCTCTCAACTCAATTGCGCTGGCCTAAGTGATCCTAATGGGCAAATTTTTGGCCTCATGCCCCACCCTGAAGCTTTCCTTTCGCTTTATAATCATCCCAACTGGGGACAAATCAAAAGACAAAATCCTAATATTAGTGAGGAGGGACAAGGGCTACAGATATTTAAAAATATCGTGGAGCATGTGAAGGTTAATAACGCACTTGTATCACACCTGTAAAGCTCAGATTCTTTCTATATAAATCATAGTCATCTACCGTGACATGACCATCCATATCTATATCTAACTCATGATATTCTAAAATTGCTGAAGGCTCTGTGATATACTCATTAAAATCCATCACACTCATAATACCATCTCCATTAAAATCACCTGCGTGCATACAATAAGTCCCATCAGAGCTTAAGTATAATTGATCAATTCCGTCTCTAACATTAGCTGGCACGCTCATATCAAAGCTACTTGAATTAGGTAAAGTAATAACAAAATCACTCATCAGTCCAACATGATTTCTTGCCTTTATTACGATATAATAATCTCCTGAAGGCACACTCAGTTCTACGATATTAGCACCATTCAAATCTATTACTGTCCCATCTGTTTTAATGAAAGCAGCTCTTTGTGTTTGAATATCATAAGCGGCATCTAATATTTCAATGAATACCCAATCTACTACATCATCAGGAATACTCGTTACGGTTTCCGTACCTGCATAATTCCAAGGAGCGGTATTAAATGGTTGAGCTAATGGTAGTAAACTTTCATCTCTTAGCGTAGTATTCATAGAGCCTCCTACTTCATAAGGCCCCTCTAAGAATGCTGATACTTGTAAGCCTAAGGAACACACATCCACTCGACTCTCTCCATCAAAAGCAGCTGGTACAGGTATACAAAGATGCGTCAAAGCAGTTGGTGAAGTATCAACAATACGAGGCGTCTGACTAAAATCATATTCCCACACCATAGAAGGATCAATCCATTCTGCATCATTAATGCTTCCATCATTGCCATTTCCTGAATCATCTATTACTGTGGTCTGACCAGGGCCATCATTCATTTTCCAATAACCTACTAAATTACTATAGTCAGGGTGCGTATTCGTCACCTCCGTACAATGCCAATCGGCAATCTCTGTTGGCCCAATAACTTTATCCCAAACTCGCACTTCTGCTATAGATCCTGTAAAGTCATAAGCACTATTGATGTCCGCTCCAAAAAACAAACCAGCATTAGTATTGATATCTCCAATACCCGCAATGCTACCAGCATCTACACTCACCCCATCTTCATACATAATCATATCACCATCTCGATCAAAGCTAACCGTCAGCGTATGCCATTCATTATCAGCTATGCTTCCGCCATTCTCTAAATCTACCCGACTACTGCCATCTCCAATATTCACTTTCCAAGCTGGACCTGATGGAAGTTTAAATGAAAAAACAAAACCAGGATTTAAACCCGAATCCCAATCTTTATTACCTACTATCGCTACATCACCAGCATTAGTAGTTCGCATTCGGCACTCTATCGTAAAATCTTGACTACTGCCAAAATCAAACAATGAATTATTAGCAATCTGAACATAATCATTCGATCCATCAAAATCTAATTCGACGGTTTCGTTTAGACAATTAAAAGTAGCATTATTCACCAAAGTACTATCTTTTTCAATCAGCTCCGTAGGCACATTATCTCCACTGGCTATAAAAAACACCCGCTCTTCTACAAAGCTAGTTCCTCCATGTGAAAATCCTTGTCCACCATGATCCGTCGTGCAAAGAATCAACCAATCCTCCGAAGCATAAGTCGGTCTATTGGTCAAACTCAATAAGACATCTCCAAGATAAATATCTACCGCTTCAATAGCCGAAATATATTGAGGTACATCAGGCGAAAAGCCAAAAGAATGACCCGCACCATCTGTCTCATCAAAATGTAAAAATAAAATATCGGGATCATTATTGGTCAAGTAATTAGACGCTTCCGTTGCCAAGTCTGCATCTGAAGAGACATTTAATTTGTAATCTGCATCATTCAAAACTATATTATCATTAATCGGATTCCAATGCCCGATAGAAGCCGTGTTTAGGTTGGGATCAAAATCCTCTACATAACTAAAAATAGAAGGATAATTTGTATAATCATTAATCGTAAAGTCATTGCCAGTCACCAAATGTTTAGGTGACCAAACACCACATAATATAGCAGACCATCCAGGCCCACTAATCGTAATATCATCATTCATTGCATCAGGGCTATAGTATCCATTGCCTATCAAAATATCTAAATTCGGCGTATTAGCCGCTTCCAATGCATCCGACCGAACGCCATCAATCCCAATAATCAATACTTTTTTCGTCGATTGGCTCATCAATAAAACGGGCAATAATAGTAGTGCTAAAGTTGGTAGTAAGTTTTTCATCTCTTGTTGGTTTTGCTAATAAAGATACGAGAAATACAAACTTTCACCAATGTTATGAAAACATTTAATTTTATGTGATACTTTTAGGGCGCGTCCCTGCGATCGTAATCCAAGTCCGCAGCACAAAAAAAATTAATCATTCATCATTATGCATTACGCATTCGCCGAAGGCGCAGGGTCGGGCTATCCACTCTTATGTGGCTATTCAGCAGCTACTACGCTAAGTGCTGCTTGTCTGCCCTGCGGGCCAGCCATCGCATCACTAAGCTACGTAAGCTACTTCATCACGCCACATACCGTTCCTATCCCTCGCGCAAAAATTGACCTTTCACAAAACACTCAATATTATTGTTAA
>JAHDDN010000006.1 GCA_020629335.1 Chitinophagales bacterium | reverse complement strand
TCAGTTTATCAGTTCGCCAGTTTACCAGTTTGTCAGTTAAATCAAGAAACCGCCTCAAACTCTTTCTTCGATAAATAACGCTCCGCATCTAATGCAGCCATACATCCCGTACCAGCAGCAGTTACTGCTTGACGATAAATATTATCCTGCACATCACCAGACGCAAAAACGCCTTCTATATTTGTTTCTGTACTTCCTGGCTTAGTGATCAAGTAACCCGATTCATCCATATCTAACTTTCCTTTGAATAAATCTGTATTAGGCTTATGCCCAATAGCTACAAAGAAGCCCGTTAATGGAATTTCTGTTTTTTCTCCTGTTTGATTATTCACCACTCTTACGCCTTCTACTTCATCTTTTCCTAACACCTCATCAGTCTCTGTATTCCAGTATATTTTGATATTTTCAGCCTGATGCACACGCTCTTGCATAATCTTAGAAGCACGCATCTCATCTCTACGAATCAACATATGAACAGTCGTACAAAGCTTAGATAAGTATAATGCCTCCTCACAAGCAGTGTCTCCAGCGCCTACTACAGCCACTTCCTGACCTTTATAAAAGAAGCCATCACAAACCGCACAAGCAGAAACGCCCATACCATTTAATCGCTGTTCAGATTCTAATCCCAACCACTTAGCCGTAGCCCCAGTAGAAATGATTATTGACTCCGCATAAACAACCTTACTTTCATCTATCACTACCTTGTGATTCATATCCTCAAAAACCACCTCAGTAACGTGTCCATAATTGACATCCGTCCCAAAACGACGAGCCTGATCTTCAAAATCTTTCATCATCTCTGGCCCCATAATGCCTTTAGGATATCCTGGATAATTCTCCACATCGGTCGTATCCATCAATTGACCTCCTGGCTTTGAACCAGTATATAATACAGGATTTAGTCCAGCTCTGGCTGTATATACCGCTGCTGTATAACCTGCAGGCCCAGAACCAATTATTAGTACTTTAGCTTTTTCTGTGTTGTTTTCCATTTATAAAAAATTATTTTTCAATTGATTGTCAAAAGTAATGAAATTTTGCGAATTGATTTCATAATAAGTAGTTGAAGGTAATTATTTACATTTAGCTACTTAATCCTTAAAGAGGGTTTATTCATCTTCAGGAACTATGATGGTATAATATTTTGCACCATAACCTCCCCAAACACCATAACCTCCTTCTATATTGGTGACAATATCCGAAGGAGAGGCAAAAGGACTTCCTTGATTACCTAGCTGAGTCTCCATAGTTAACCAAAATTCATAATGTTCTGCATCTATAGAGCAAATTTTTATTGTAGCCGTATCTCCTTTATGGAAATAGCCGAATGTATTAGGATCTATATCTTCTGTTCGTCTCTGAGCTCTAAAAATCGGCGTAGTAAAACTCGTACCATTGATGAATAAATCATCTCCTACTGAGTTAAAAGGAGCAATTAAATCATCGTCATTCACCTGAGTAAAGAAACGATAAAAATTACCTAATGTATCTGGATCAGAAATTTTCCCATACATAATCAACATCGAGTCATTTTCCAAATTAGGCAAATTCTCAAAATATAAGGTATCTATAGGTACCGCATTAGGAATAGTTGTTGTACTAGTCATCGTTTTTCCGTCTGCCTCCACTGTTAGTGTGTAAGTTTTTCCTTCTTCTCCTTGTAATGCTAATGTAGTATACACCGAAGCCGTTAAAGTATCCGTTACAGGAATCTCCAACTCTCCAAGCATATACTCCGTCTCTCCATCCGAAACACTAACCGTCGCTCCCTTCACTAAAAAAGAAGATAAATCCCCAAAATTAAATTCTGCGAAATAAGGGGCATTTCTAGTCAATATCACAAACGGAGGTTGGCCATTCTCTATGAAGCCTTCTACCACTACTTGACTATCTGGCTCGGGTAAATCTAAGGTAATCTCTTCCTCACACCCCCAAAACAAAAAGAGGGATAAAAAACCAACTATTATAAAAAAGGTATTTCTCATTTTTGTTTGATTAAAAGTTAAAGTTGTAGGTGATAGAAGGTATAATTGGGAATAAAGCCACATCATAAGCCTTCGTGCTTAATGATTGCTCTTCTAAAGAAAATTCCGCATCTGTATAAATGAAGAAAGTATTCTTTCTATTATACACATTGTAGACTGCAAAAGTCCAACTTGACTCCCACTTCTTTCCAGGCTTACTATTAAGCGTTGCTGATAAATCCATACGGTGATAAGGCTTGATTCTATAACTATTAATGTCCCCATACTCATTCAATACTTGCCCATCAATAATGTATCTACCTGTAGGAAGCGTCAATGCATTACCTGTTCCATAGATAAAGACACCACCAAATACCCAACGCTCTCCTGCTGAATAAGAGAGCACTACTGATAAATCATGGGTTCTATCAAACTTAGCTGGAAATGGTTTCCCATTATTTAAAGCATCAAATTCTCTATCTGTCTTAGATATTGTGTAGCCAACCCATCCATTCAAATCACCTAAAGCTTTCTTGAAGAAAAATTCAGCACCATAAGAAGTTCCTGTTCCATAGACAAAGCTTTGATCAGGATCTACTCCCAACTCAGGTACATAACCTGGCGCATACATGATCTGATTCTTTAAGTCCTTATAATAAACCTCTACGGATGTTTCGTACGTATCATCTAAGAAATTACGAAAATACCCTAAAGAATATTGTACACCTCTCTGTGGTTCTACATTAATAGAACTCGGAATCCATAAATCTGCTGGTAAAGAAGTAGAGCCATAAGAAACTAAGTGCAAATACTGAGTATTAAAACTTAAACCTGCCTTCAAAGAAGATACTTCATCTAACTTCACCCTTGCAGAGAATCTTGGCTCTACACTATTATAGTCTTGTATAGCGTCTCCTGCTTCATAAAAAATAGTGTCTACTGGAATATCTCTCTCATCATAAATCAATTGGTCATAAGGACCAACTTGTTGAAAGAAAGAGCCTCTTAGGCCTACATTAACTTTTAACCAATCAGTAATGTCTATTTCGTCTTGAACGTATAATGCCGCTTCGTGAGCATATTGTTTATTTTCTATCCCATCAAACACCACATCGCCTGCTTGTCCTGATGCTGCATTTGGAATAAATGTATGATAAGTATAAGCGCCACCAAATTTGACCTGATTACGCGCATTTGGATAATAATCAAAATCTAACTTTCCATTCCAATCCCTAACGCCAGACTCTAAACTAAAAGTAAAGTCTTCCGCATCAAATCCAAACTCAAATTGATAGTCATTATAAATAGCTGATAAATTCATAAAGAGCTTATTGCTAAATAAGTGATTCCATCTTAAAGTCGCAGTACTATTACCATAAGGTAATCGAATACCTAAGCCTCTATTCTCAAAGGTGTAATTCAATACATCTCTACCAAAATATCCGCTTAAGTAAACTCTATCTTTTTCTGAAAAACGATAATTGACTTTTGCATTCAAATCATAAAAAAAGTAGCTAGTACCTGCAAAATCAGTATTATCAATGGCCGGTTTAGCTAACTCAAAGGCGTAGGTTCTACGCCCAGAAACAATGAATGAACTCTGGTCTTTCTTCAAAGGACCTTCTACTGTCAATCGAGAAGATAATAGACCAATACCACCAGTCACCGCAAACTTCTTATTATTTCCTTCCTTCATATTGATATCCAGAACTGATGAAAGTCGCCCACCATACTGCGCTGGCATTCCGCCTTTTATAATCGTTGTATTCTTAATCGCATCCGCATTAAATACTGAGAAAAAACCTAATAGGTGCCCCGTATTAAATACCGTTGCTTCATCTAGTAAAATCAAGTTCTGATCAGGCCCTCCACCTCTTACATAAAAGCCAGAATTTCCTTCACCAGCAGATTGAACTCCAGGTAATAACTGAATGGTTTTCAGTACATCCACTTCCCCTAATAAAGCAGGAAGCGTTTTGATCTTATCCATGGATAATTCTACTTTACCCATATCAGCACTCTCGACATTCTCATCTTTTCGCTCTCCTTTAACGACTACCTCATCCATGATTACCCCTGCCTCAGGCAACTCCATATCAAGGACAATATCTTTGGTCAAACTAATCTCAGCTTGTATACTCTGATAACCTAGATAAGAGAATTCTATTGTATAGTCTCCTTCAGGCATTGTCAAGGAATAAAAACCGTAAAGATTCGTCGTAGCTCCATAGGACTTGGTCTCCGCTTCGTATACATTCGCTCCAATCAAAGTCTCCCCACTGGAAGCATCTTTGAGATACCCACTTAAGGTATACTTATTTTGAGCAGATAGATTACTACTCGACAATAAAAAAAAGCTTAAAACTAATAGACTTATTATAGTTTTTGGGAGATTTAACACAGGCATAAATGCGCGCATCTTATTCATGATTTTATGGGGTATTTTATTAATATTAGTTAACTCTTTATCTTAACGTATTTCCCATCATTTGGTTTAACAAATTAAAAGCCATTATTTTCTACTATACTTTTGTAGAACAGGCCTGATTTTTTCATACTTCTTTCCATCGTATTCATATCAACATTCACCAAACCAAAACGATAGCTTGGACCGAGGCTCCATTCAAAATTATCAAAGGTAGACCAATGGAAATAACCCTTCACCTCAATGCCTCTATCTTGTACATCTTTTATTAATCGCAAATAATCCTTAATACTCTCTATTCGCTCATCACAATCATCCGAACAAATACCATTCTCAGTAATAAAAAAGGGCTTACCATAACGCTTGTGAAAACGCAATAAGGTTTCATGTAAACCTTGAGGATAATATTCCCACATCTTGTCGTGGCGCTTACCTAGTTTATCTAACTTGCCTGGCGTATCAACTTCAGAAACGGGAAATGGGTCAAAACCAATACGAGCATAATAACTTACCCCCAAATAATCCAATTGCTCCACAAAATGATCCGCTGTAGTCTCCATAAATAACTTATCCGCTATTTTGGCAGGTACTTTTCCCATCACATTCATTGGGTAAAAAATCACCGCATTCTTAGAAATCCCTATCGGTTTATCTGGATACTTATCCTTTATGATCGGGAAAATGGTATGATGAGCCTTTCCTAAATTCGCTAAAACCCTTTGCATCAAACCTAAACTTTTCTTAAAAGGAGGAAAGTGGCCAGTTAAAAAGCCATTAAAAGCATATACCCCCGGTTCATTGAAAGTATTCCAATTATCCGTCAAATCACCAAAGTGCTCTACCACCTTTTTAGCATAATCCACAAAGAAAGGAAGTGTACGCTCCTTCTCCCATGAACCCAATTGTACAAACCAATTGGGATTAGTAAAGTGATGAATGACTAACATAATATAAACGCCTCGCTCTTTGAGCTTTATCATAAAGTCCCTATACTCCTTGACGACCTCTGGATCAAATGGCGCATTAGGCGTTGGCTGAAGCCTTGCCCAATCGACCCCCATTCGATAAGCCCCAAACTGACAGATATATTCTAAGTCCTCATCACGCCTTTTTTCATGGTCAATCGTTCGATCAAAGATATAACCATCTTTAGATTTTACTCCTTTCCATTCGTGATCTGTGGCTGTCTCAATTTGGGCGGCTGCTGTAGAAGTGCCCCATATGAAGCCTTCTGGGAATTGTATTTCCATAATTTAGTTAATATTAGAGGCGCAAAATTACAAAAAAATGTGATTTGGCAACTAAAGTGATAGATTTTCAATCAATTGACTCCTAAATACGTAACTATTTTTATAATTTTGCATCCTAATTGTATCAATTTTTTTACACAAAAAATGAAGTCAATGACTCATAAGCAAATTGTCAAGTTACTCGGTAAGAAAGCAGAATCTTTACTTACACACGAATGTAAAACAATTACAAAAAAACAAATCCACCATGTAAGTGGAGATGTAGTAGATCGCATCTGGAGCCAATCTAATCGAAGTAATCAATCTTTGAGAAGCTTACAAGCGCTTTATAGCCACGGTAGATTAGCCGATACTGGTTATCTTTCTATCTTACCTGTTGATCAAGGTATAGAGCATACTGGTGGAGCCTCCTTTGCCCCTAACCCAATTTACTTCGATCCTGAAAAAATCATCGAATTGGCGATTGAAGGAGGTTGTAATGCAGTGGCATCTACTTTCGGTGTTTTAGGCGCTATGTCTCGTAAATATGCACACAAAATTCCTTTTGTAGTAAAAATCAACCACAATGAGTTAATGTCTTACCCAAATAGCTACAATCAAGTATTATTCGGCTCTATCGAAAATGCTTGGAATATGGGCGCTGTAGCAGTTGGTGCTACTATCTACTTTGGCTCTGATTACACCAGAGAACAATTAGTAGAAATAGCTGAAGCATTCGACTATGCTCACGAATTAGGAATGGCAACCATTCTTTGGTGCTATACAAGAAATTCCGAATTCAAAAAAGATGGGACTGATTATCATGCAGCAGCGGATTTAACAGGCCAAGCAAATCACTTAGGAGTTACTATACAAGCCGATATCATCAAACAAAAATTAGCTGTTAATAATGGTGGGTTTACTGAGATCGGATTTGCTAAAACTCATCCTAAAATGTATAACCGCTTAGCTTCAGATCACCCTATTGATCTAGTTCGTTATCAAGTAGCTAACTGCTATATGGGAAGAGTTGGTTTAATCAATTCTGGTGGCGCTTCAAGCGGCAAATCAGATTTAGCAGAAGCCGTAACGACAGCTGTAATCAATAAGCGTGCTGGTGGTGCTGGCTTAATATTAGGCAGAAAAGCCTTCCAACGCCCAATGAAAGATGGTATAAAAGTTCTAAACTCAGTTCAAGATGTTTACTTAGATAGCGAAATCACAATCGCATAAGATAGTAAGTTGAGCTAGTCTAAAGAGCTTAATCAGCAAAAATAATGAAACCGACCTAGCGTATTTTTATAATATTCTGGCTCGGTTTCTTTAATTTGTGCCATATTCATCCTAACTTAGATGTAAGTACGATAAATTATTAAGCTAGGCTGGAATTTGGCTTTTTAATTTCAATGAAGGTATATTTTTATAATGATATAAATCACAGTAAATATGGGCTGGTTTAGAAGAAGAAACAAGGGCATTACTACAAGGGTCAAGAAGGATCCGCCTGATATTTGGTACAAATGCCCCAACTGCAAAACAACCATTCGAAATAAAGAACATACAGAAAATGCACATGTTTGTAGCGAATGTGAATACCATACTCGTATTGGTTCTAACCAATATTTTGATCTACTTTACGACAATCAAGAATACGAAATCCTTTTTGATGAGCTAAAACCGAAAGATATCTTAGGTTTTACAGACCTCAAAGCTTACAACAAAAGATTAATAGCTGCTCAAGATAAGACTGACTTGAATGATGCTCTTCAAGTAGGAATTGGGGCAATAAAAAAACGTCCCTTGGTCATCGCAGCAATGGACTTCTCTTTCATAGGTGGCTCCATGGGTTCTGTAGTGGGAGAGAAAATTGCAAAAGCTATTGATTACTGCATCGAGCATCGTTATCCACTCTTGATTATCTCTAAGTCTGGAGGCGCTCGTATGATGGAATCTGCCTTTGCTCTCATGCAAATGGCTAAAACCTCTGCCAAATTAAGTCAATTAGCGCAACACCAATTGCCCTATATTTCCTTAATGACGGACCCAACTACTGGTGGGGTAACTGCCTCTTTTGCCATGTTAGGAGATATTAATATCGCAGAACCTAAAGCACTCATAGGCTTTGCAGGCCCAAGAGTCATCAAGGATACTATCAAAAGGGATCTACCCGAAGGATTCCAATCATCAGAGTTCGTGAAAGATCACGGCTTCCTAGACAAAATCGTCGACAGAAGAGAACTCAAAAATGAATTGAGCACCTTTATGCAATTCTTTGAATAAAAAAATTAACTGAATAACGTTTTAAAGTTTTAACGTTATTCAGTTAATTACTAATCACCGACATCGTCAAACGACTTACACAGACTAATTTTTCACGCTCATCATAAATCTTGATATCCCACACTTGGGTAGAACGACCAATATGATAAGGCTTTGCAATCCCAGTCACCATAGAACCACTCGGCACTGCACGAACATGATTCGCATTGATATCCAAACCCACACAACGATGAGTCGCAGGATCGACAGCCAAATTAGCCGCTAAACTCCCCAATGATTCTGCTAATGTCACCGAAGCACCTCCATGCAAAATACCAAAAGGCTGAGTAGTTCGATGATCCACTGGCATAGTGCCCTTCAGATAATCATCTCCTGCTTCTGTAATTTTAATTCCTATGTGTCCTACCATACAAGCCTCACAAGATTGATTAATTAAATCAATATTAGGCTCTACTTTCCATATACTCATATCTATGTTGTATTACTTAGGTTTTTTAAACATATCCTTTAAGGCATCCTTTGCCTTATCTTTGATATTATCCTCCACTTCATCTTTGACTTTATCTTTAGCCTTTTGAGCCGCATCTTCTGCTTTCTTTTTCGCCTCGTCCTTAAGCTTTTTCTCCGCTTCTTTTTTAAGTTTTTCCGCTTCTTTCTTAGCCTTGTCTTCTAGCTCTTTTTTAGCTTTAGCTTTTTGCTTTTCTAATTCCTCCTTAGCCTGATCTTCTAGCGCTTGTTTCTTAGCCTCTAATTGCTCCTTAGCTTTATCAAGCTCCTCCTCTACTTTTTCAGTGGCTTTATTTTTGAGTTCTTCCACTTCTTTTTCTACTCTTTGCGTCACCTCTCCTTTTAAACTATCAGCATAAGCTTGCGCCATCTGCATTAGAGACTGCTTAGCATTATTAAAAGCATCTTCGTAATTCAACTTAATCTTAGGCTGAGTAATAGTACCTTGAACATCAATCGCCACATTAATAAAGTCTGGCACCTTTAAGCTGATGCCTTGTGCCTTAGCTTGGGAAGCTAAATTATCTACCATAGCACTGGCTTGCTTTCCCATTTTATCTTTCGGAATAGCCGCAAATATTTTATAATCTAAGCTTTGATCAATACCATGAGAACCCGCTACAGCCATCTTGATATTATCCTTCACTATTTCAAAAGGACCTACCTCTACTCTACCATCCTTAAACTTGAACCAAGTTTTCATATCTTGTAAGCTGATATTATCTAAGGCTTTAATTTTTAATTCTTCTGCTAATTTTTCTAAGGGAGCAAATCCCTTGATCGCCCCTTTTAATACGGCTAATAAACCATTTCCACTCCAAGTCATCCATTGAGGACTAAGGTCTTTGCCTAAGACTCCATCCATAGCCAACTCCGTATTAAAGGTCCCATCTATAAATTTACAAACAGGCGCTAACATTTGGATCGTATTTAACTTTTCAAATGCCTTTTGGATATTTAGACTTTGTACCGCATATTTAAAATTAACGGCAGGCGCTTCTACTCCTTCAGAAGTATCATAAGCACCATTCATCACTATTTGTCCATCAAAAATATTGGTCTTCACATCATTAAATGTGAGGGCTCCATCTTTTATAGTTAAAGATCCTTTTACATTATTAAGCTGAAGGTCATCATAATAAACTACACCAGCATTGCCTACTAATGCGAGATCTAAATCTTTAGGTACTTCTATTGCTTCTAAAGGTGCACTGCTTTCTTCTGTACTTGCTTCTCCTGTTAGATATTCATTCATATCTAAAGAGTTTGAATTGAGCATTACACTACCTTTTAAGGTTCCTTCTCCCAAGTAATAAGGCAATAGATTCTCCAAACTACCTTTAATATCAAAATCGGAAGTACCAATCTGTCCATCCATCTGATTGACATTTGCCTTTTGAGGGCTGAAGGTCATATCCAATGCTTTTAGGCTTAGCGGCAATGGAGTAATTTCCCCTTCCACTTCTACATTCTCCATCTTTAAGTAACCATCCATCATGACATCGCTATAGCGTTCTTTTTCAATGGCAGACATCTTTGCTTTCGCTTTGACATCTACATCCATTAGGCCTGCCAATTTGCTTACGCCCTCTACGGGATAACTTTGGGCTAATTGGGCTAAATCCAACTTACCTTTGGCTATCATGTCTACATCAGGATCACTCATTGGTGTTTTGATCAACATTTGCATATCAAATGGTGCATTATCTATTTCAAAAGTCAATGGGCGAATATCAACCACCGTATTATCGAGTATGCCGTCTGAGTTTTCAATCTTTGCTTTTACATTTACCTTATCTATGGAATTAGGCAAAGATGGGTATTTGATATTACCATTATCGATATTCAAATTCACATCAAATGCGGGATAACTACTGTCACTATATACTCCATTAACTTTTCCATTAAAAGCCATTTGTCCTTCGGCTTTTACATCATCAAAGTCCTTGGTATAAGCAGCCGGAAGGATAGAAATAAAATTCTTTAAGGAAGACTCCTTAGCATCGAATCTCATATTCATTTTGTAGGCATCTCTTAATAAGGCGACACTACCTGCAAAGCCTAATGCTAAGTTGTTTAGCTTAATGTCATTTTGCTTGAAGGTGTATTGGTTTTTATTATTATCAATAGCGAAATCTGCTTTAGCATCTACTTTGACTTTATTCAGGTATTTGATACCATCAAATAAAAAGCTCATTTGAGCAATGTCTGTTTGAGTGGCTAAATCAAATATATCTTGCGTAAAATCACCAGCACCTTCGTGGTCAATATCTTTCATAGACATAAACATATTTGAGGCCAGATCCTCATAAATGATTTCTCCATTGGATACACTATATTCTTTTATCTTGATGTTATAGCTACTCGCTTCTGCTTCTGTTCCTGCGGGACTGGGCTTAGTAATATCCCAATTAGCTTTACCATCCTTTAGTACTTTGGCCTTAATAATTGGTCGAACTACATTAATGCCTAATATCTCAATTGGGTCTTGACTGATGATATTTCTTAGGGGCATCGTCAAGGCTAATTCGTCTATATTTGCGAGTGTATCATTAGCAAATGGCCCTTCTCCAATGATGAGGAGATCATCCAAGGAAGCTCGTAGCTTAGGGAAGTTTCGAATCAGTGACAAATTTACATCTTTGAAGTCAACTTTAGCGTTGAGTTGTTCGTTCAATTGTTCCTTAGCGTAATCCACTATTTGCCCCTTAAAGAAATAAGGTATAGCGAATAATAAACCAATGAATAATACAAGGATCAATACAAGGTATAAGACGATTTTTCGAAGCATGATTCGTTTTTTTGCGTAATTTTTGAAGACCTTAGCTCATCAAATTTTGTTAAAATATCGATAAGCAAGGATAAAATCTTTAATTTTGCGTTCCCTAGTTCAATGCGTGAGGGATAGAAGCGGTATGTGGCGTTCATGTGATGCCTTACGAAACTTAGCGATACGCAGGCTCCCTTAGGAGACAAGTAGCGCTTAGTGTAGTAGGTGGCACATAGCCACATAAGAGCGGATAGCCCGACCCTATCTAATTTTTTTATGCGAGGGCGCACACATAGGTGCGCCCCTACTGGCGCATAAAAAAATTAGATAGGGTCACGCCCAACAAAATTAAGTTAATACATTTTTTATGAAAAGATGGTGCTATTTAGTAATATTTATGTGTTTAGGCGCTTTGAGTCTGAATGCGCAAAATAGTAGTTCTCCCAATAATGGGACAAATATAGAAGATAACTCTCTATTTCACCTAGAACCGAAGGCAAAAAGTGGTGATCCTAACGCACAATTAGAGTTAGGCAATCGTTATCGCAACGGTATAGGTGTAAAACAAGATAATTTTCAAGCCGTTCAGTGGTATATGAAGGCGGCTAAAAAGAATCATCCCAGAGCGCAGGCTAATTTGGGCTTTATGTATATGAAAGGGCAAGGAATTGAACGGAATTATCAGGAGGCATTGAATTGGTACCGAAAATCTGCCAAGCAGGATGATATGGTGGCTTTGTATAATCTGGGTATTATGTATCGTCGTGGATATGGAGTGACTCGTGATGATCAGGAGGCCGTAAAATGGTATAGAAAGGCGGCTGATTTGGGTTATAGAGCGGCTCAATCTAATTTGGGCTTTATGTATCATAGTGGATTGGGAGTTGAGCAAGATTATAAGCAGGCTTTTGAATGGTATAAGAAAGCAGCTGATCAGAATATGCCAGAAGCTCAATTGAATTTGGGTTTGATGTATCATAATGGTCAGGGAGTTGGAAGAGATTTTAAAAAGGCGAGAGCGTATTATGAAAAGGCGGCGAATAATGAGGATTTAGAGAATCCTTCCTATTATAAGGCGGTTGTGGGAGAAATGTATCGTCGTGGGGAATTTGTTCAACAAGATTTTAAGCGAGCACATTATTGGATTTCTCAGGCGGCGGCTAAGCGACACCCTATGGGATTATACAATATGGGGGAGCTTTATCGACAAGGACAGCATGTGCAAAAAGATATGGCTAAGGCGGTAGATTTATTTTCGGAATCTTTTAAGGGCATTCACCATATGGCAAAGGGCGGAAATCCAAGAGCTCAGGCTAATGTGAGCTTTTTGTTTAATCAGGGCTATGGTACTGAAAGAAATTCTAAGGAACGACTAAAGTGGATACAGAAATCGGCTGATCAGGGTTTGCCTTGGGGAGAATACTTCTTAGGTCAGTATTATTACTCTAAAGGAGATAATAAGCATTATCCAGAGGCTTTTAAGTGGTTTTTATCGGCTGCAAAGAAAGGCTTGGCGATTGCTCAACATGATGTGGCTGTATTATATCAAAAGGGTATTGGTACTCAATTGAATTTAGAGGAGGCTCGTAAGTGGTATATCAAGTCTGCTGAACAGAATTTCATCAAATCCCAATTTAAGTTAGGAAATCTCTACAGCAAGGGAATTGGAACGGCTGTCAATAAACAAGAGGCATTAAAATGGTATAAAATGGCTGCGAAGAACAATCATACCATGTCTAAAAATATGGTTAGGTCAATTGAAGAGGATTTGCGCAAGGAATCAAGAAATAAATAAGCTAATCCCTAAACACAAAAAAGGGAAGTCAAAAGGACTTCCCTGTAAATTTGGAAACACGCTAACTTTTTAGTTAAATGTCAGTAGCGTCTGTTAAATAGATTTATTATAGTTATAGGCTGAAATTTCAAAAGTATAAAAGCAAGACTGCTTAAAAAATACCAGTCTTGCTTTATTGGAAACACTAAACACCAACTTTCAAAACAAAGTTAAGTGTTTTTGGGAGACAATTCTATGTACATTGTTTAAGTGGCATAATTTCAGGATAAAGCGGTCATATATGACTGATAAACGGTTTTTTATGACCTATTTATAGACTCATTCTCTTTAATTTTTCTAAAAACACCGTTTTTTTTCGTTTTGAAATATACACATCAATGCCATCTGCCATTCTTACAGAACCTCCATCTCCTTTCGTATAAGTTTCTATTTGGTAAATATTAATAATATGAGAATTGTGGACTCGAACGAAATGAAAATTACACAATAAGTTCTCAAATTCTTTCAAAGTCCTAGTCACTAAGTGCATTTTGCCATCCAACATAAAGACATTGGTATAATTGGCATCCGACTCACATCTTACAATTTCATTGGTATAAATAAATACTAATCCATCAGAAGTAGGCAAACTAATGCGCAATGGGACTTGTGCCTTATTGTTTTTGGCAATTAGCGTTTCTAATCTCTCGGAACTAAGGCCTGTTTTACGGCGATCATGAAATTTTCTCACCCCCTCCACAAATTCCTGCTTACTAAAAGGCTTACAAATATAATCTATCGCACTAAACTTAAAGGCATTAAGGGCGTACTCATCATAAGCAGTAATGAAGATCACCTCAAAAGGAATTTCCTCTAAGGAATTTAGCAAATCAAAGCCTGACATGCTCGGCATCTTGATATCAAGAAATAATAAATCTGGAGGCGCATTCTTGATAGCAACTAAGCCTTCTGAAGGATCAGTATAGATACCCATCAATTTCAAAGACGGGCAATGCTGCTTGATATGATACTCTATCAATTCACAGCTATCTAACTCATCATCAATAATTATAACCTTTGACATCTGAATAATTTTAAGAGTGGATAATCAAATTGAACTCATTTAATGTTTTATAATGAAACTGAAAATTAGCTATTTTTTTGCAGTTCAAGGCATTTTTGAGGTATTTAGTGGTTCAATTTATTAGTTCTTGACAGCCCAAGTTTTGTCTTTTTACGATTCTACTTCGTTATTTTTTCGTTCCGTAGCACTGCTATGGGCCTCAAAAATGCCTTGTATAATCGCAAAAATACTACAACTTAACTGTCAGAAACTTATAAACTGAACCATTAGCAGCGCTAAATGCCGATAAAATAATGTAGAAATGCGTAAAAATAGCCATTTTCTAAGCCAGTAGAAAAACTTTAAATGAGTTCATTTAATAAAATTAACATAAGTGCATGGACAAAATTACTCTTACTTTATGACTGGTTCTTTTTTACTTATGCTGCGTTAAATTTTCCTTAAATAGCACGGCTATGCTCGTCAAATTTGCCTTGCCTAAGTAAAAAAGACCTACAGTCAAAAGACAACTTAATTTTGTCCAAGCACTTACTTCAAAGGATTTAAAGCTAATTATTTAGGCACATTTATTATTTAGAGGGCTTTTTTCCTAAATTTACTCCCAATTATGGCCCAAATCACCAAATATAACGTCAATCATCAGTTTGAGGAAAACTATCTCAAAATCCGAGCTAAAGAAAACCGAATTTTAACCATAGACGAAATTCGCCTTTTACCAGAGATTAGAAAAGACCATCCGCATCACAATGAATGGCGATTAAGACAAGATACTTTTAAACGCTTTCAAGCCTACTTTAGCAATAAAAAGCCTTTAAATATCCTCGATCTCGCCTGTGGTAATGGCTGGTTAATCAATCGATTATGGGCACCTAATGCACATTTTACTGGAGTTGAGATCAATGAATACGAACTGGATCAAGCGGCCAATTTGCTTAAGGATAAAAATAATGTTGACCTAATCCTGGGCGATATATTTGACATCCTACTCGATCTCCAAATGGATTGCATCATTGTTAATGCCGCTATCCAATATTTTAAGCCACTCAACAAAATCCTAAATCATCTATTAAAACAACTCCTTCCAAATGGAGAAATCCACCTAATTGATTCCCCTTTTTATCCTAATGCCTCCGAGTGCGAAGCTGCTCAAAAACGCTCCGAAGCCTACTTCAAAGAATTCGACACCCCTTCTATGAGCCAGTTTTATCACCACCATCACTACGACTTGTTAAAGCCTTTTAATCACGAAATTCTCTACGAACCCAATGCTTTAAAAAACAAAATCAACCGAAAGTTAGGCCGGCCAGTCAGCCCGTTTCCTTGGATTGTTATAAAGAATTATTAGTATATTAGTATGTTAGTAATTGGTCTATTAGTATGTTAGTCATCAATAAATTTGTATTTTAGACAAAAGTACCAACATACCCAATACTAACATACCAAAAAAGCCATGAATAACAGCATTCTCATCCAAAACGGCCTCCTCTTCGATGGCACTCAACAAGCAGCCAAAATTGCCAACATCCTTATTCAAGATGGATTAATAAAAGCGATTAGTGAAAACCCCATTGAAGCAGCTGAAGGAACGCAATACATTGATGCGCAAAATAAATGGGTCACCCCTGGCTTTATCGACAATCACACTCATTATGATGGCGAGCTCCTAGTTGCGCCTAGCTTAAGCGAATCGGTTAGACATGGCGTAACGACGGTTATGGTGGGATCTTGCTCGCTATCGTTTATATGCTCGGATGTAGAAGACTGCTGTGATATGTTTACCAGAGTGGAAGCATTCCCCAGAGAAATACTATTTCCCATCTTAAAAGAACAAAAAAACTGGTCGACTCCTCAAGCTTGGTTAGACCATATAGAGCAACTCCCTTTCGGTCCCAATATCGCCTCCTTCATCGGACATTCAGATATTCGAACTGCCGTCATGGGCATTGACAGAGCTTTATCCAAAGAAGCGCCTACCCAAGCCGAACTCCAACAAATGGGGGCTATATTAGAAGATGCCTTGGATAGGGGTTTTGTTGGTATATCCATGCAGCATAATCCTTGGGACAAAATGGATGGTCGCCACTGGTCAAAGCTCTTACCCGCTGCTTATGCTAAGGGCAAAGAACGCAGCGCACTAACCAAAATAGTCCGTAGAAGAGGCGCTCATTTGCAAGGCGTACCTAATTTAGTGAATCGAGTGGGGGCCTTATGGTATATGGCCCAGAGTTCCGCCTTCTTCTGGCGTAAAAAACTCAAAACTTCTATGGTTGCTATGATGGATCTAAAAGGGGATCAATTCATTCGCCCCATCATCAGTAATTTGAGTGCGTTTTTTAATAAAGTTTGTGGGGCTGATTTTAGGATGCAGACTTTTCCTGTCCCATTTAGAGTATTGGCTGAAGGAATGGAATTGGTCATTTTTGAGGAATTTCCTACTGGCGAATTAGCTCGTCATCTCTCCAAAGATTTAGAAAAGCGAAATACCACTTTAAAAGATCCGCAATATCGAAAACGATTCAAAAAAGATTATCGCAGCAAACTAACACCCAAGGTGTGGCAAAAGGATTTCGGCGATGCCTATGTCATGGAAGCCCCAGATAAATCATTGATTGGAAAATCCTTCGTAGATATTTCTAATGAACGACAGCAAGATCCTGTCGATACCTTCTTGGATTTGGTGGTAGAAATGGATAAAGAAATTGTGTGGGAAACCACCATCGGCAATCATGATCCAAGCCGCTATAAAGCCCTTTATAATGATGAGAATGGCATATTAGGATTTGCTGATTCAGGCGCCCACATTAATAATATGGCTTTTTATAATTTCCCTTTACGAGTATTGCGATATGTGCAAGCCTCTCACCAAAAAGGCAATCCACTCATGTCTTATGAAAAGACCATCTGGCGACTGACCAAAGAGAATGCAGATTTTTTCAATTTAGATGCTGGCCATATTGCTGTTGGCAAAAGGGCAGATATCAATATTATTGATCCTGAAAAATTAGACGATCAAGTGCATGAGTATCACAGTGCCCCATTTTTAGGCGATTGTGAGCGCTTGGTGAATCGCAATGATGAGGTCATGGACATGGTCATGATTAATGGTAAGATTGCTTGGAAAAATGGTGGTTTTACGCCTGAGTTTGGACAAGAAAAGTTTGGGCAGTTTTTAGAGGGGAAGCATGATTCGCGCAAGGGATAGTAGCGGTATGTGGCGTATATGATGCGACTTACGAAACTTAGCTGGACGTAGGCTGGCCCTGAAAGGGCAGACAAGTACAGCTTAGTGAAGTAGGAGCAACATAGCCACATAAGAGCGGATAGCCCGCCCCTTCCTAATATTTTCATGCGAGGGCGGACACATAGGTCCGCCCCTACTGGCGCATGAAAATATTAGGAAGGGATGCGCCCAAATAATAGGCTAAAGTAACATTTTAAATTTATAAAACCAACAACCCGAAAGCACGTAATTGATCAATGGGCTTGGAGTACCAGAATGGCTCAAAGTCTTCAAATTGCTGTTCGTAATGGGCTTTTATATCCTGAAAAGTGAGTAGTTTTTCATTATGGATGGAAAGGCGATCCAGTATATCCATTAGCCATTCCCCTTTTGATTGCTCTATCTTTATTTCGATGCTATTTGTTTTGTTATGGAAGTGGAGCTGATACATTTTTTTGATTTGGCCTTTCTTTTTTTTCTCGAATTCTCCGACTAATGCCTCTCCTCCCATCCAAATAATTTTGGCAGTGGGCTTAGTGATAAAGTCTTGAACCTCTTGTAGACAAGTCTCAATATAAGTCGCTGAAATAGTGGTATTTGGAATGGCAAAATCGAACCATTCTTGTAATGGCATATCAAAGCAAATCCCGTGCATATAATTAAAGAGTGACTTCTTGAGACCAAAGCTAAATTGATCGTGATCTATGCCAGTGCTGTCGGTAAATTCTACATCATTATTGGCGAAGGTGATGGCTTTATAATTGGGGATAATTCCATAATCCGAAGGACTCATACCTATGGGACTATGGGCAGTTAAGGCGAATTGATGCCAAAATCCTGACTGCAAAACGCCTGATTCGAATAGCTGTCGAACCATCTCCAAACTATCTACCGTTTCTTGAATCGTCTGAGTCGGATATCCGTACATGAGATAAGCGTGTACCAGAATGCCAGCCTCTGTGAAGTGTTGAGTTACTCTCGCTACCTGTGCCACACTTACTCCCTTTTTAATCAGCTTCAATAAACGATCGGAAGCCACCTCTAAGCCACCTGAAACCGCTATACAGCCACTTGCCGCCAATAAACGGCAAAGGTCTTTAGTGAAGCTTTTTTCAAAGCGAATATTCGTCCACCAACTTACCGTCAAGCCTCTTTGAAGTATTTCTATAGCTACGGCTCGCATCAAGGCAGGTGGCGCTGCTTCATCTACAAAATGGAAGCCCTTCTCCCCTGTTTGCTCGATAAGCGTTTCCATACGATCTACTAGCATTTTAGCTGCAACTGGCTCATAGGTTTTGATGTAATCCAAGGAGACATCGCAGAAGGTGCATTTCCCCCAATAGCAGCCATGCGCCATCGTGAGCTTATTCCAACGTCCATCGCTCCAAAGGCTATGCATTGGGTTGGCAATTTCAATTACTGAGATATACTGATTTAAGAGTAAATCGGAATAATCTGGCGTACCTACTTCGCTCTGTTTATAGTCTCGCCTAAGTGATAAGTTGTTATAACTCACTTTACCTTCTTCCATTAAGAAAGTGCGTTTAAACAATTGATAATTAGGATTTTCAGGGCTTGGATCTAAAACATTAGAAGCTAGTATTTCAATCGGCAACTCCCCATCATCTAAGGTGATAAAGTCAAAATAATCAAATACTCTTATATCAGAAACGGAGCGCAATTCGGTATTCGCAAAACCTCCACCCATGGCGATTTTGATATCAGGATAATGTTCTTTTATCCAAGCCGCAGATCGGAAGGCACTGTATAAATTACCTGGAAATGGTACAGAAAAACAAATTAACTTAGGCTGTGTCTTACTAATTCTTTCGGCTAAAATCTGAAGGGTAAGATGATCAATATAAGTGTACTCTTCTTGCAAAGAATTATATAATTCATCGAAGGAATTAGCACTTTTCCCTAAACGTTCTGCATAGCGACTAAAGCCAAAATTTTCATCTACGCACTCCTTGATAAAATCGGATAAATCTTCTAAATAGAGGGTAGCTAAATGCTTGGCTTTATCTTGCATACCCATATTGCCGAAGGCCCATTCCATATCATCTAATTGATCAAAGCGCTCGGCTTGAGGCAAGAAATTTTCGGTGCAAATTTGTCGGGCTAAGGTTTGATTTTGGCCTTGTAAAAAAGGGATAATGTCTTCTATGGTATTTAGGTAATCTTCTCTTAAAACAAATATCCTTTGTGCGTTTTCTGATTCTATTGTTTCATTCTCATAGGCATACTCAAAAAGGTGGCTTAATTGCTCTTTGGTAAATAAGGCTAAAATCACCTCAATACCCAAATCCATCTGATAGGAGGAGATATCTTTGGTATTCAAAAAGCCCTTCAAATAAGCCGTAGCGGGATAAGGCGTATTCAATTGAGTAAAGGGTGGAGTAATAAGCAATAAGTCTTTTTGCATTTGGTATTTGGGTTTTAGAGCATAAAGGTATTACTCTTTAGCGGCTTTTTTCAATCCCCAAGCTAATTGTATATCATTTGGGATATGGAGTTTCATATCAAATTCGCTATCAAAGTAATTGAGTAAGCGGGTGGCAAATAAACGATTAGTAGGTTTGACTAATCGGTCAGCAATAGGATTTCCTCTCCAAGCATTGATCGTTCTGACATATTGAATTCCACTATTAAAAAGGATTTTTTCATTGATTTTATCCATTTTGGCTAAGCCTATCATATCACTATACTCCTCCTCTCCTATTAAATATCTGATTAAATATTCTGCGACATTAGGCATTCTATGTACTCCCAGAAATCCTTGTATAAAGTTACATAAAGCTTTGGTGAGTTGTTGTCCTTCTTGAGTAGATTTAGCTTGATGTGCTAAAATTTGAAGGTATTGACTTTTAGCGGCTTTATATTGGGTCGGATTGAGAGATTTGTTGAGTCCTATTACATCTCCCACTAGCGCCCAGAAATGTACTAAGGCATCTTTCTCCACTTTACTGAGATGAACATTAATCCGTTCCAAACCCATAATAGCACTTACGCTGAAGGTTTGAATAGTAGCAGCCATGTCTTCCTGATTAATCGGAATGCCATATAGCTCACTATTCCAATCGTGTTTTTGTAAGTGATATCGAATCATGGCATGAATAAAACGCACCTTAAGCGTATGCTTAATACCTGCTCCATGCATTTTCATAGCATCTTTACCCATGACATTGAAAAGAAACTGAGTAGTTTCTAAAAGCCGCTTTGCAGTCCCTGTTTTTTCATTTGAAGAAAGATAGCCTGTCTTTTTAAGTACTTTCACTACATTCGCACTAGTATAACCAATAGGCAAAGCCCTCGCCAATAAA
Organism: Chitinophagales bacterium; assembly: GCA_020629335.1. Next base: position 17,178 of record JAHDDN010000006.1, on the reverse strand, counting down.
CAGGAGGCGTACTCAGGTCCAATCTCTAAAAACAAGTCTTCTGCTAAAGCAATTTGGCCAGGGTCAGCCCAAATTGGTAAGGCTTGATTCGACATGAAATAATCTTGCATGACATCAGGTAAGGACGTATAATTTAGCTCCTCTAAATCATTCATCATATCCTTAAACAAGCGTCCTATCTCCTTTGGTGCTAAGTTAGCATATAAATCCTCTATCAATTGATCTGCGATATCATCTGATACTTGCCTAAAAGACTGTAATTCATTTATTTGTAATACTTTACTTGTATCCATTATACTAAAATCTTATCTTAGAAGACTCAATATAAACATTTGCTATGAAAAAACTCATTTACTTAAGCTGCTTTCTTATAGTTTCCATTCATGCCTCTATTTTAGCTCAAAACCCTCCCTTAGAAGATTTATACGGTAGTTGGTCTGCCTATGAATTCAATAATATATGTAATCAAGCATGGGATTATTTTACTCTATTTGATATGACCATTTCACCCTTAAATTCTAATTCCTCAGACACTTTGAATTTAGAAATAACTTATAATTCAAGTGTACTAGCAGATACTAGTTTTACAGCACCATTTGTCCTTTTTGAGCTAAATTCTGACAACTTCCAGTTAATTGCCGTTGGCAACAATCCTTTTATTAATAACAACTATGTAAATACCATTAATCTTAGCTCACCTGATTCTATCATTTTTACTAGTACTGATGTGTGTCTGGCTTGCTCTTGTGGAACAATTAGTTATATGGCTAAACCCTCCACAACTAGCAATATTAACTTAATAGACGAATGGCAAATTTTTCCTAACCCAACAAGCGATTTAGTAAAAATCAGAACAGAGATAAATTCAAAGGCTCAATTAACTCTTTATAGTGCTAATGGGCGCTTATTAAAGAAGCAGCACTTAAATACGAATGAAGGGCTACTTTCTTTAGATGGACTAAAGCAGGGTCTATACTATTTGGAAATGGAAGCTAATGGCAAAAAGAGAGTCGAAAAGATCTTTAAATTGTAAATTGAGTCGTTAAAAAATCATAAAAAAAGGGAGTATAGCCATCTGCTACACTCCCTTTTTTCGTCTGTTTTATAATTATGTCAAATACTATTTATTCGTTAGTAACTTCCATCATGCCTTTATATTCTTTAAAAGCACGATAAATCGCAGAAGCTATATAATCTTGTCCATCCTCTGTTTTGAGATATTTCTCTTCTTTAGAGTTGGTCAGAAAACCTGTTTCAACTAATACACTAGGCATTGTGGTCTTATATAGTACCCAAAAGCCTGCCTGTTTAACACCTCTACTGGAGCGGTTAGCACGAGTGGAAAATTGATTTTCAACTAAGGAAGCAAAAGTGATACTTTGATCAAGGTAAGCATTTTGGAAAAGGTTTAAGCGAATATGGGTTTCTGTAGACTCTGGATCAAAACCATCATATTTGCCTTGATAATTTTCTTCCATCAATACAACTGAGTTTTCCCTTTTAGCTACTGCTAAATTGGCGGAGGAGACATCCACACCCATCACGTAAGTTTCTGTGCCATAAACACTTTTAGAAGAAGCGGAAGCGTTACAGTGTATAGAAATGAAAAGATCTGCCTTGTTTCTATTGGCAATATTAGCTCTTTCTTTTAACTCAACAAAAACGTCTGTTTTACGAGTATATACGACCTTAACGTCAGGAAAGAACTTTTCAACATAATAACCTAACTTTAAAGAAATAGCTAGAGCAATGTCTTTTTCATTGGAATGTTTACCTTTGCAACCGGTATCTTTACCACCGTGTCCAGCATCAATGACAATGGTTTTAATCTTATAACCATCGCTGATATGGCCATAAGTGCCGATAGCAGCACTAATAGGAAAATAAAGGAGGATTAGCGTAATTGCGATAAATAGGGTAATTTGCTTTCTCATTTAAACCACTTTGTTACTTATAAAATCAAACGTGAGGAATTGATAATTGTTACCTTCACAAAATTTAAACCATCTGTAGTGTTCAACAAATTTAACATAGTTTTTTGTTTATGCCTAATGATGGTATGTATAAACGGACTTAGTTTGTCTGCACAAACCGATAGTTTGAACGTTTCCAAGGCGGATAGTTTAAAGGTATTGGCTGGTGATACCCTTTCTTTGCCCAAAGATAGCCTATCCAATGCTATCACCGATAGTCTGAACACGACATTAGCCGATAGTTTAACTAGCCAAAACAAGAACGTACCACCTAATATTTCCATTGCCCAAGATGGTTTAGACGCAGTAATCAACTATAAAGCCACAGATTCTATCGTTTTTGATATTCCTGGAGAGAAAATTTATCTATATGGTACTGCTAAAGCTGAACAAGATGAACTCAATTTAGAGGCACATGAAATTATCTTTTCTAATAAAGAAAAAACACTGACCGCAAAAGGTCGAAAGGATTCTCTAGGTAATTTAGTAGATGTTCCACACTATGTCAATAAGGATCAAGACTTTTACGCTGATGAAGTCATCTATAACTTTGAGACCAAAAAGGGTAAATTAAGACAGTTATTAACGCAAGAAGGGGAAGGATTCCTTAGGGCTGAAGAGGTCAAAAAGAACGATAGAGATGAGCTTTTCGGCAAAAATGCCTACTATACCACCTGTAATCATGAAGATCCTCACTATAGAATTGAGGTTGATAAAGTCAAATTAGTCCCCAATAAGGTCGTGGTATCTGGCCCTGCCAATTTGGTGATTGACGAAATACAAACGCCTCTCTTCTTACCTTTTGCTATTTTCCCACTTCAAGAAGGACGTACTTCGGGAATCATACTGCCTACTTATGGCGAATCCCCTACTGATGGATTCTTCTTTAGAAATATGGGACTATACTTCGGAATCAATGATTATGTCGATTTATTAATCTCTACAGATATTTATACGGAAGGACGTAGACAGTTTACCTTCTCCTCTAAATATAAAAAACGATACCGCTATAATGGAAATATGAGCTTAAGCTTAGGTAGTGATATCGTTGGAGATACCGACACCACAGATGTTCGTCAACAATCCTATTATCTCCGATGGAATCACTCTCAAGATATCAAAGCTCGACCTCATAGTCGCTTTAGTGCTAATGTAAACGTGGGTACTAGCCGATATACCAGAGATTTCCAGTTCACCAATAATAATAACTACCTAAGCAATACACTTAATTCCAGTATCAATTATCAACATGATCTCCCTGGTACGCCTTTTAGACTACAATTAGGTATGACACATAGCCAAAATCTACAGTCTAATACATTCAATATAACGCTGCCAAGATTACGGCTTGATATGACTCCACAACAATTCTTTAGGAGAAAAAAACGTATAGGGAAAGAACGTTGGTATGAACGAATCAAAACAACTTATTCCTTAGAAGCTAAAAATCAGCTCAATACAATAGATTCCCTTTTCTTTGCAGGAGATGCCTTTAATGAATTCCAAAATGGAATCTCTCAGAGAACAGGCTCCAGTGTCAATTTCAAACTCTTTAAATATTTCAATTGGAATATTGGCTACTCCGTTAATAATAGAGTCTATTTCAAAACCACTCGTAAAGTTTGGGAAGATATTGAAACCACTACAATAGATGAAAATGGCGAGGAACAAACAACTATAGAGCCTGGTATCAATGAATATACCGTCAATGAAGTTAGAGCTCCCATTGACTATACCGCAACGACCTCTTTAGGAACGACCTTCTATGGATTGTATAAATTCCGAAAAGGAAAACTCAAAGGAATCAGACACGAAGTTCGGCCAAGCCTTTCCTTTAATTATCGACCTGATTTTTCAGAAGAAAAATGGGATTACTATAAAACCCATTTACGAGAGAATAGTGATGGTACTTTTGAACAAGTCAAATACTCCATTTTTGAAGATGGTATTTATGGAGGACCTCCACAAGGACGCTCAGGAAGTATCGGTTTCGGAATCAATAATGTTCTACAAATGAAGGTATTCTCCAAAAAAGATACGGTTAATAGAGAACAAAAAATCAATATTTTAGACCGATTCAATATCAGATCAAGCTATAATTTAGCCGTCGATTCCTTCAATATGTCCAACATTAATATCACTGGAGGTACTCGATTATTCAAAAAAATCAACATCAATTTCAATGCAGGATTTGATCCCTATATCCGAGATCAAAACGGCGATAGAAGAAATATTTACGAATGGACCGAAAATAGAAGATTTGCCCATTTTAATGACGCAGGTATTGCCATCAATACGAGCTTAAGGTCAGACGACTTTGGCATTTCCTATGGCGATGATAAAGGCGACGATTACAATTTAACCGAAAATATCGAACAACGCTTAGAAAATACCGAAGATCCATTCGAACAACAAGAATTAGAAAATCTCTTATTGGGTCAAGAGGATTATATCGACTACAATATCCCCTGGAATTTATCGCTTCGCTATAACCTAAAAGTCCGAAAAACATACCCCAAAACCTTTGATGACAAAGGCAATCAAACAGGTTTTGAAGTCGAAAATAACATCATTCATACCATCGGTGGGAACCTTAGCTTCAGCCTCACTCCCAATTGGAAATTCGATGTAGATGGTGATTACGATTTCGTAAGAAACAAATTCTCTCGTACCTCTATAGGTGTCTATCGCAACCTACACTGCTGGGAAATGCGCTTCAACTGGGTACCAAACGGAAGCGGTAAATATTATCTCTTTGAACTTAAAGTCCGCTCCTCTCTCCTACAAGACCTAAAAATTACTCGAAGAAGGTCTTATTTCGATTATTAATATCTGGGCGCATCCCAATGCTTATTTTTCATCGGCCAGTAAGGGCGCTACCTATGTGTGAGCCCTCCGATGAAAAATAAGCATTGGGTCGGGCTATCCGTTATTATGTGGCTATGTTGCTCCTACTACACTAAGCGCTGCTTGTCTGCTAAAGCCAGCCATCGCATCGCTAAGTTCCGTAAGTCCCACCATAGACGCCACATACCACTCCTATCCCTTGCGCATTTTTGAACATTCCTTTCAACTTGATCGTAAAATATCAACATTATCAATCATTTCTAAATACCGATAACACATAATAGGATAATTATTACTATATTGAGCCTAGAGAATTAATATTGTTTTTTAAAGATTTAGTCACTAATTGATCGAAGAATGATTACTATGTAAACAGCAATTCCTATTATCAGAAATATTGATAGAATAAATTAGTGAATTTAATCTAATTGGAACTTTTTTCATAGCTTTAAATGTGCAAAATTTATCCAAGCAGCTCGAACTTATTTTAAATTTTTAACGTTTCAAAAAATACTAATGCTTTAATTACAACACTGTTGCAAATAAAGCTTAACCAATAAGATCCCACTATGAATGAGTTAATTCAAATAGCTTTTAGCCCAGTCAATCTGATCTATACTTTTCTATTAATTTTGGTCATTTTTTACTGGCTCTCTGTTATTATTGGCGCATTAGATTTTGGATCATTTGATTTAGACTTTGATTTTGATGTAGACGCAGACGTCGATATAGATATGGACGTAGATACCGATATAGAGGCAGGAGGAGCAGGCAGTGTTGCAGGCGTTTTACATTTTTTCAATTTTGGAATGCTGCCCTTTATGATCATCATGTCTTTTGCCATTTTATTTTCTTGGGCCATTTCAGTTTTAGCCAACTACTATTTTGGTAATGGAACAATCATTTTCCCACTAATTTTATTTATCCCAAATTTGTTCCTCAGTTTAACACTAACCAAAATAATAACTACACCATTAATTCCCATTTTTAAAAACTTAGATTCAGCAGCAGATCCTGTAGATTATATTGGAATGACCTGCAAATTAATACTTCCCGCAAGTACTTACAAAATGGGACAGGCAGAAGTCATCATTGATGATAGTCCATTATTAGTCAATGTAAAAGTAGCAGAAGACAATCCCGATAATATAGAAAAAGGAGCTGAAGCTCTTATATTAAGAAAAGAAAAAGGAAAACCTTTTTACATTATTACAAGAATAAAAGAAGAAAAAGAATTATTCTCAGAACCACCCAATAATATAAGCATGTAATATTCATTTTATTTCACACCTTAACTTCTTAAAAATTCTTAACCCTTAAAAAATATAATTATGATTTCAACAGTCTCATTAGTCGTCATTGGACTTATACTTCTCATCGTCGTGGGAATGATTATGGCGGCCATCTCATGGTATAAAAAAATCCCTCAAGGACAAGCACTTGTTCGAACTGGTAATGGAGGTACAAGAGTCATTTTCGACAAAGGTATGTTTGTAATACCTGTACTGCATATGGTAGAACAAATGGATCTGTCAGTTAAAACAATTGAAATTGCACGACTTAAAAAAGACGGTCTAATTTGTAAAGACAATATGCGAGCAGATATCAAAGTAGTATTCTTCGTTCGAGTGAATAAAGAGACTTCTGATATCATCACAGTCGCTCAAACTATTGGTTGTGCTCGTGCATCTGACCCTACCACATTAAATAATCTATTCGAAGCGAAGTTTTCAGAAGCCTTAAAAACAGCAGGAAAACGTTTTGACTTTGTTGATCTCTATGACTCTCGTGAAAAATTCAAACAAGAAATTTTAGGAATCATTGGTACTGATTTGAATGGTTATGTATTAGATGATGCAGCCATTGATTATTTGGAGCAAACACCATTGGAGTTTTTAAGTGAAAATAATATTCTTGACTCAGAAGGTATCAAGAAAATTACAGAACTGACCGCCCAACAAAAAATAAAAGCAAACTTCATCCGTAGAGAAGAAGAAAAAACAATTAAGGAACAAAATGTAGAAGCACAAGAAGCCATACTGGAGTACGAAAGACAATTGGCAGAAAAAGAACAACGACAGAGAAGAGAAATTGCTAATATAGAAGCAAGAGAACAAGCAGAGATTGACAAAATCAATGAGGAAGAAAGACTACGTTCAGAAATGGTACGAATTACAACTGAGGAAGAATTAGGAATAGCTGAAGAAAACAAATTGCGTTCAGTGATTGTAGCCGCTAAAAATAAAGAGCGTACAGAAGCAGTAGAAAATGAAAGATTAGATAAAGAACGTTTATTAGAGCAAACAGAAAAGGAAAAAATCGTCTCTTTAGCTGAAATTGAAAAAGAGAGAGCGATTGAATTAGAAAGAAAGAATATTCAAGATGTGATCAAGGAGCGTATCATGGTCGAGAAAAAAGTAGTGGAAGAAGAAGAAAAAATCAAAGATACTCGCGACATTGCAACAGCTGAACGTGCCAGAAAAGTAGCCGTCATACAAGCAGAAGAAAAAGGAGAAGCAGCCATCATTGAACAGTCTAAAATAGCAGAGGCCGAAAAAATAGCGGCTGAAATTAGAGCAAAAACATTAGTGATCGATGCTGAAGCTAGTATGAATGCAGCAGAAAAAGAAGCAGAAGCAAGAAAAATTAATGCAGAAGCAAAAGCAGCCGAGGAAGCAACTATAGGTTTATCTGAAGCACAAGTAATAGAAGCGAAAGCAAAGGCAAAAGAATATGAAGGTAGCTTAGAAGCCATAGTCATTGAGAAAAAAGCGATTGCAGAAGCCAAAGGTATCGAAGCTAAAGCAGATGCCGACAAAAAGCAAGGCTTAGCCGAAGCAGAAGTATTGAAACAAAAAGGCTTAACGGAAGCAGAAGTATTAGCTGAAAAATTATCCGCAGAAGCTAAAGGCGTAGAAGAGAAAGCTATCGCCATGCAAAAATTAGACGGAGTAGGTAGAGAGCACGAAGAATTTAAGTTGCAATTAGAGAAAGAAAAAGAAATTGATTTAGCAAATATCAATATCCAATCTGACATTGCAGAATCTCAAGCTAAAGTCTTAGCAGAAGCTTTCAAAAATGCTAATATCGATATCGTAGGCGGTGAAATGACCTTCGTAGACAATATCATGAATGCTATCAATAGAGGTAAAACAATAGATAGAACTTTAGATAATAGTAAGCACTTAAGCGATCTTAAAACAGGCTTAATCGGCAATGGCAACGGAGGAGGATTATTAGGGAAGGTTAAAGACCTAATGACCAAGTCAGGTACTACAAATGATGATCTCAATAACTTAACTATTGCTGCTTTTCTTGCAAAGATGGAAAATAATCTAAACCATGAAGAGGATAAAGCCACTCTCCTCGAACTGATCGATTATGTCAATCAAATGGGAATCGGAGCACAGATGGTAAAAAATCTTTTATAATTCTTTAAAAGGGTTGATACTATCAAACAGCAATCATCCCCAATAAGGTATTTTAGAAAAAGAAATTAAGCAGTTAAACTAAAGTTTTTGCACCTTCTAAAAAAAGAAGCCAATAGAATGGTGTGAAAGTTTCGTTTAACTGCTTGTCATCAAAGCCCTAATTTTATGTCTAATCAGAATGAGCAAAATATAAGCCTCGAAGGTGGAACCTACGAGATTATTAGACAGCGACTGGATACTCAGGCTGAAGCACTGAGAGGTCGCCTCAATCAACTCAATACAGCCCGAAAAGAAGTCTTCGGAGCTATAGAAACACAACTGATTGCCAATGACCGAATCAATACAGGCAATCATTGCATCGCAAGAGACATTGTAGCTATCGGCAATCTCTGTATCTTTGGATACAATGTACATATCGGCTTGCGATCAGGTATTCAACTCAGCGATGTTTTTAGTGTTTATAAATTTGAAGGAAATAGCTTCCATCAGGAAGCTATGGAAATCCTAAACCAGGAGAAGTTCGAAGTCGATTTTCAAAATTTATATCGCTATTATAAAGATGCTTACTTTGCACGATTTATCGTCATGGGATCTTACCTATATATGATCTTTCATGTCAGTAAAACTGGAGAAGATTTTAAATCTTTCAAGTGGCTGATCAAAGATGGAGAACTCATTTATGTAGATAATCGCTCGGATCAGGAAGTACGATTCCCCAATCAATACGAGTTCAAATGGCAGCGAGCTCATCGAGATTTTCACCGAAAAGGAAAATACCCGCATGTATCCATCATGGATCGAGTATTTGTAGAAACGGTAGGGGGCGATCTGACCATTAAGGTAGAGGATAATACCGATGATGGTTTAGGTATCTATCGGGAAGATGTAGAACATCAAGATCAAACCCTGGATGATGCTGAATACTTGTATGCTAATCTTGGGCATTTAATCGTTTTGAAAATCCGACCTTATCAAGAAGATTATCGCTACTTTGTTTTCAATGAAAAAATGCAGCAAGTCCAGCGAATTGATTCGCTGGCTGATGCAGGCGTATTACTGCCTGATCAACATGGTTTGATCTTCGCTAATGGCTATTATTTACAATCTGGAGATTATAAAATCTTCGATTCAAAGATGAGAAATAAGCGTTTCAAAAAACGGATCGTTTCGCCTAATGGAGAAGACTTCTTATTCGTTTTTTATGATAATGCTCAAGGAACTTATGTGCTTCATCATTATAATTTGATCGAGCAAAAAGTTACCACGCCTATCATTTGTAATGGATATGCTTTATTTCCTAACGGCGAACTCACCTATTTCAAAACGGAAGAAGAAGCCACCAAGCATCATGTTATTCAGATTTGGCAAACACCTTTTGTTAAAGGTGATATAATGCCTTCAGAGCACAAGGATTCTTATCTCTTCAAAATTGGAAATAAGGATATTGTCAAAGCAATGGCAGAATGCCACGAAGTATTGAATCTCTGTACCAAAGAAGATAATTATAGCGATTTATATAGCGACTTGGTAAAGAAATGTTCAGATATAAATGACTCTTATTACTGGATTGCGAAGGAAGAAACATTCAATATAGCTGCAAGTGTTCAACAAATTCGAGAAACATCAGCTTCTGCCATTGACGAATTTGAAAAGAAACGAAGTATACAGAAAAATACCGTTGCTGAAATTCAACGAGTCAAAACAAAAGCTGAGGAATTATTTGATGCTGCTCGACGCCAAACCTTTGACAATATTGATTTATTCGTAGAGACTTTAAGTGAACTCCGTATCCTTAGAGGCGAAATTATTTCACTGAAAGAATTGCGCTATACGGATTTGGAATTAGTTGAAACATTAGAAAATACTAGCGCTGAAATAAGCGATCAATTATCCAATGATTGTGTGCAATTTCTTTTAGAAGAGGAAGCTTTACAACCTTACGAACTAAAGATAGAAGAAGAAGCCGCTAAGATAGAAGCGATTGAAACGGGGATGGAAGCTAAAGAACGAGAAGAAAATGTTGAAAAGTACGCAGGTGAATTGGAAATGCTAATCGAAATTGTCAGTAATCTGAAAATCGAAGATGCGACCCATACGACTCGAATCATTGATAATATTTCCACGATGTATGCGCGCCTTAATCAGGTAAAAGCATCCGTCAAGAAAAAGCAAAAGAGCCTTTTAGGCACCGAAGCAGTAGCCGAATTTAATGCCCAATTGAAACTCCTCGATCAAGGAATCATCAATTACTTAGACGTTTCTGATAGTCCACAAAAGTGCGATGAATACCTGACAAAACTCATGATTAAGCTGGAGGAATTAGAAAGCAAGTTTGTTGAGTTTGAAGAGTTTATTTTAAAGGTTACAGAGAAAAGGGAAGAAATTTATAATGCATTCGAAGCAAAGAAGAATAGCTTAATTGAAGCCCGAAATAATAGAACGACTGCCCTTCAAAATGCAGCAGATAGAATAATCAAGGGTATAGGTACCCGTATCAAATCCATTAAAGACATCAATGAAATAAATGGTTTCTTTGCCGCCGATTTGATGATAGATAAAGTACGTGACATCATTCAACAACTGAATGATCTCGATGACAGCAATAAAGCCAATACTGTACAGACACAATTAAAAACACTCAAGGAGGAATCCATCCGTCAATTAAGAGACGAACAAGATCTTTTTGTGGATGGAGAGAATATTATCCAATTAGGTAAACACAAATTCTCTGTGAACGTCCAACCGCTTGATTTGACTATTGTACATGAAAATGGCCAAATGAATTTCCATTTGACAGGTACTGATTTCTTCTCAGAAATTAATGAGCCTGCCTTTTTGGAAACCAAAGATTTTTGGAAACAAACCATCATCTCTGAAAATGACATGGTATCCCGTGCAGAATATTTAGCCTATCAGGTCTTCCAATCCAATGATAGAAAGGAACTCATATCAGCCAATGGAGAACTATTAAGTTTCGTGCAACAATATGCTTCTACACGCTATCAAGAAGCTTATACCAAAGGAGTACATGACCAAGATGCAGCCAAATTGCTTCACGCACTTTTAAAACTTTCCAGTCAAATTGACCTGCTATGTTTTCTGCCAGAAGTAAGAACTTGTGCCAAATTATTTTGGAAAAAATTTATCTCTAAAGAGGAAAAAACCTTATTCCAAAATCAATTAAGCAGTGCTAGTAAAATTCTAAAGCTTTTCCCAGACACCCATGGATTCGACTTTTTAATAGATGATCTGCAAGAGGCTATTATAGCATTCAATGAGGAAACCAAATTATTCTCAGAAGTAGATCCACAAAAAGTGGCAGAATATTTATTTAGAGAGTTGGTAAGATCTGATGCATTCATTATAAGCCAGCCAGCCGATCAATTGAGAAAGAACTTCATGAAGCATCTAAAAGTAAAAAGCTCAACGAAGTTTTATGAAGATTCATTATTCGATTTACAAGAGAATCCTGTAGAGCAATATGAATTAATCCGCAAATGGACGGAAGCATTCTTAGAGCAAAACCCAATGGATCAAGGCAGCACTTATATAGATGAAACAGCCGCTTTATTATTCTTAGAAGATTTTGAAGCCAAGCATTTAATCAAAACAGATACAAGGATTGTTGTGGATCAATTGCAAGCCACACATCCAATGATAGAGGAAGGAAAATACATAACAGAATACAATGACTTCATCTCTAAAATGGAGCATTTCACAGAGGAAGTAGTCCCAGGCTATCAGCGATTTATTGATTTGAAAAAATCATTAGCAGATACCTACCGTAAGGAATTGCGCTTAGAAGAATTTAAGCCCAGAGTATTGAGTTCTTTCGTCAGAAATAAATTAATCGACCAAGTTTATTTACCCATCTTTGGTAATAATTTAGCAAAGCAAATTGGCACTGTTGGGGAAGATACTCGAACGGATAGAATGGGAATGTTGCTTTTAATCTCTCCCCCTGGTTATGGTAAGACGACCTTGATGGAATACATCGCTAATCGCTTAGGCTTGATTTTCATGAAGATCAATGGGCCAGCATTGGGGCATGAAGTGAAGTCATTAGATCCAGCTTCAGCGCCTAATATTGCCGCTCGACAAGAATTAGAGAAATTAAATCTCGCATTAGAAATGGGCAATAATGTCATGCTTTATGTAGATGATATTCAGCACTGTCATTCAGAATTTTTACAAAAATTCATCTCGCTTTGTGATGCACAAAGAAAAATTGAAGGCGTCTATAAAGGACAGAGTAAAACCTATGATTTGAGAGGAAAGCGTATCTGTGTAGTCATGGCTGGAAATCCATATACTGAGAGCGGTGAGAAATTCCAAATTCCAGATATGTTAGCCAATCGTGCCGACATTTATAATTTGGGTAACATCATTGGCGATACAGAAAAGGTATTTAAATTAAGCTATATCGAAAATGCCCTAACCTCTAATCCCGTCTTACAGAAATTGGCGATTAAGAGCCATAAAGATGTATACAGCTTATTACAATTCATCGAAAATGATAGCAAGGAAGGTTTAGATTTTGAAACGAATCATTCGCCAGAAGAGATTAATGAATATACCGCCGTATTGAAAAAGATGTTGGCCATACGAGATATTGTTTTGACCGTTAATCAAGCATACATTCACTCAGCAGCCATAGCCGATGATTACCGAACGGAACCGTCCTTTAAATTACAAGGCTCTTATAGAGACATGAATAAATTAGCCGAAAAGGTGGTCCCGATCATGAATGAACAAGAGTTAAGAACGATGATTTTGAGTCATTACGAAAGTGAAGCACAGACCTTAACAACTGGCGCAGAAGCCAATTTACTTAAGTTCAAAGAGCTTACGAATACGATGAATGAGGAAGAAAAAATTCGTTGGGAAGAAATCAAGAAGACCTTCGCCAAAAATAAAGTCTTCCGTAATATTGATGATAATAATCCAATGGCACAAGTCATCGCTCAGATGTCTGCCTTTACGGATGGTGTCGAAGGAATTAGAGAGACTTTGGATAGGATAGTGAAGGATAAATAATATGAGGGCGCAACCATGCGCTTCTACTGGCGGGCCTTGTGCCCGCCTCAATTTATCATTCATCATTACGCTATGCATTCGCCAAAGGCGCATGGTCGGGCTATCCGCTATTATGTGGCTATTCGGCGGCTATTACGCTAAGCTGTACTTGTCTGCCCTTCGGGCCAGCCGTCGTCCAGCTAAGCTCCATTAGCCTCCTCATCACGCCACATACCGCTTCTATCCCTTGCGCAGAAATTAGCGCATAGTTCATAGCGATGAGCGCTTAGCATTTGTAAATTATAATTCCCCAATTAATTGCTCCAATTCGTCCACGAATAAAATTCGTGGGCTAGCATATCTGAATATAGCTGAAGCTATATGCCTATATTGTAAGCGCTATTTCCCTTTTAGTGTTCCACTAAAAATTGTCATCCCGAATGCCGTAGGCATACAGGGATCTATTACGATACATTATCGGATTTGGGAGGCTAAACTCATTAGCAAAAATCGTTTTCACCATTAATGAGTCACAAGCGAGACGCTTGCGGCAGATGGTTGGCAAACGGTAAGGAGGCTGCTTCCTTAGGATTTCAAGCAGGAAGAGTAACAAGCGAGACGCTTGCGACAGATAAATTTTTTCATAATACAGGTCGCATTCGTTTCAAGCATTTACTCTATCTTTTTTTCAAGCTTTCGACTGGAGCAGACTCTACATACAAAGTTGGTGTATTATCAATTTTGTAGTTTAGTTTCACTTCTAATATAAACTGCTTATATTTTGAAAAATTCATTTGCTTTCTTAATACTAATTGGTTTAAAATTTCCTTTCCCTCATTATTCTCATTGGTCATCCTTTTCAGTATTGTTTTCATCTCTTTATCATATGGTAATTGGTACTGATCGGAAACATGAAAGTTCCAAGCAACCATTCCCATCTTTGCTTTCAACAAGAATTCTTCTGCTGTTTCAGTGCCATTCAAAAGAGGTTCAATAAACTGAATTAATACATTTGAATACGATATGTAGTTTTTATCTTTCATTTTTTGCGAAATTTCATCATTTTGTTTGAATTTTATCATCATTTTCTAAACCCTCCAAAATCTAATATCAAGCTCCAAAATCAATTTATCATATACAAATTTGCTATAGGATTTACCTCAAATCGGAAGAGTCACAAGCGAGACGCTTGCGACAGAAGGGAAAAATTAGTACGTTAGTATATTAGTAATTAGTATGTTAGTAATCGGTTTATTAGTTATCCCATAATACTAACTAACATACTTACTACCAACATACCAACTACTCAAAATGCGTGAGGGATGGAAGTGGTATGTGGCGTCGAGAAGTAGCTTATGAAGCTTAGCCATGCGAAGGCTCGCAGAGACAAGCAGGGCTTAGCGCAATAGCTGCTGAACAGCCGCATAAGAACGGACAGCCCGACCCTTCCTCTTTTTTTCATCGGAGGGCGCACACATAGGTAGCGCCCCTACTGGCCGATGAAAAAAAGAGGAAGGGGCACGCCCAAATATTATTTATTCACCCAAAGGGACGTATCTTTCTTTTATTATTTTAAAATGGTGTATTTGGTGAGCAGTAATAGTGAGCCCAATTGCATAAAGAGGCATTTCGTATTCAAAAAATTGACAGTTAGTTTCCAATATTTTCTGATTGAAAGATTCAAACATCATTATTGTTGATTGGCGTACTATTTGAAGTTCATTTATTAAATGCTCAATTGACAGTTCATCTGCATTTGAATTTTTGCCCATTATTTCTTGGTCATGTGCATCTGGGATACTTCCTTCTCCGCGAGCAAAAATGATCGCTCTAAAACACCAAATTCTTTCCCAATCAATGAGATGCTGTAATATTTTATGAATGGTCCATTTACCTTCTTCATAAGTTTTTAATCCAACGCTTTTTAACTGAGCGATATCAATGTCATTGATTTCTTTTAAGCTAAGCTTAAGAGCTTCTGTGAGTTCAGTCCCCTCATTTAGCTGATAAACATATTCTAAAAACGCTGGGTCTTTTTTTATCTCTGACTTATCCATTAATTATCTATTTGGGTTGCTAAGGAAGGGTTCTCCAACATCAAACATTCAAAATGCTCAAATTCACTTCCAATACTTAGCCTGTTTTCACAGCTAATTTTATCACCTTCCAATTTAGAGTTTTATTTTTCTTTCCTTAGAATTTTCTCCATTTTACGACCTTTAGCCAATTCGTCAACTAGCTTATCCAAGTATCTTATCTTTTTATACACTTCAAATTCATCCGCAATTTCTTCAATTCTATAACCACAAATCACTCCTTTAATAAGATGCACATTGGGATGTAATTTTGCTTTTTGAAAAAAGCTTTCAAATGTTGCCTTCTCTTCAATAAGCACTTGCAATTTATCCTCATCAAAACCTGTTAACCATTCTATTACTTGGTGCAATTCCTCTTTGGTTCTACCTTTCTTTTCCACTTTAGTCACGTAATGAGGATATACAGAAGCAAATGTCATTTTTGCCACTTGTTCGTTTTTCTCAGCTGTTACTTTCATTTATATTAGATTTAATTTTTTCTGAAAGATAGGCTAAATGTTTAAGCTATGCAAGGGCTAAGCCAATTCAACAACTAAGTACTTGCCATTCTAATGATTAACACAGGCGGTATTTTTGAAAATACTTTCGTGGTATCATCCGTCTCAAAAGTTGGTTCTATAAATCCAGTTATAGTAAGCCCATTTTTAATACCTAAATTAATATAATAACTAATCGGACGATGAAAATTAAATTGTAACACTTGCTGTGTTGGAATGGCCTTTCCTTTTGTCATACTTATATTGCCATATCCCTTAATAGATATACTTCCATCTTCTTTCTTTTCTGCATATTCAGAATTAAAACAAGGATGTGGAATAGAAAAAACAAAGCTTCCATTGTCTGTTAAAAAATCTTTGAGATAAGAAAATAATAATTCAATATCGGGCATATCCATCAAAACCATATTGGAAACTAAGCCATCGTATTTTACGTTTTTCAGTTTTAACAAATCACTTTCAATGGTTGCATCCAATGTCAAATACTCAATATTAGTGCAATCGTACTTCTGGGCATTTTCAATATTTACTTCAGAAAAATCAAAAGCAATAACTTTAATCCCTTTTTTAGCCATTCTCCTTGCAAACAAGCCATTTCCACAACCAATATCTAACAGTCGATCATCACGCTTTAAATTTAATAAGCGCTCGACATTAGGGGCGATTAATAATTGATGCCAATCATTTCCCGCCTCTCCCATATAATCATCCCAACTGTTCGCATTAGAATCCCAAATATTTTTATTCTCTCGATTGATTTTTTCACTATCCATAAGATTCTTCTATTTCTATTGGTGGGTAAGAAGATTATATACTACAAATTTACTTCTTTATAAATCCTACTCAATTCAACTTCAATGTCGATTGATTCTAACTGAACCCTTGATCCTAATCCTTCAACTCTCGTGATTTTCCATAAGTCATTAACTCGACTATATAATTCTACAGCCGCTTCATTTTGTTCTATTAGCAAATACTCAGATAAACTTTTCAGCTTTGCATATTTGTGGAATTTGGCTCCCCTATCATAATTAGAGGAAGAATCCGAAAGCACCTCCACTATCAATTTCGGATTGGCAACAGCATTTTTATCCTCTTTAGATAATTCCACTTCCCCACAAACCACCATTGCGTCAGGATAAACATAAGAGTTCGCTCTTGCAATATGTACTTTCATTTCACTGGTAAAAGCAATACACTTACCTTCCTTTGATTGTAAACTTGACCATATTTCTCCAAAGATATTGGCACAAATCACACTATGATTATACGAACCTCCTGCAAGGGAATATATTTTCCCATTGTCATATTCATACTT
>JAHDDN010000285.1 GCA_020629335.1 Chitinophagales bacterium | reverse complement strand
CTAAGCTAAATAGGTACTTTTAAAACTACTTTCTTGCTTTTTTGTTATCTTGTAACTAAATCAACACCAACAAATATCAACAAAAAATCAATGTAATGCACCTACTCAAAACCTTCTGCATTCTAGTCATATTTTCAATGGCTACATTAATTATTTTTGCTCAAGACACCACTCCACCTTCTCCAAGTCCAGCCGTTTGGCAACTGCCTCCTACAGCAGCAGGCGGTACCGCTATCCGAATGGTCGCCCAAACAGCCACAGACCCAAGCGGAGTCGAATACTACTTTGAATGCCTGAGCGGCAGTTGCAATAGTAGTGGATGGCAAAGCTCCCCCATCTATGAAGATACTGGCCTTACGGAAGGCAATAGCTACACTTATAGAGTCAAAGCAAGAGATCTATCCACTAATCAAAATAGCACCCTTTACTCTACAAGCGAAAGCGCAAGCCCTATCAGTACTCAAGCTGGTGGCTTTACCTACGGATGGGCTAATTACGATAATTCAGACGGAAGTGGTTTAGGATCTCAGACAGTATTCCACAACTTTACAGGGGCACGTGATATTTCTCATGCGCCAGCTCCTGGAGTACATCCCAGAATCTTCTTCAACCCTGAAGATATTCCAGATATACAAAACCGATTAACCAACACCAGCAGTGGACAATCTATCGCAGCATTGATACATGCACACACCACCTTATTACACCTAGGCTACGGATCTAATGGTACCTATAATCATTGGGCCAGTTATGGCAATGATGCAGATGGCAACAAATACATAGACAATGGCGGCTACTGGGATCGTAGCCCCTACTACACCAAACTAGTCAATGAAGATCCAACCGTCTGGAATGGCGTAACTGAAAAAATACAAATGGAAACCGCTACTATCATGGCATTCGAAGCATTTGAATGCCTAATGAATCAAGGCGGATACGATAGCGACACTGGAATGAACTATGACGATAGAGCACAAGACCTTGCAACTGCTATGGCCTTCTGGGCGAGTCTAATAGTTGGCGATGCCAGTGTCAACTCTTCTAGTTTTAGATTATTTGGAGGCCCAAGTATGGCCCTTTGCTATGATCTCAATTATAACGTAATGACGACTGCGCAAAGAGATGCCGTAAGAGCTGGACTTGCCCAAGTTACTCCATCAGATGCCACTCAATTATATGGGGCAGAAACTCAAGCCTATGCCACCACCAGTAATTGGGCCACCTTAAACTCTTTCGAAATCATGACCAACTTAGCCATAGAAGGAGAAACAGGTTATCAAGCTGGCTTAACTGATACATGGATGCGGGCCTTACACAACTTCATTACTTATGGCTGGCACGAGTCGGGCTCTGGCTATGAAGGATTGGGCAAAAATTACCAATACGTAACAACACTTATCGCTTGTGCCAAACGTGGCTATAGCCTCTTAGGACACCCTAATGTAAAAGCTTATGGAGAGCAATTCTTGCCCGCTATTATGCAGCCTTATGGTCACGCATTTAATAGCTACGACGTATGGGGCGGTAGCGGATACGATGCAGAAACAGGCGGCTACAAATTCAACTCTTTAGATGCAGCAGGACTCAAATGGGTCTTTCCAAATAATAATGCCATTGACTTCGTATGGCGTAACTTTATCGAACAAGCTTATAATCTCAATGGATCTGGCTACCTCTACCAGCAAGTAAGACCAGATAATAGCTATTATAACTTCCTAATTCCTCTGGCCGTTTTTGCCTCTGATTATAATGGAGGAAATTGGGAAACGGAAAATGAAGCGACATTTAATGGCAATCCAGATTACTTGGCTCCAGTAAGAGGCTTAGCAGTCATGCGAAGCGGATTCACACAAGACGCTCTTTCCACTCAATTTCACTGTCGACAAAATATGGGCGGTCATACACATGGCGATAGAAATGACTTCACACTTAGCGGGCTAAATAGAATGTGGGTACGTAAAACCTACGGTGGAAGCCAATTCCAACCCACTTACTATCACTCCTGTATATTAGTAAATGATATGGGAGTCCCAATTACCGATTTAGAAGGAGATAAAGCCCGTCAACCAGGAACCATATTGGATTGGCAACCATCGAGTAATTTTGCACAGGTGGCTGGGGATGCTACTCATGCCTACTCTTGGGAATGGCATTGGCAAAAAAAGACTGCTGCCAATGATCACTCTTGGTTAGGCACCAATAATTGGGAAGAAGTCACCGAAACTTGGAATGACTTCTTATACCAGCCAGGCGCAGAACCTCATTATAATATCCCTTTCTATGATTATGCGCATTGGACAGATGGTGATAAGTATGAGCGCATCATTAAGCGCCCTTATAATATGATGGAAAGAGTCTACAGAAATGTCTCGATGTTCAAAGGAACGAATCCTTTCATTTTGGTAGTAGATGATGTACAAAAAGATAATAATGTTCAGAATTATAAGTGGGTCGCACAAATTGCTAATGACTTGACTATTGCTAGCACAGATGTAAATTTAGTCGATAGCGATTACCGTTGTGATATTATATTGGAAGAACCTAGCAGCACGGGCAATCGTCGCTTATTAGTGCGAGTACTGAATAATGAAGGATATACTGGCTCTACTCCTCCTGGCTATACCGAATTGCTACAATATGTGGATATATTCAATGGCAATACTTATTCGCCTAATCCTAACTTTGATCGCTATCGTTTAGTGGTGGAGAGTAATAGTGTGGCACCTGACTTTAAGGTCATGATGTACCCTTATGAAGATGGCAGCCCCCTCCCAATTACGACTTGGAACTCAACCCATGATACCTTAACAGTTGATATTGATGGAGAGATTAGTAACTTTGCCTTCGAACCAAATGGCAATGGGCGAACTTTAGTTCACTTGATTGATAATTCACCTTATCATACGCTTAACTTAACAGCTTTCTTGGAGGGCGCTTATGATGGTAGTGGCAGTATGCATCAAGACTTATACGATCAAAACCTTTTACCATTAGCACAGCCTTATAATACGGCTCCTTGGAATTATGCTGGGTCAGAAGCGGTGAGCAATACAGCGGCCTTCCCAACTACTGTGGTAGATTGGGTATTAGTAGAGGCGAGAGACGGAACTGATCCTGACCTAGTTATTGAGCGTAAAGCTGCTTTATTATTAGCAGATGGTAGTATAGTGAATCCTTCAGATTTCTCTGCGGGAGTTCGCTTTTATGACCTAACAGATGGTGCTCCTTATCGTTTCGTGATCAGACATCGTAATCACTTAGACTTGATGAGCAGCAGTAATACGGGAGCTACAGTCAATATGACATATGAATTTAGTCAAGTAGCTAATGTGCAGGGCGGTAGTACTCAGTTAATTTCAATGGGTGATGGCAATTATGCTATGATAGCTGGTGATTTTAATGGAGAAGGCATTATGAGTGTCAATGATTTTAATCATTATTTGAGTTTGACCTCTACTATTATTCAATATGTAGATACGGATGTCAATATGGATGGTTATACTACCGTAGCTGATTATAATAGATATCGAGCCAATTTAAGTGCCATTGGTATAGATGAAATAAGATATTAACGGCTTAGGGATGGGAGCGGTATGTGGCGGCCATGATCTGACTTATGGAGCTTAGTGATGCGATGGCTGGCTTTAGCAGACAAGCAGCACTTAGCGTAATAGGAAGATCATAGCCACATAATAGCGGACAGCCCGACCCCATTATTTTTTGGCCATCATTTGTAGGGGCGGACCTATGTGTCCGCCCAATGGACTAAACAGTCCATATTACCAATGGCCAAAAAATAATGGGGGAAGCCCCAAATAAAGAATAAATGTATATAATTGATAAGGAATTGTGGGAATACTCGGAGCGACATACAACGACACATTCAACGGCTTTGAGTGAGTTGGAACGAGAAACGAATTTGAAAACGCTCATGCCACAGATGATTTCGGGC
The DNA here is from genome assembly GCA_020629335.1 of Chitinophagales bacterium. The sequence goes on along the minus strand of JAHDDN010000285.1, from coordinate 2,942 downwards.
CAATTGCAGGGGACTTTTTTGAAGATGATTAGTATGATGTGTCGGCCTAAAAAAATATTAGAGATTGGGACCTTTACTGGTTATTCGGCTATTTGTATGGCTGCTGGATTAGCGGAAGGTGGTATGCTACATACGATTGAGGTGGATGAAGAACTGAAGGATATTCAGATGCGATATTTTGAGAAAGCAGGGGTACAAGATCAAATTCAGATTCATATCGGTAATGCTTTAGAAATTATCCCTGATTTGGAGGGGCCATTTGACTTGATTTTTATGGATGCGGATAAGCGCAATTATCCTAGTTATTTAGATTTGGCAGTGAAAAAGCTGTCTATTGGAGGCTACTTATTAGCTGATAATGTCCTTTGGAGTGGAAAGGTAGTAGCACCTTCAGCTAAGGATTGGGATGCTCAGGCATTAGATAAATTTAATAAAATGACGCTATTAGATACTAGATTAGAAAATGTTTTACTTCCTATAGGTGATGGCATTATGATGGCACGAAAGTTGAGCGATTAGTATTAGTAAGTTGCTAGAATACAAGCCTGATTTTGTATCCTCATAACATTGCTGTACATTTACATGTATTTGTATAAGTGGCATGATATTTTCGTGCTCTTACTTACCCCAACCACCAAGCATATTAAGCACGACTATTTACTTCATACCAATAACTTAAATATGAATCGCATATTAGTTTTATTGGCGTTAATTTCAGTATACCCCTTTCAATTAGAAGCTGGATCTGTACGTCAAAAAGTAGAGAAATATATTGATCAGTATAAGCATATTGCTATAGAGGATATGCACACCTATGGTATTCCTGCCAGTATTAAATTAGGACAAGCTTTATTAGAATCAGCTTATGGTAGTAGTGAGTTGGCTACGAATGCTAATAATCACTTTGGAATTAAGTGTAAGCGCCATTGGACTGGGCCTTCTTATCGCTATACGGATGATGCACCTGATGAGTGCTTCCGATCTTACAAAAGCCCTGAGCAATCGTTTAGGGATCATTCTACTTTCTTAAAATATCATCGCTTAGGTTTTTATGATGCCTTATTTGACTATAGTGTTTATGATTATAAGTCTTGGGCAAGAGGCTTAAAGAAGGCTGGTTATGCCACCAATCCAAAGTATACACAGATATTAATTTCATTGATTGAGCGATATGAGCTTTATCGGTATGATACAGCATTACCTTCTAGCCCTTTTAACATTCATGATACAGCCAATTGTGGACCTATAAAAACAGGTCAATTAACGAATTTCAAATCTAATAAGCGTTCGATCCTTTATCAAGATGAATTCATTGCTGATACTAAGGAAGCGCCCAAAGTAAGTTGGGAGCGAGTTAACTATAAAAGTAAATTTAAGCGTTTGATGTCAAAACTAACGACTGCTTTAAATATTGACACCTTAGTCTTTTGGCGTTAAGATAGTTGGAGACTTGTCCTTGTTCTTTTCTTCTGTCTTGTTTTCTTTCTTAGAGAATCTATCTTTAAACTTAGGAGAACACCAATGATTCCAGATGTTTTTCTTCTCGATGATAGGCGGTTCAAAATTGGGCTGAGTACGCTCTACCATATAAAAAATCTGTAGGGTTTCTAATTCTTTAGGCGTGCCTTTATGCTCTTCATTCCAGGAAGAACATAAATAACGACTGTAGTATTTGCGATGCTCTTTATACTTTTTGCGCCATAGATTACGCATATACCGTCTCCAACGCTGTCCGTCAAACGTTTGAGAAATATTATCAGGCAGCTCGAAACTTAGTGGTTGATCATTATAGATGTCATATTCGGTCTGATTCGCTAATTGGCCGCTGATGACATACCAACCATCATCCTTAAACGGATCAGGCGAAAACATAGCCCAGCCTTGTGCCAACCTTGGATAACGCATAAAAGGCTCTAAAGAAGAGGGAAATTTGAATAAATTAATAGAAGATAGATTCCACATGATAATGATTGTGATGAAAAAGCCTATCACTACATTACCAAAGACTCCTAGTTTATTATTTTGTTTGCGCTTATACAGATAATCTCTGTTAACTAATCCTTGTATCACTCCATTGAGCTTTTCTCCCATACTAGCCAGCCACTGTTTAGGGGCAAGTTTAGCAATGAATCCGTCCCAAAACTGTGGTGGAAGCAAAGCTAACCAACCAATGATCGCCACCCAAGTAAAGATTCCCAACTTGAGTGTTAGTCCAAATCCGAAATGCATACCTGCATAAGCCGCAAAGGCAACAAATCTAAAGAGGTGATTTCTGAAGGGAATAAACAGTACTATCCAAGCAAATTTTTCGATATAGAAGGTAATGTGTGTCATCATTTTCAACACACTCATGGGCAAGTTTAAAAAGAGCTTACCAAAGCTAGTCGCATGTTGATCTATATTCAGTGTTAAGTAGACAGCTGTTCCATCTATCCAACTTTGGCCCGTTTTCTCAAAGGCGGAGATCGGATAGATAATCATCACTTGTACAATTAATGCAAAAGTGGCCATAGACAAAAACTGCTTAGGGCTTATGGTATCCTTCTCTGCTGGATTAAGCCTTTTATCAACTGACCACATGGCCCCTAATGGCAAGAACATACTGATAAATAGGTGAAGCCTTAAAAGCGTATCTCCACTATTCAAAACAATAGGATTTCGAGCATGTAAGGATACTAATAATACCCAAGATACTATTGTCGCTAATCGAGTTTTATAGCCTACTAGTAAAGCAAATGCTGCTAAAGCAGCCAGTATAAATAATATTATCTGAAAAAAGGCTTCTCCACTCAATAAGTGTAATGAAAAATACCAGTCTTTCCAAACAGTATCAAATAAAGCCACACGAGGCAGTAGACCAGCATCTGTATAATGGGCCGTCAAATCTCTAGCTCTATTAAATAAATCCACCAATAATATAAAGCCTAAACCCATTCTAAATA
>JAHDDN010000284.1 GCA_020629335.1 Chitinophagales bacterium | reverse complement strand
TTGTTTGTTTTCACTACATTTGTTTTGGAATTAAATAATTTTTTTGCGTGAGGGATGGAAGCGGTATATGGCGGCCATGTGCTGACTTATGGAGCTTAGCCATGTGCAGGCTCCATAAAGAGACAAACAGGGCTTAGCGTAATAGGAAGCACATAGCCATATAATAGCGGACAGCCCGACCGAGCCACTTGTTGATTGATTGATTTTTGATTTGTTGATTGAATTGGTGAAGAGGGGAATGATTTCGGAATGCGAGGCGAGGGCACGCCCTAACTATTTAAATTATCAGTGTATGAAAATAAAAAATATAACTAGTTACCTTGAAAGTATTGCTCCTTTAAGTTATCAGGAGAGTTATGATAATGCGGGTTTGATAGTAGGTGATCCTAATGCAGAATGTACAGGGGTTTTGGTTTGTTTAGATTCTATAGAATCTATTATTGATGAGGCTATAGAGAAGGGTTGTAATTTGGTGGTTGCTCATCATCCTATTGTGTTTGGAGGCCTTAAAAAATTCAATGGGCGGAATTATGTGGAGCGTACTGTAATTAAAGCAATTAAGGCGGATATAGCGATTTATGCAATACATACGAATTTGGATAATGTTCATTTAGGTGTTAATAAGCGTATTTGTGATCGTTTGGGCTTGGAGGATACTCAAATTTTGGCTCCTAAGGCTAATTTGTTGAAAAAGCTATATACATTTTGTCCTTCTGATCAATCGGAAGCGGTGCGAGCGGCTATTTTTTCGGCTGGTGCTGGTCAAATAGGAGATTATGATGAGTGTAGTTATAATGTAAGAGGCATTGGTACTTTTAAAGCTGGCGAGAATACGGATCCTTATGTAGGGGAAGTGGGTAAGCAACATCAGGAGGAAGAAGTCAAAATAGAAACGATTTTTCCTGCTTATTTGCAATCCAAGGTGATTGCGGCTTTAAATGAAGCACATCCTTATGAAGAAGTTGCTTATGATGTGATTAGTTTGGATAATGTTTATAATAAGGTAGGCTCTGGAATGATTGGAGAGTTAAAAGAGCCAATAGCTATGGGTGATTTCTTATACATGTTGAAGGATCGAATGGGAGTTGATGTTATAAGACATACCAGTTTTCATCAAAAAGAGGTAAAAAAAGTGGCTGTTTGTGGTGGAGCAGGGAGTTTTTTATTGCGTCAAGCAATAGGGCAAGGGGCCGATATTTTTATTACTGCTGACTATAAATATCATCAGTTTTTTGATGCAGATGGCCGTATTGTCATTGCAGATATAGGCCATTATGAGAGTGAACAGTACACCATTGAATTATTAAGTGAGCTAATACGGAAAAAATTTAGTAAATTTGTGGTGTTTTTGACAGAAATTAATACAAATCCAGTAAAATATTATTATTAGATGGCAGTAAATAAAGATCTTACCGTAGAGGAAAAACTACAAGCCCTTTTCAGTTTGCAGAAAATGGATTCTGAGGTTGATGAAATTAGAAGGTTGAGAGGAGAGCTTCCAATTGAGGTTTCTGATTTGGAAGATGAGATGGAAGGCTTACGTATGCGTATTGAAAATCTGGAGAAAAATGTAGCAGAACTCAATAAGCGTATTGCTGATAATCAACTAAGAGGAAAGGAGTCTGATGAGTTGATCGAGAAGTATCAGAAGCAGCAAATGAACGTGAAAAACAATCGAGAATATGATGCATTGACGAAGGAGATTGAAATGCAGTCTTTAGAGCGTGATTTAGCTAAAAAGAAAACTCGGGATGCTGAGAAAGAAATTAAGAGCTTTAATGAGTACTTAGCAGAGTCTCAAGATAAGATGAAGGCGAAGGAAAAGGAGTTGGAGCTTAAGAGAAGAGAATTAGAAAAAATTACGGCCGAAACTGAGAAGCAAGAAACTTCGCTCTTGAAAAAAAGAGAAAAAGCGGGGAAAGACATCGAGAAGCGTTTGATAGATGCTTATGAGCGTATTCGTCGTACTTACCGAAATGGTTTAGGGGTTGTTTATTTCGAAAGAGACTCTTGTGGAGGATGTTACGGAAAGATTCCGCCACAACGTCAGTTGGAAATCAAACAACGCAAGAAAATTATTGTTTGTGAGCACTGTGGACGTGTGTTGGTTGATCCAGACATAGAAACGAAGAGAGTTGATATTGATTAATTCAACTTTTTATAATAAAAGGTAATTGTTTAGGATGAATGCTGAACAGTTGCGATAAAAGAATAAAGACATCTGGGTAATTTATCTCAGATGTCTTTTTTTTTTGCTAATCATTTCTTAACTTTTTAGCATCTAAATATAAAAATGATCAGAAAAACCCATATAAGAGACACTTTAGTAATCATAGCTTTGCTTTGTTTTGGTACTAGTTTAAAAGCTCAAAGCTTTGATTTTAACAGTACTTGTAAAGAGGGCTATAAAGAGGTGCTATCTATGCGTTTAGAATCGGGTAGACAGCTAATGGCCCAAGAAGCGATTGAATATTCGGAAAATTTGATTCCCATTTTAATATATAGTTATGCCGATTTTTTAGAAGTATATACGAGTGAAAGCGAGGCTCTTTTAAATGAGATGATCATACAAAAAACGGATCGATTAGCAGCACTTGAAGAAGGCGAAGAAGATCCTTATAAGCGTTTTTGTCAAGCAGAGGTGAATATGCATGTCGCTCTTGCTCGAATTAAATTTGAACAATACCTTAAAGCAGTAAGAGAAATTAGAAGGGCTTTTAAGTTGCTGGAAGAAAACGAACGCTTATATCCTGATTTTCAACCGAATAAAAAAAGTTTAGGCTTTATTCATGCATTGGTTGGTACTATACCAGATAATTATAAATGGGCTGCTTCTTTATTAGGCTTATATGGCAGTGTACCTGAAGGTATGGCTGAGTTGGAAAGTTATTTAGATTTTTCAGTTGAAAATGAGTATTTGCTTTATGAAGAGAGTATTATGATTTATACCTTCTTCTTAATCTACCTAAATAATCAAGCAGAGTTTGCTTGGGAAATAGCTCAATCTATACCTACTGATTACAGCTTGTTGAATACTTTTGTTGTATCAGATATTGCCAAGCGATGTGGGCATAATGATATCGCTATTCAAGTATTAGAAAATCGTCCTCAAGATGAAGTCTATACTCCTTTTTATTTTTTAGATTATATGCAGGGCTTAACTAAATTAAATCGATTAGATGAGGATGCAGGGGTTTATATTGAGCGTTTTTTAGATCAATTTAATGGACATAATTATGTGAAAGAAGCTTATCAGCGCCTAGCATGGAGTAAGCTTTTGAAAGGTGATGTTGGGGCCTATCATCAATGTATGGATGCCTGTTTGTCTGAAGGGAGATTGTTTTTAGATGCTGATAAAGTGGCACAGAAAGCGGCAGAATCAGGCGAATTGCCTAATGTTGATTTGTTAAAAGCCAGATTACTATATGATGGAGGTTATTATGAAAGAGCTTATGCTGTATTAAAAGATAAAACACTTAATGATTTTAATTATGCTGACGAGCAATTAGAATTCCTATATCGCATGGGACGAATAGGGGAGGGCTTGGGTAATAATGAATTGGCTATCAGCTATTTTGAACAAACGATTGAAAAAGGAGAGCAAGATACTTCCTATTTTGCGGCAAAATCTGCACTGCAATTAGCCTATATTTATGAAAAAATGCCTAATTTAGACATGGCTATTTCTTACTATAAGAAGTGTATGAATATGAATAATACAGAGTTTAAAAACAGTATAGATCAGCAAGCTAAAGCAGCCCTAAGCCGAATAAACAACTGATAAAGTGCCTAAAAACCCTAAAAAAACGGATCATTGTCTCAATTGTAATTATCACTTTCATAATGATAAAGAAACAGGCTATTGTCCAAAGTGCGGCCAAAAAAATATAGATAATCGGCGATCTTTAAGCTTTCTTTTCAAAGATGCCTTAGCTAATTTTTTCTCTTTGGAGTCAAAGGTACTTCAAACAATCTTTTACTTATTTACTCAACCTGGTGTATTAACTAAGTTCTTTAATAATGGTAAACGAGTTCGATTCATTACACCCATTAGACTATTCATCGTATTAAGTGCCTTGAGTTTCTTAACACTTAGCCTATTACCTGAAGATTATAGCACCCTTTTTAATGCTGATGAGGCCAAAGGAACTGAAGAAGAGGAGGAAAAGGCGTATAATGATATTGGTGAACGATTGGATGATGTAGTAAATATCATTAATGATCAGGATACCACTAAAGTCAGTAATGAAAACAAAATGGTAAGCTTGCCCAACTTCTTGACAAATATTAAGGATAATAAGGTCAAAAGTTCCATTGTTGATGCTGCAGTGAAAGAAGGAAGACTATATGAGCTTGCTGACTCTTTACAAATTCCAACCTATCCCAAGCAACGACTATTTGTACAGTTTTGTAAGTTCAGATATCATATCAGAAGTGTCGAAGGAAGAACTAGTATTTCCAATACCTTTTTAAAATATTTACCACTATGCATATTATTCATGATGCCTTTTGTGGCTTTTTTTCTAAAAATACTGTTTTGGCGTAAAGGGTATTATGTAGAACATTTAGTCCATTCATTACACTTACACTCCTTCTTTTTTGGGATAAATGCTTTAAATGATATCGTTATTATTATCTCTAAAATAGGCTTGGGAGTATTATTGCTGATAGTAATTTACCTACTCTATACTTGGCAATCCCTCAAAGTAGTTTATAAGTTATCTTATGTAAGAGCATTCTTCAACCTGATAATACTATTTGTTTTTGATTTATTATTGTTCCTATTTACCTTTTTTATATCCTTATTCCTTACTTTTTTCTTAATTTAGCAAGGGAATAAATAAAATTTAAGTTGGCTAAAAAACAAATCAAATCCGCCCATTGCCTCAATTGCAATTACCACTTTAAAAAGGGTGATAAGGATAATTATTGCCCTGAATGTGGTCAAAAAAATGCCAATCCAAGAATATCTTTAGGCTTTATATTTAAAGATGCCTTAGATAATTTATTCTCGCTTGAATCTAAAGTACTTCGAACTTTCTATTTATTAGTCACGCAGCCAGGTGTGTTGACCAAATTCTATAATAATGGCAAACGAATTCGATTCATTACTCCTGTCAGGTTATACATTACGCTCAGTGCCATCTGCTTCCTTCTAATCACTGCATTACCAGATAATTACACCCAAATATTTGACTTTAATTCAGATAGAGATGTCCAAAAAACGATGCAAGAAGTAGCAGATGATACTGGTATAGAAGAAATAGAAGAAATAGTCCCAGATTCCCTTATCAAGGCTCAACAACCAGAAATGATTTATTTGCCTACTTTAGCCAAACCACTTCATGAACGCCCCATAAAAAGAACTGCCATAGAAGCAGCGATAAAAGAAAGACGCTTAGATCAAATGGCAGATTCCTTAGAAATCAAAGAATGGTATAATAGATACTTCTTTAAACAGTATGTCAAATTGGACATCATGATGGTAAGAGGAAAAGGACGAGATTTTTCCGCCGCCTTTTACAAACGATTTCCAGTTGCACTCTTTCTAATGATGCCTTTCGTCGCTTTTATTCTCAAGATATTATTTTGGAGAAAACGACATTATTATGTTGAGCACCTAGTACACTCCCTACATCTACACTCCTTCTTTTTTGGTATCATATCACTCATTTGTTTGGGTTTACTATGCTTTCAAAAAGTTATTCCGTTAATTATCATTGTTCTTTTGTTTTTCTTATATCCATTACAATCCATTAAAGTAGTGTACAAACAATCCTACTTCAGAGCTTTTTTCAATCTAATGCTGTTATTCTTCATCTATGTAATTTTATTGGCCTTTACAATGATTCTTGGAATGGGCCTCACTTTTTTACTAATTTAGCAGCATGGAAAAAGTACTCAAGGATCATTCTCTAAAAAACTATCACACTTTTGGCGTAGACGTCAATGCTCGTTATTTTTATGAAGCTAAAAATATTTTAGCACTCAAATCCCTTTTTTTATCACCTGACTATAAAGCTATTCCCAAAGTTATCATCGGAGGCGGAAGTAATATGCTCTTTAAACAAGACTACGAAGGACTCGTTATTAGAAACACTTTCAAGGGCATCCAACAAGTAGCTGAAACAGACGAATATGTATGGGTAGAAGCTTATGGAGGAGAAGAATGGCACGATTTAGTGAAATTTTGCCTCCAACATAATTTAGCGGGAATCGAAAATTTGTCCCTTATTCCAGGCTCAGTAGGAGCCGCGCCTATCCAAAATATTGGAGCCTATGGCGTCGAGCTAAAAGACGTTTTCCAAAGCCTAATAGCTATGAATATTGAGACAGGCAAAATAAGAGAATTCTCAAAAGAAGATTGCCAATTTAATTACCGATCCAGCATTTTCAAAAAAGAATTGAAAGGACAATATTTCATTATTGCCGTAACACTCCGACTCAATAAAAAACCAGTATTCAATACTTCCTATGGAGCCATCCAACGACAATTAGAGGCTCAAAATATCGAAGAATTAAGTATCCAAAATATCAGCAAAGTAATATGTGAAATCCGTCAATCTAAGCTGCCCGATCCCAAAGTCTTAGGCAATTGCGGAAGCTTCTTTAAAAACGCCATTGTGCATAATGTTCTGTTTGAACGAATACAAAAAGAACATCCCAATATGCCCAATTATCCTGTAGATGAAGAATACACCAAAATTCCTTCAGGCTGGCTAATCGAACGATGTGGCTGGAAAGGCAAGCGCATAGGAGATGCAGGTACCTATGAAAAACACGCTCTCGTATTAGTTAATCACGGCCATGCGACTGGCAAAGAGCTATACCGATTTGCTCAACAAATAATCGGAGACGTCTATAGCAAATTTCGAATTAGATTAGAACCAGAAGTAAGCAT
>JAHDDN010000283.1 GCA_020629335.1 Chitinophagales bacterium | reverse complement strand
CTATGCACCTCAAAAATGCCTTGAAATACTAAAAATTATTTCATTTTCAGCTTCATCATAAAACTTTAAATGAGTTCATTAGTTTGTTTTTTTAAGTATGGCACCATTTTCGCCCTTTGATAGGTAAGAAATAATTAATCAAACCTATTAAACCTAATATATGCCGTTTTCAAGTAAGCCAAATAATTCTGGCCACTTAGATTCTTACCATTTTTTTATTCAAGTCTTAAATAATCGTTCATTATCGGTTACGGAGAAATTGGATGTGATTTATATCTATTACAAAGAGAGCATTAAGTCTGACAATCAAGAAGTTCCAACAGATTTCTTAGACCTACTTTCTATACCTACTAATATGTTAGAAGATAGAATTTTTGAAGAAATAGAAAAGAATCCAGTATTAGAAATGAGTAGTGAATAAGTATTAAATATCTATTTAGTACTCCTTACACAACGAAAGCCTGTATGCTCCAGACCTGTATCAGGACTTGTACGCATACGAGCAGAAACACGATAACCTGAGCAGTAACTATCATTACATAAAAATGATCCACCTCTTATTACTCTTGGAAATAAATTAGGAGCTTGGAGTAAATAATTTAAATAATTGGCTGATTTTACGTCTTCACTTTGTTTTATAGAATGCTTTAGCACAGGATGATAAGTATCCAGACACCATTCCCAAACATTAGCAGACATATCAAATAAGCCATAAGAGTTAGGTAAAAACTTTCCAACAGGAGCTGTTTTTATATAGCCATCTTTTGCCTCATTGCTAAAAGGAAATGTTCCCTGCCAATAATTGGCTTTGGGAGCTCCTTCATCTATATGTTCTTCTCCCCAAGGATATGGTTGATCTATTAATTGTCCTCGGGCAGCATATTCCCATTCTGCTTCTGTCGGTAAGCGTTTTCCACTCCAACGAGCATAAGCCATCGCATCATACCAAGAGATGTGTACAACAGGGTGATCTAAAATGTCGTCAATACTGCTCTCAGGACCTTGCGGATGCTTCCAATTCGCTCCTTCGATCATCTCCCACCAATCGGCATAATTATAATCAATGGCTGTTCCCTTAGCAGGAGATTTAAATACTGCTGAAGAAGGAGGAATACGTTCTAATTGATTACCGCCATCCGTGGGCAAATCTATGGCTAATTCTGCTGTAGTAATATAGTTAGTTGCTTCAACAAACTCCTTAAATTGAGCATTGGTTACTTCCGTTTGATCCATCCAAAAAGAGGGTACTTCTACTAAAAACTTGGGTAATTCATCAGGTTTTGCTTGTGGAGTATCTCCCCCCATACTCAAGGTTCCCCCTTTTATATTGATCATCCCAGTAAAATCGCTTGCTTTAAGTGAATCTGCTTCCAAAGCAATAATACGTTCCAATGTCTTGGCTTCATCAAATGCTTCTTGATTTGACGAATTGGGTTGATGGCAGTGTTCGGCAGCCTCCTTATTATTGGAAGAACAAGCCGTCAGTAATAATAGAAAGCAGCCTATAGATAAAACTCTATTCATGAGAACTACTTGATTGATTAGATTGGAATATTTTCCAAAGTGCAAAGATAGAAACACAAGCCCAAAATAGATTAATTACAACAAACGGCCAAGCCTTGATGATATAACTATTACAGAATAGTAATAAAGATCCTGATAGATTAGTAATCAAATACGGTTTACTATCAGCTGCTATAATTTGTCTTGCATTTAGGAAAAAAGCTAGTAAAAGCAATGCCGCTCCTAACCATCCTGTAATTAATACTAGCATCTTTTTTTTCAGCAAAGATAGCGCATCCTTATTATCTTTTTAAATTTTGCTTATTTTGGGGGTATTGAGGATTGGGTGAAAGTTCATCGGCTTAGGGATGGAAGTGGTATGTGGCGTCGAGAGGGGGCTTACGGAACTTAGGCAGACGCAGGCTGGCCCTGAAAGGGCAGACAAGTATGCCTTAGTGAAGTAGCCGCCGAACAGCCGCATAAGAACGGACAGCCCGACCCTTTCTAATTTTTCATTCGAGGGCGGACACATAGGTACCGCCCCTACAGTCGAATGAAAAATTAGAAAGGGGAAGCCCATCATAATGATGAATGCGTAATGATGAATGATGAATTGGCTCGTGCTGCGCACACGCCTTTACGACCAAATAATGATGTATCATCATTGACAGTAATGCTATAAAAGAGAGATTCTTCAAGATAGAAGTAGAATATTAAAAATATGGAAACGACTTTGACAATTAATTATCAGGATATTGAGCGAGCGATTGATATGGCTAATGAGGAGGGGATTCCAAAACAGCGGGGTGCCCATTCATATTATTTGGTTTATGAGGGGGCGATTTATCCGCCTCAATATATTTATCATTTGGCTGCGGCGATGATACAGGAAAAGGATTTAGGGGAAATTAGTTTTAGTGCCACCAATTGCCGAAAGGAATTGCAAAAATTAGGATTTACAATTTGGGAAAAAGAAGTTTACTTAAATGTGATTGACCAATTAGAAATATTTGGAGGAATAGCGGATGAATGGTATGCGGAGAATACTTGGTTTTTAGAGCGCTATCATTATTATCAAAATTTTTTCAAATTGGAGTTTCTAAATGAGGCGAATTGGGAAGACTTTCAGGAGTTAGGCAATAATATACATGCCTTTCAATCAATGGCGATTGCAAAGAATAAAGCTTTAGGCAATCCGAACCACCCGATAGATCATTATCGAAAAGCATTTGCGTATTTGAAACATGGACATGAAGATATTGCTCAAAGAGTAAACGCATTCGTTGACAAGAATCATTCTATGTATTTAAAGAATTTTGGATGGTCTACGGTTTCTGAATTAGCGGGTTATGCGTTTCCTGAGGATTATGTATTTTGGAATGAGCGAGATAAAAAAGCCGTTGAGCTATTAGGCATAGAAACTGTTTATAAACGAGGGAGTTCATTAGGAGATCGCTTCATTGAATTTAACAAGCAAATTAAGGAAGTGATTTCTCTTTATGATAGAATAGTTGGAAAAAGAACAGAGACAACTATCCCTTTAGAAGTCGATCAGTTTTTCAGTTGGATTTATAAAAACAGAAAAGAGGATGAATCTCTCTTATCAAAAGTAGAAGAGGAGCAAGAAAATTATCGAGAACGCAATTACTGGAAATTTGCTCTTGGCACAAAGGCCGCTCAATGGAAAAATTTTTATAAAAATGGAATAGTGGCTATTAGTTATCAAGAAAAGCAGTTGAGTTCTTTAGAAGCTTATGAAACGATAGAAGATTTGGGTGATAAAATGGGCATTGACAACCCTCATAATTCTAATGTTGTATCTGGTGTTATTTCTTTTAGAGACGCTGCTATTGGGGATTTACTATTTGTCAGTAAGGGAGTGAATACTTGTGTAGGCATTGGTATTTTGGCAGGAGAATATTATCATGACGAAGGGGATAAAAAATTTGCTCATAAACGAAAAGTGAATTGGATTATCAATCAAAAATTAGATTTCAGCCCTTATTTACATGAAATTAATTATAAGGCTTTATTTAGATGGGATACTTTTTCAAGGACGAATCAAAAGGATTTTATTTTATCTAAGTATGCAGAGCTATTTCCTGAATTAAAAAAAATATTTAGAGAAGAAAATATTCACTTTAATTACACAAACAAAAAAGAGAGTCAAGTTAATCATTGGTGGCTGAATGCGAGTCCTTCTATTTGGAGTATTAGTAATTTTGAGGTGGGGCAGGAACAGACTTATACTACTCATAATGAGAATGGTAATAAGCGGCGAATTTATAAATATATGCAGGCTTTAAAAGCAGGTGATTTATTGATTGGTTATGAGTCGCATCCAGTCAAGAAAGTAAAGGCCATTTTAGAAATTACGAAGGGAATTCATAAGGATGAAAATGATCAAGAATGTTTTGCATTTAAGCTGAAAGAATTTTTGCCTAATGAATTAGCTTGGAATGATTTGAGTACTAAAGAGGATTTAGATGCTTGTGAAGTATTCAATAATAATCAAGGTAGTTTATTTCGACTGACGAAGGATGAATATGACTTTATCTATCGACAAAGCAAATTAGAGTATGCGGATTATTTGGAGGCTTATGATCTGGATAAAGTTTTGGAAGAAGTGTTTTTGGATGAGAAGGCTTTGGGCAATATTAAGCGAGCTTTGGAGCATAAAAAAAACATCATCTTGCAAGGGCCTCCTGGAACGGGTAAAACTTTTTTGGCGAGGCGATTGGCGTATGCCATGATGGGCAAAAAAGATCATGCGCGTTTGGATATGATACAGTTTCATCAGTCCTATGCTTACGAGGATTTTATACAAGGATATCGACCTAATGAAGATGGGAAATTTGAGTTAGCGAATGGTATTTTTTATCGTTTTTGTCGGAAGGCTCAATCTGATCCTGAGCGTAAATATTTCTTTATTATTGATGAGATTAATCGGGGGAATTTGAGTAAGATTTTTGGAGAGTTGATGATGTTAATTGAGCATGATAAAAGAGGGGAAGAATTTGCGATTCCACTGACTTATAGCAAGGATGGAAATCAATTTTTCATCCCAGAAAATCTATATTTAATCGGTACTATGAATACGGCAGATCGTTCTTTGGCAATGGTGGATTACGCTTTGAGAAGGCGATTTGCATTTATTGATTTATTGCCTAATTTCAATGATAAATTTCAGGCTTATTTACAAGAAAAAAAAGTCGATAGCGATTTGATTGCTAAGATTATAGTTAAGATGAAAAGCTTGAATGAGTCTATAGAAAAGGCGAGTGATTTAGGGAAGGGCTTTATGGTTGGTCATAGTTATTTTTGTAATATTCCAGATGAGGTGGATGAGGATTGGTACGAACATATTATTCATACAGAAATTGCACCACTATTAGCAGAGTATTGGTTTGACAAACCTGAAAAGGTGCAACAAGAAATTAATAAATTAAGTAATTAATCGTGAGTATCCCTGTACAAAATATTTATTATTTGCTCAGCTATGCATGGGATAAATTAGAGGAAGCAGATACGCTTTCTGTGGACATCGATGACTATGAGGATATGCTAAATCTCCTGACCAGGGTGCTCATTAATGGTAGTCATCACTTGTTAAAAAGGGGCTTACATGCTGATTATTTGGCCATTACCACCGTTTATGATGGGATCAAGGGGAAATTGTCTTTAGCTGATTCTATCAAGCAAAATGTGCTAAATAATGGGAAGGCCATTTGTACCTATGATGAATTTAAAACCGATACACTTCCTAACCAAATCATCAAGCATACTATTTATAAACTGATCCGTACACTTGGTTTAGCCAAAACACTCAAAAAGGATTTAAGGTATATTTTACAGCGATTTAATGAGATTTCTTTTAAGCCTATTCGACTGACAGACTTCAGTAAAGTTCGATTAAATTTGAGTAATTATCACTACCAATTTGTCTTGAAAATTTGCTATCAGATTTTGGCTAATTTGCGGATGAATGAGCAAACAGGCACTTATGAATTTCAAGATTTTTTGCGAGATAAAAACATGGCTTATTTGTTTGAGAATTTCTTACTCAATTTTTATAAAAAGCACGCTCCTTTTGATAAAGTTAAAAGAGAAAATATTAGTTGGAATGCGGAGACATTGAGTGATAGTAGCGTTCGCTTACCCAATATGCAGACGGATATTTGTTTGGAATCTCCTGATAGAAAAATTATAATAGATGCTAAGTTTTATCAAAAAGCCTTACAAGTGCATTATGATAAAGCATCTATTCGTTCTAATAATTTGTATCAATTGTATGCTTATTTAAAAAACATTATTCACAAAGAGGGGCATCCGCAGAATAAAAATTGTGAGGGAATTTTGATTTATCCAACAGTACAAGATGAGTTAGCGGAAGATTATTTAATTGACGGTCATCCTGTTCGTATTGCGACGATTAATCTGAATCAGCATTGGCGAGGGGTGCATGAGGATTTGTTGGAAATAATAAAACTTTAACGAACTCAATAAAAATAAAATTTGTTTCTTAAATTATGAAAACCCTAATTACCTTATTTAAGTTAGCCTTCCTTAGTGTTCTAGTAGCCGGTCTCTCTATTTTTGGATCAGATTTGTGGGTTAAGTCCAGTGCGCATTCCAAACTTTATACTTCTGTAAAAGAAATCCCCTCCAACAAAGTCGGATTACTTTTGGGCACTAGCAAAATTTTAGCTAATGGTCGAATTAATCTCTACTATCAATATCGAATCAATGCGGCTGCAGAACTCTATCACGCCAATAAGATAAAATTTATTTTGGCCAGTGGAGACAATGGCCGAACGGAATACGATGAACCAACGCTTATGAAAGAAGACCTAATTGCCAAAGGCGTTCCTGCCAATAAAATTTATTTAGATTATGCTGGCTTTAGGACTTTGGATTCTGTTGTGAGATGTAAAGAAATTTTTGGGCAAGAAAAGATCACTGTCATTTCGCAGCCTTTTCATAATGAGCGAGCGATATTTATTGCTAATAGAAAAGGAATAGACGCCATCGCTTATAATGCTAAAGATGTGAGTTTAGTTTATGGCAAAAAAACGCAATTAAGAGAACGCTTAGCCAGAGTCAAAATGATGTTAGATTTAGTATTTGGCAAGCAGCCTAAGTTTTTGGGGGAGCGGATAGATATAAAGTAATGAAAAAATATTTTGGGCGTGCCCCGATTTTTTTTGGCCATTAGGCCGACACACTTATATCGAAAGGGCCGACACATAGGTCGGCCCCTACAATGTATTTGGCCAAAAAAAAATCGGGTCGGGCTGTACGCTCTTATGTGGCTATGCTGTTCCTACTCTGCTAAGTGCTGCTTGTCTGCCCTGCGGGCCAGCCATCGCATCACTAAGCGCCGTAAGTCTCATCATAGACGCCACATACCGCTTCCATCCCTCACGCA
>JAHDDN010000282.1 GCA_020629335.1 Chitinophagales bacterium | reverse complement strand
GTAGAAGACAATGTGCCACCTACGGCAGTTTGTCAAGATATCACCATACAGTTAGATGCGACAGGAAATGCAAGTATTACAGCAGCGGATATTGATAACGGAAGTAATGATGCTTGTGGTAATCCAACAATAGCCATCGAAACTGGTGATCTTTCTAATTTCGATTGTAGTCATGTTGGTACCACACAAATCGTTACACTTATCGTAACAGATGTAAATGGAAATACCAGCTCTTGTGATGCCAATGTAACCGTAGAAGATAATGTACCTCCTACAGCGATATGTCAAGACATCACTGTTCAATTAGATGCAACAGGAAATGTGAGTATTACAGCAGCAGATATTGATGGAGGTAGCGGAGATGCTTGCGGTAATCCTACGATTGCTATCGAAACAGGAGACCTTTCTAATTTCAATTGTAGCCATGTTGGGACTACACAAACAGTTACACTAATTGTTACTGATACAAATGGAAATACCAGCCAGTGTGATGCCAGTGTAACAGTAGAAGATAATGTACCACCTACAGCAGTGTGCCAAGATATTACCATACAATTAGATGCTTCTGGAAATGCGAGCATTACTACAGCCGATATTGATAACGGTAGTAATGATGCTTGTGGAATTGCAAGCCTCTCTTTAGATCAAGAAGACTTTGACTGTACAGAATCAGGTGCTAATACAGTTACACTGACTGTCACAGATAATAATGGCAACACTAGTACTTGTGTTGCAACTGTAACGGTAGAAGACAATATTCCTCCTACCCTATTAACTTGCCCTGGTGATATTGAAAGCTGCAGCCCAGATACTCCTTATGAGTTACCAACTTTCACTGACAACTGTGGGGCTAATATCGTTATGAATAATAATCCTTCTGGAACAATATTCCCAGTTGGAGATACCGATGTAGTAATTATAATCAGTGACGATGCAGGAAATATGACTACTTGTGAATTCACTTACACTTATAATCCTATAGAAATTGATGTTACATTAAGTGATTATAATGGTTATGCTATCAGATGTGCTGGAGATAATAATGGAGAAGCGACTGCTAATGTAATTAGTGGAGTGGGACCATTTTCCTATAACTGGAGTAATGGCCAAACAACAGCAACAGCTACCAATCTTAGCCCATCTGTTTACACTGTAACTGTAACTAATCCTATTGGATGCTTTGCAGTAGAAACGGTCTTAATAACAGAACCAGATCCATTGGACTTAGATGCCGATGTGAATAATGTACAATGTCCAGGCGGAGAAACGGGAGACTTAGGCAGTATTGAAGCTTTTGTGGAAGGTGGAGTCGCTCCTTATGAATACATTTGGAGTACAGGCGGTCCTACTCCAACTGTTATAGCTACAGGGTCATCAAGTATTAGTGGATTAAATGCTGGAATATATCAAGTAGAAATAGCAGATGCTAACTTCTGTGAAATCACAATGGAATTTGAAGTTACAGAACCTGAACCACTCGTTTGGGAAGAAATTGGACAGAATATATTTGAGGGATTAAATGGTCAAATATTGCCCTTCTATTATAATACACATCAAATATTCCTAAGTGGAGGAACACTTCCTTATAATATTGATATGGAACACACTGGCTATGTAAACTGGGCAATCTTAGAAAGTGATAATCCTGATTATGAAACATTAATCACTATCAACTATGCGGATAATGCAGAATGGGCCTTTTCTATAGAAGATGCTAATGGATGTGGTATAAATAATGTAACCTTCACTAACGATAGTGGATATGGCGGAGGAAATCCATCTGTAAGTGATGATGGAGATATATTAGATATCGATGACTTCGTAATCACTGGCGAATCTAATGTCAATAGTGAAGATGGAAGTATTGATATAACAGTAGTCGGTGGAGACGGTGGTCCATATACTTATGAATGGACAGGGCCAAATGGCTATACTTCCACTAGCGAAGATGTTGATGGCTTGGAGTCTGGTACTTATACTGTTGTTGTTACAAGTCCTGATGGACAAGTGACTCAAGGTTATTATTGGGTAACGCTTAGTAGAAATGGAGGACGGCTTAAAGATCAACCATCTTTCAATGCTGATCTATACCCTAATATTTTTAGCGATTTCTCAAGGGTATATTTAGAATTAAAAACTTCAGATGTGGTAGATATCAATATCATTGACATAAATGGTAAATCTATTATGAACTTATTTAGCGATCAGCTAATGCCTGGTTCATATGAACACACATTAGACCCTAACTCAGTTGGCTTAAGTAATGGAATTTATTTCTGTGTAATTAATACACAAAGTGGCTATCAAAAAATAGTACGTTTTGTTTTCACTAAGGGATGATGTTTAAATAAATGTCCGAAATTGATGAAATATTTTTGTGCTATGCAAGGCGGTAAAAGCAGCATTATACCAAGTATAATAAAGCTTTTGCCAACGGTGCGAAAAGATAAAGTCAAAACGGACAGTTATTTAGGCTTCATCCCTAAATAGTAAATATTTAGGATTTTAGACATAGGGTATGCGATTTAGGTCGCATACCCTTTTTTTATTTTTTAAACGTTCCTTAGGGGCTTCCCCATTTATTTTTTGGCCAGAGGGCGAACACATAGATCCGCCCCTACATGGCTGGCCAAAAAAATAAATGGGTCGGGCTGTCCGCTCTTATGTGGCAAGAATAGTACTAGGTATTGGGTAATGAGTATTGAGATAAATTGTACTCACTACTTTATACCCACTACTCAATACTAAAAAAGCCACATACCACTCCCATCCCTAAGCCAATGAAATTAATGCTAAGTTTTTCCTAAATTAGAGGTTAAAATCATACACCCATGCTTAAAATTAATCCTGAAGAGGTCGCCGTAGCAGATATGCACCAATATTTATTAGGTGCTGTCTCTCCAAGACCTATCTGTTTTGCCAGTACAATGTCCGAAGATGGAGTAGCGAACTTAGCACCTTATAGCTTTTTTAACTGCTTTAGTTCTAATCCGCCAGTCATGATTTTTTCTTCTAATAGAACAGTGGCTCACAATACAACTAAGGATACCTTAGCAAATGTATTGGCTACTAAGGAAGTCGTCATCAATGTAGTGACTCACGATATTTGGCAACAAATGGCCATTACTAGCTTAAACTATCCTAAAGAAGTTAGCGAGTTTGAAAAAGCAGGCCTCACTCCTATTGAGTCTGACTTGGTTAAGCCATTCAGGGTCAAGGAATCACCTGTCAATATGGAATGTCGAGTAACAGAAGTCATTCCTTTAGCAGAAACTCGTGGCGCTGGAAATCTAATTATTTGCGAATTATTGCGGATGCATATCAATGAGGAAATACTAGACGAGGAAAGCAAAATAGATCCACACAAAATAGACTTGATGGGTCGCATGGGTAGAGCTTATTATTGTCGAGCTTCTGGCGATGCAATTTATAAGCTGTTCAGACCAGTTACTCAGGTGGGTATTGGGGTAGATCAATTCCCCGAATCTATTCGCTTAAGTAAGGTACTAACAGGAAATGACTTAGGCCAATTGGCTGCGCTTACCACTTTACCTGATGATGAAAGCATCGCAAATGCTCAAAAAGAGAAAAGCGTCCAACTCCTTAAAAGCAAATATGAGGGAGAGACACTATTAACTCAACTACATCACCACGCAGCCAACTTAATCGCGCAAGAAAAAAGCGAACAAGCTTTAGCCTTATTACTCGGAAACGTCTAAAACAATTACATGAAAAAAATAGTGTTCATAGCCATCAGTTGCTTATTTATATTCTTGATATTAAGCTGCTCTGACGGGCCTAAAAAAACGGATGCGAATAAGCCACCAACTTCTCAAGTTAGTGAGAAAAAAACTGCTGGCCCTAATGGCCAAAAAATCTATACTCAATTTTGCGAATCTTGTCATGGTAAAGCGGGAAATGATGCCATCTCTGGCGCCAAAGACTTAACCAAATCTACGATGTCGCTCACAGAGGTAAAAAACATCATCATTAATGGTGGCAAAAATCCGTCAATGATCGCTTATGGCAAATTACTCAAACCAAAACAGATTGAAGCCGTGGCAGATTATGTAATGAAATTTCGATAAACGTTGGATGTTGGAACGTTGGAATATTTAATTAATGACAAAGGATATCTGATTGCAAAATATGGAAGTTATTTTTTTATCATTTATTCGGTTAAAACGTTCCAAACTTATTCAGTTTAAACATTATTTTTTGGCTTAGGGATGGAAGCGGTACTCAGCGTAATGAAGTAGCTTACGGAACTTAGGCAGACGTAGGCTGGCCTGAAAGGCAGACAAGTATGCCTTAGTGTAGTAGCTGCTGAGTAGCTGAGTAAGAGCGGACAGCCCGACCCTTTTAAAATTTTTCATCGGAGGGCGCACATATAGGTAGCGCCCCTACAGGCCGATGAAAAATTTTAAAAGGGGAAGCCCCAAACAAAATTTAATCAATTAAAATATTGGCTTATGTACAGTGGAATGTTACATGCGCACTCTGGATTGCGCTGGATTGCTTTATTGCTATTGGTCATTGCAGTGGTGAATGCACTGATGAAATGGCTGGGTAAAAAACCTTATGAAAAAAGCGATAAAAGTATTAATGCTATGACGATGGGCTTCATTCATTTGCAAGCCTTAACGGGAGCTATTTTGTATTTTATTAGTCCGAAGGTGATGTTTGCAGGGGAAGCGATGAAGGATAGTGTGCTCCGTTTTTATACGGTGGAGCATATTTCCTTGATGTTGATTGCCATTATTTTGGTAACAATAGGGCATGCACGAGCAAAGAGAATGACGGATTCTACTAAGAAGTTTAAGAATATTTTCTGGTTTTATGATATTGCTTTGGTGCTGATATTAGTAGCGATTCCGTGGCCTTTTAGAGGACTTGGAGCGGGTTGGTTTTAGACAGGCACAAGTGAAAAACACTTGCGCTATAAACAGTATCGTAAATTTAGGCAGGCACAAGTGAAAAACACTTGCGCTATAAACAGTATCGTAAATTTAGGCAGGCACAAGTGAAAAACACTTGCGCTATAAACAGTTGATTAAGAAAAGGTTTGTAGCTCGGTGAGTTTTTTATAAACTTGATCTTGTAAAAGCAAGCTATCATGCGTGCCTTGTTCGACAATTTTGCCGTCTTGAAGCACGATGATTTGATCGGCATTTTTGATGGTAGAAAGGCGGTGTGCAATAATGATAGCTGTGCGATTTTCCATGATGCGAGCTAAGGCATCTTGAACGAGTCTTTCCGACTTAGCATCCAGTGAAGAGGTCGCTTCATCCAAAATCAGTATGGGTGGATTATTCAGCACTGCTCTGGCAATGGTGAGTCGCTGCCTTTCTCCACCGCTTAGTTTACTACCTCTATCACCAATATTAGTTTCGTAGCCTTGCTCTAATTGACTAATAAAGTCGTGGGCATTCGCTACTTTTGCAGCTTGAATGACGGCTTCTTTACTTGCATTGGGATGCCCAAAGGCAATATTATGGAAGATCGTATCATTAAATAGGATAGGTTCTTGGGTGACAATACCAAAAAGCGAGCGCAGTTCTTGTAATTGAAGCTTACGAATGTCTTGGCCGTCTATCAAAATTTGACCTGCTGTCACTTCTTGAAAACGGGGTAATAGATCCACTAAGGTAGATTTTCCAGCACCAGAAGGACCGACCAAAGCAATGCTTTGCCCTTTTTGGATGTCTAAGTTAATTTGCTCTAAGATGGGTTCTTTATCATAAGCAAAATTAACATCTTGCAATTGGATAGCGGAGCTGAAATCTTTGATGGGAAGCGCATTGGGAAGACTTTTGATTTTCTCATCTGCGGCTAATATTTCTTCTATACGATCTACGGAAGCCATGCCTTTTTGGATGCTGTTATAAGCACGAGCGAAGTTTTTGGCTGGTGGAATGATCTGAGAGAAAATGACCATAAAGTAGATGAATATTTCGGCTTCTAAGGCTTGTTCATGGAGTACCATTTGGGCGCCAAAGTAGAGGACAAACACCAAGGCAACAATACTCAAGACCTCTGAAATAGGCGAAGAAGCTTCTTTACGACGGATCATCTCAGTCATGAGTCGATAATGCTGATCATTGGCTTGGCTAAACTTATCGGCTTGACTCGATTCTGCATTAAAGGCTTGGATAATCTTAACGCCTCCTAAAGTCTCTTCAATGATAGACATCAACTGCCCTAATTGATTTTGGGCCAAGAAAGAGGTTTTACGTAAGGATTTGCCTATTTTGCCAATCACAAAACCAGCAATAGGCAGGGTAATAAAAACAAAAAGCGTAAGCTGTGGACTGATATAGAGCATGGCTCCTAAAAATACAATAATATTGAGCGGCTCTCGAACCAGCATTTCTAAGGTTCGCATAATGCTCCATTCAATCTCTTGTACATCGGAAGTGATACGGGCCATCAAATCGCCTTTCTTTTCTTCTGAAAAATAAGAAGCTGGCAAACGATTGATTTTCGCATATACGTTAGTACGTATATCTCTAACGACGCCATTTCTAATGGGCGACATAAAGTAAGCGGCTAAATATCGGAAAAGATTTCTCAGTAGAAAGGAAACAATCACTAAGCCACAGACAAATAGCAAAGCTTGCGTCTTATCTTCAGCTATCATACTACTTAAAAAGTAGTTGAAATAGTCTTTGAGACCATCAACAGACCAAGTAAATGCTGGTTGTTCAAGCTGAAGTTCCTTCTTATCAAATAGCAATTGTAAGAAAGGAACGATCATCGTAATAGAGAAAAGCGAGAAAATAACCGTTAAAATATTACAAATAGCATTCAAATAAGCGAACTTTTGGTAAGCTTTGATGTATTTTAGTATGCCTAAGAATGCTTGCATTGATCAGTTTTAATTAATAGTACTATAATATATGGATTCAATAAAACAACTTCAGGTTGCTAAGATAATACAACAAAATTTA
>JAHDDN010000281.1 GCA_020629335.1 Chitinophagales bacterium | reverse complement strand
GGGTATAGGTATTAATTTTTATTCTGTGAAGGATACAGCAATAGTAACATATATTGTGCCAGATGGTCCTGCGAGTAGTGCTGGGATGGTATTAGGGGATAAAATTTTATCTTATGATGGCATTTCATTGATTGGTCAGAGTTATGATAGTATTGTTAGTCAGTTGCGTGGAGATGAGGGTACTCAAGTGAGGGTCTCAGTATTAGGTGTAGGTGGCGAGCGTAAAGAGTATTTGATTAAGCGTGGGATGATTCCTTTGATAGAGGTTGATGCGGCTTATATGATAGATTCGGAGACTGCTTATATAAAGATGAATCGATTTACTTTAAAGAGTGTTGAGGAGTTTAAGTCTTCTTTAGTTTCGATTGATCCAAGTTTATCATTTTCTCGTATGGTTTTAGATTTTCGAGGGAATATCGGGGGTGTTGTTGATGCTTCTATAGAATTAGCTGATCATTTTTTGGAAGGGGACAAGTTAATTATGTATACAGATGGTAAGTCGATGGATCGGACGGATTATCCGAGTAAGCTTGTTGGGGATTTTGAGGATATTAAGGTTGTATTATTAGTGGATCAATACACTGCTTCAGCTGCGGAGATATTTGCAGGTGCGATGCAAGATTGGAGTCGTGCATTAATTATTGGTCAGCATACTTTTGGTAAGGGTTTGATTCAGCAGTCTTATACTTTTAATGATGGTTCGGCGCTTCGAATGACTATTGGTCGATATTATACTCCTTTGGGTCGGTTTATCCAGAAGCCTTATGACAAGATGAATGAGGTTCAGACGGTTTTGGATTTATCTCAATCCCCTAATGGTTTTACGAGTGGTTTAGTGGTAGCTGATTCATTGAGGGCTTCCGCTTTTAATAAGCGGCCGTTAATTGATATAGGGGGTATTGTACCTGATTTGTATATGGCTCCTGATCCATTATTGATAGATTCTTCTTTTCAAGCTTTTTCTAACAATTATTATGTTTTTGATTTTGCGACTCAATTTATTTCAAAGAATCGTGATCGTATATTGAGAGAATACAGTGATTATACTATTTTGGCAGATGATGAGGCTATTAATTTGCAGTTGATAGAGGCCTATTTAGAATATTGTTTACTTCATAATTTGGGTATTCAGTCTAGAGATTTGCTTGTTCATAAAGAGGCTTTTTTGACTCAGTGTAAATCTTGGATTGGCAGTCAAATTTGGGGATTTGATGCTTATTATTATATAGTTAATGCGAGTGATTCTGTTTATAAGCGAGCTATTGAGTGTTTGGATGATGATTCTTTTAGGCAGGCTCGTATAGAGAAGAAGTAAGGATTTTAAAAATAGAAAGCCCCCTTCACAAAATTGTGAAGGGGGCTTTTTTTGTTAAAGTATTTATCAAGTTTAGTTTTTGATAAATCTCTTAGTGCTTACTTCGTTACCATCAGAGATAGCGATGATGTAAGTACCTGGGCTTAAGTGAGCCGCTTCGATAGTAATATTATTAGTACCAGCTTCAACGTTAAAGAATTCGTTGAAAACAAGTCTACCTGAGTTATCATATACATAAGAAGTGAAAGTATTATCTGCTTCAACTCTTAAAGTGATGTTGATAAAATCAGAAGTTGGTACTGGGTAAATGTTATCAAATACGAAAGCTACGCCTCCTCTTTCAAGAACGATTACGTCAGAAGCCACTGTAGTAGAGCCATCGAAATCAACTTGAGAAAGTCTGTAGTAGTTAGCACCTAATTGGTAATCTTTATCAGTATAAGTATACTCAATTGCTGTTTGAGTTGTACCATTACCGTCTACTCTATCAATTTCTTGGAAGTTAACACCATCGATAGAACGCTCAATTACAAAGAATTGGTTGTTTGTTTCACTTGCAGTGATCCAAGTTAATAGGTTACCATTTTCTTCAATGCTACCATTGAAAGATAATAGGCTAATATCAACTGTTTGGCAATCACCAACATTATCAGTTAATTCTACAGTACACTCATTACCTTCAGCGCCTCCATCAGTAACTGTTAAGTTATAAGTTGCGAAAGGAGCATAAGGGCCGATTTCGAAAGAATTAGATAAAACGTTACCATCTTCATCGATAGCAGATGCTACTGTTACACCTTCATCATCTGTAGTGATAGTGTAAGGAGCTTCACCTTCGCCATCAGGGATTGTTACTAATACTGTGATATTACCAGAGATTTCGTTACAGTCAATTGCTGCTTCAACACCTTCTAAAACACAAGCTTTAGAACAGTTTACACTACCTGAGATAGTACCAGTATTGCCATTAGCATCAGTTACAGTAATAGAGTAAGTTTCTCCATCAGAGAATTGAAGAGGTGGTAAAATATCTTCTTCGTATCCATCATCATTCAAGCTGCCTGTGATAGAGTAAGGGCCTGTACCGTTTGTGATAGTGATTGTAACTACTGATTCTTCAGTAAATTCGTTACAGCTTTCGCTCACTTCGAAAAGTAACTCGATAGCAGCTGCTGGGCAATCATAATCAACTTCAATTTCTATTGGATCGCCAGCACCTGTAACACCATCAGGGTAGTTATAAGTAGCTGTGAAAGTAGCTGTACCGCTTTCGCCTTCACCTGCTGTGAATGAACCGCCATTAGAGATTGTAACATTATCACAAGAAGAGATAACCATTACTGTACAACCTTCATCCATTACATCAGAAGAAATAAATGCTCCAGGCCCTGTAGGATAAACTGTAACAGTTACAGAAGCAGAGTCAGTACATCCAGGGTCTTCATCCGAAACGATAGTAGCAGTATAAGTTACATCAATTGGATCACAACCATCATTTACTGGAACAGAAACGACAGAAGAACCATCGGCAGCAAATCCATCAGAACCAGACCATGAGTATACGCCATTACCAATATTTACTGTTCCAAAAGCATCTAAGTCGATACTTGTACCAGAAACTACAGCGATATCAGAAGCAGTAGTAGAAGTCATATCAGCCGTACATTCTTCAGGTTCACAACCTTCAACAGTTACATCGAAAGAACCTGAAAGGCAGTTTAATTCTACATCTGCTGGATAGTTGTAAGTATAGTTAAATGTTGCTGTTGGATCATCAGGAGTAACACTTGTGCCAGTAGGCGTCACTGTTAACCATACACAATTAGACACAACATTTACAGAACAATCTTCACCAGAAGTTGTCACAGAGACGAAGTCTGCTACATCTGTATTAGCTTCTGGATCAGCAGCTTGGTCTGTTGGGAAAACAAGGATAAATAAGTTTTGTGCTTTAGTTTCAGCTGGATCATCAGGACAAGTTAACTTAACTTGGTATCCAACATATACTGGAGCACAGTTTAAATTAGTAGGAGCCACTGTTGGGCTGTCTTCCGTGCTGAAGACATTACCGTCAGCAAGCGTACTCCATTCTACTAATACCTCGTCAGTGTCTGTTCCTACAGCTTCAAAGCTTAATTGTACTTCATCCCCAGAACAAGTTGTTGCTCCTTGAGGCGATGTAGTTGGTGTTTCCACCAAAGAACATTGAGCGAAAGCATTTCCCATTGAAAGCACTGCAAAAGCAAAAAGCAGAGTGCTCAATTTTGTAAATAGATTTTTTTTCATAGATTAAACATTTAATTTGGTGAACTATTGACTTAATTAATAGTTTATCAATTTATTTTAAAAATAATTATACTCTAATCCTAATCAAGCTTAGGACGCCTTATATTTGAGTCGTCACTGAGCCGAATATAGTTTTTAACTGGAAATAATATGTTTTTGTATTAGTCTTGTCATTACTTGACTAAGTTGCTTATTAGAAGCTATTATTTCCCGTCCAAAAAGGTAATTATTAGTTCCTTTAAAGTCGTTAATTTTGCCACCTGCTTGTTTCACGATAAAGGCGCCTGCGGCGACATCCCAAGGAGACAAGCTATGTTCAAAATAAGCATCGAACCTACCACATGCAACATAGCATAAATCTACTGCTGCAGCTCCAAAGCGTCTAATACCTTTTGTATTTTTCATTAGATATTTTAGTATCTCAATGTAGGGGTCTATATGTTCAAAATCATAATATGGGAAACCAGTACTTAGAAGAGCCTCCTCAAAGGTATCACAATTTGACACATTAATTACCTTATCATTCAGAAAAGCGGATGCTCCTTTATAAGTGTAAAAACATTCGTCTTGAACGATTTCATATACAACTCCTAGGATTACTTCTCCATCTTCCATTAATGCAATACTTACTGCATAAGTAGGTAAATGATAAAGGAAGTTGGTTGTACCATCTAGGGGATCCACAATCCATTGTAAAGATTGGCTTGACCTTTCAACGGTTGCCTCTTCTACAATAAATCCAGCATTAGGTAAAATGGCTCTTAGTTTATCAACAATTTGTTTTTCTGCTTGTTGATCAACATAGGTCACTAGATTATTTTTGTATTTTATGGATATATCCTCTATGCTTACCTTATCTCTTTCACTTCGGATAAATGCTCCCACATCTTTTGCAAGTTCTACAACTTGTTTACACATTAAGGATAGATTCATTTACGCAAGTTTGGGAAGCAAGGTTAATTACTTCGTGAGTATGTGAATTTGTACTTAAGTTTACACACTGATTCTAAATAATAATAATATTTTGGGGGATTGAATTATTAATTTAGTACTTAAATTATTGAAGAAAGTAGTATTGTGCTGTTTTGTATTCACAAATGTCTTATATTAGTTGTTAATAAGCAAATACTTTTTTTATTAATTTCCGTCTTTTTTTAGCCTACTAATTTGAGTTTCAAGCTATTTTGAGTGCATTTTACATACACATTCATTCTAATAATCAATACTCTATAAAAAAAAGACAAGTACAATATAAGATTTTTAAGCTTATTATTTACCGTAAAAAAGAAAGGTAATTATTTTAAAAACTTAACACATTCATTAAGTAGAAAATGGCGATTTTAGTAGTATATAAATTTGAATTATTTATGATATTGATATATTGCTTTGGTATTTCTGTTGTTTTTATTTTTTTAAGCCTTCTACAACGATAACTATTTCACCTTTCACTTTTTTTTGTTGAAAGTGAGTTAGCACATCTTCTATTGAGCCTCTTACGTTTTCCTCATGTAATTTAGTCAATTCTCGACAAACGGCTATTTGTCTATTGGCTCCAAGATATTCTATCATTTCTTTAAGTGTTTTCTCCAATCTATGAGGAGATTCATAGAAGATAAAAGTTCGTTGTTCTTCAGCAAGTGCGAGCCAACGAGTTTGTCGACCTTTTTTCTTTGGTAGAAAGCCTTCAAAAACAAATCTGTCACATGGGATACCTGAATTTACTAGCGCAACTAGGAAAGCTGAGGCACCGGGAAGTGTTTCTATGTTTACTTTTTCTCTGAGGCATTCTCTAAGTAAAAGGTATCCTGGATCTGAAATTGCTGGTGTTCCAGCATCACTGATTAGTCCCATTACTTCACCAGCTTTCATTCTCTTAACCAATTGATTAGTCATGCCATGCTCATTATGCATATGATAAGCGATTACTGGTGTCTGTACGTTGTAATGATTCAATAGAATTCTTGCTTTTCGTGTATCTTCTGCGAGTATAAGATCTACCTCCTTTAGCAATCTAACTGCTCGAAAGCTAATATCTTCTAGATTACCTATTGGCGTTGGGATTAGGTACAGTTTTGACATTTTTTGGAGGTTAATATTTGGTCTTTACTTAGCAATATCTAATCCTTCCAGTTCTTCCAATTTGATAGGTCTATTGGTACTTTCTTCTAAGGAGATTAGTGTTTCGGTTCTTTGCACTCCATTTATTCGTTGAATTTTATCGTGAAGAACGTGTCTTAGGTGGTTAGTGTCTTTGCAAACTATTTTTGAGAAAATGCTATAATTCCCTGTTGTGTAATGTACTCCTACAATTTCTGCGATTTCATCTAGGCGCTTAGCTACTTCATCATAATATGAACTTTGACTAAGGTAGATTCCTATAAATGCTGTTATATCGTATCCTAATTTTGAATAATCAACTACTATTTGATGTCTTTTTACTACTCCTAGTTGTTCTAATTTTTTCATCCTTACATGTACTGTACCACCTGAAACAAATAAACGCTTTGCTATTTCTATGTAGGCTGTTTTGGCGTCATCCATTAGAATGGCCAAAATTTTCAGGTCTAATGAGTCTATTTCCTGATTCATATCAAGCTATATTTTGTGTGTTTTAAAAAATAGTTAGCTTTGTTATTGAATTTTGTATAATTTTCACCACTAAATTATGATAATTATCTAATAAAAAGGTATAATTTCTATTGCTTTTTTAAAAAAATCACAATTTGAAGCTATTTTTTAGGTGCGTTATTGAATTATTTTCATTTAAAAGGGTTTTTTTTACCATTTTTGCAAAAAAGTTTATTTTTTGTTAAAATATTTGCAAAAAAGAAGTAGACCTCTTAAATTTGTCATTGTAATCAATAAGTAATCAGTTTAACTTAATTTATTTACTACAATACTGTAGGGTGATGAAATTGGCAGCCATGCCCTCTTGTCTCGGGGGTAGAGGTTTGGGATAAAACATCTAGATGTCTAACCACTCTGTGAAGGTTCGAATCCTTCTCCTACAGCTAAGTTCTTTTTCATAATTTAAATTCTACGAAATGTGCTAGCATATTTCGTATACACTGTAGGGTGATGAAATTGGCAGCCATGCCCTCTTGTCTCGGGGGTAGAGGTTTGGGATAAAACATCTAGATGTCTAACCACTCTGTGAAGGTTCGAATCCTTCTCCTACAGCTAAGTTCTTTTTCATAATTTAAATTCTACGAAATGTGCTAGCATATTTCGTATACACTGTAGGGTGATGAAATTGGCAGCCATGCCCTCTTGTCTCGGGGGTAGAGGTTTGGGATAAAACATCTAGATGTCTAACCACTCTGTGAAGGTTCGAATCCTTCTCCTACAGCTATTTATCGAAAT
>JAHDDN010000280.1:5334-6975 GCA_020629335.1 Chitinophagales bacterium | reverse complement strand
GCATAGCCACATAATAACGGACAGCCCGACGGCTGCGCTTCGCTTGCAATGATAAATGCATAATGATGAATGATAAATATTTTGGCTTGTGCTGCGCACTTACCCTTGCAAGCGCAGACGGAAGCCCCAAAACAAAAACAGCATTGATAGAGAACTATCAATGCTGTTATTTGCGATCTTGTTGAAATCGTTGTTTATTTTTTCAATCTTGGATCTAATGCATCTGCTAATCCCTCACCAATTAGGTTGAATACCGTTACTAGTATGAAGATGGCTAAACCAGGGAAGACGGCTAACCACCAAGCTTCTTTAGCAGTTCTTGATATAGATAATAGATTTCCCCAAGTAACAGTATCTGCTGCCACTCCAATTCCAAGGAAGGAGAGACTCGCTTCAATTAATACGGCTACGGCAATACCAAAGGCAATCGCGATCAATACTGGCGAAAGTGCATTTGGAATCGCATGTTTGAATAGGGTTCGGAATTCTGTGAAACCCATGGCTTGGGCGGCTTCTATATATTCTAAGCTACGAACTTTTAATAGCTCCGCTCTGATAAGTCGGGCCATTCCTGTCCAACCTGTTAAACCGATGACTAACATGACCCAGAAAATGTGTGGTTTTACTAAGGCCACGACTGTCATGATTAAGAATAATCCAGGGACCGAAATCAGAATCTCAATCATTCTTGAAACGATGATATCTATTGGTACAGCTATTTTTTTGGCAAACCAAGGAATGAGTTTGAGGCCATAAGCAAGAATATTGAATATGACCATTACTAAGAGGAAGATGAATAGGGAAACTAACAGTTGCCACATGAAGGAGCCAATACCAAAACCTAATGCATCTCCTAAAGCATAGGAGCGTACACTGAAGGCATAGAAGAAGGCAAAGAAGAGTCCAATGACAGATAATATCATCCGTCCTCTGGATATTCGGAGTCGTTCATCTCCAAAATAGCCTGCCAGTCCTCCCAATAAAATACCGATTACGGAGGCAATCCCCATAGAGATAAAGCCTACCAAGAAGGCAATTCGGGTGGCGTGTATCATACCTGATAAGACGTCCCGTCCCAATTGATCGGTGCCTAACCAGTGCCAGTATCTACGAGGTAGGTCTTGCGGACCTATTGCATCGGCAGGTTTTGCATGGTTCATCCAACGACGCTTAGTATTCCATTTTTGCTCACCAAAAGGACTGGTAAACTGACCGTTTAGGATGTCCTGATTGGTAGGTGAGTAAGGAATTGGTGGAAATACCACCCAATCGTAATCTAAAGATTGCCAGCTAATATTTTGAAAATCCTTACCCCATTGAGAAATGCCAAAATCCACCAAGTATTGCTTGAATATCGGCATTACTGTTTGGCCTTTATACTTGGCAATGATTGGACGTTCATTAGCAATGAAGTCGGCAAAAAGAGCAATTGCTCCTAAAAATAGTACGACATATAGTGAAAATAAGGCTCGTTTATTTTTTTTGAATTGTCTCTTGACGTATGCAGTAAAGCTCTGATCGAGCTGTCTTATTTCTTCTCTTTTAGTAGCCATCAGCTTAATCTGTTTTTTGATTTCCTAATAAAATTTAATTCGATTGCGATTATTTGTTGTATGATATTCTTGGGTCAACGACCGCATA
>JAHDDN010000280.1:0-5234 GCA_020629335.1 Chitinophagales bacterium | reverse complement strand
CATACCCCCTCTCATTTGTCGAGATAAGTAAGCAAAACTACCATAGGTCCAGCAAATCATCGGTAAGATTAAGTGATTTAACTTGCCAAAATTAGAAGCTGATTTAAAATAATCGAATGGTGTATTAATGCCTTCTCCCACACCATAAGTAGGGAATAAATCTAAGTAATCACCACCTGTAAGGAATACTACCATCAAGGTCGCAATCCAGAAACTAGGTAAGGAGTACAAGATAAATAATGCAGTAGTAGAGATTTGATCAAAAAAACCACCCTTATTCACTGCTGAATAAATACCCAATGGAATAGCCACTAAGTAAGTAATAATCATAGCGATGATACTCATAAACATTGTCCAAAATACCCCCTCTTTGATCTTAGTTCCCACTGATCGGCCATCCAAATAAGACTTGCCAAAGTCGCCTTTTAAAAATTTGGTTACCCACTTATGGTATTGATTTTCAAAGCCATACCAAGAAAGAGAAGGTACGTAAGATTTCCAAGTGCTTGCGTTGTTTTTTACATTTAGATAAGCGGCTTTAGATTCAGCTACCTTAGCAGCTATAGGTGCTAAAGAAGCACTTTTAGCAGTCTGAGTCTCTAATCGCCCATAAAGATTTTCAATTTTGGAATCCTTATAACTGGTCAATAGTTCAGCTGTTAAATCCTTAATCTTAATCAAGGCATCCGCATTAGTGGAATCTCTTTCCACATCATAAGCCGAAAAATCCAATGTTCTATTTTTCAAATAAAGTTGCTGTATTTCCGGCCAGTTGCCATAAGAATTAATCAATCGGCCTAAATTTTCTCGATACTTTTGCTTAGACACCCTATGAAGTGTATCACAAGCAGCCATATTAGATGCAGCGAAATAAAAGACAGGTAAATCCAAATTCAATTCCTTTCGCTTCTGATTATAAGCTTCTTCACCAGCAATTTTATCTGCGGCCTTATCTTGTCCACCACCACTTTGATTCAGCATTAGTTCCACTGGGTCGCCAGGAGCATTCAAACTCAAGACAAAGGTCCCTAAGGAAATAGCAATCAAAGTTGGGATGAAAATTAGTATTCTTTTAAGTATGTATTTGAACATAGCAAAATATCCCTCTAAAATTTAGTTAATAAGTCTGTGCTCTATTGACACATAGAAAAGTTTCGAAAATATAAGCCTAACTATCGGTATAAACTATTATTTGGCCTATGAAAAAGAAAAAAGCGAAAATGAAAGACATGTGATGCATTTCATTTTCCCTTTTTTGTTGGGGCTTCCCCATTTATTTTTTTGGCCAGAGGGCGCACACATAGGTGCGCCCCTACAAAGCTGGCCAAAAAAATAAATGGGTCGGGCTGTCCGCTCTCATGTGGCTATGCTACTCTAAGTCCGCTAAGGCCCGCTTGTCTCTTATTGGAGCCTGCGCGTTCCTAAGCTACCTAAGTCGCAGCATGAACGCCCCATACCGCTACCATCCCTAAGCCAATACTATTTTTTAGCTACAGAGAAAGAAGGTTCCCAATAACCAGGACGCATAGAAGATGCTTCAGCATTATCATACCTGCTGTGGATAGCAATTCTTCCTTTAGGACAGAATAAGAAAATATAAGCTGTCTCATCATGCATGATCGCTTGAAGCTTTTTGTTTAACTCAGCTCTTTTACCATCATCCAATTCTCGACGAATTTGCTCGATTAATTCATCTGTTTCAGCATTACCAAAGCCTACATAGTTAGATCCGCCATTATACGACTCTGTATGCCAGATTTGCTTGTGATCATCAGGCAATGGAGCAGAAATCCAAGCACCATAGAACATTTCAAATTTATGATTCTTTTGGTTCTCTAAATAAACAGCCCATTCTTGAGGAATAACATTCACTTTGATTCCTGCCTGTCGTGCAGACTCTTGGAAAATCAAACCAGTTGCTTTACGTTGTTCATTAGTAGAATTAAAAGTATAATCAATCTCCATTTCTATTTTCTCACCTTCAATTACTTTATCAATAACACCATTACCATTAGTATCTTTCCAGCCTTCTTCTTCTAACATCTTCTTCGCCTTTTCTATATCATAAGGATAAGGTTTGATGTCTCTATTATAGCTTTTCTTAGATGGGTGAATAGGGCTATTTACACGTTCCCCTAAGCCATATTGAACATTATCAATGATCGTTTCCACATCTACTAAATGAGCTAATGCCTGACGTACTTTTTTACTTTGAAACTTAGGTATTCTTGTATTTAAACCTAAATAAGCATAAGAATACTCCACTGGAGTGTGGCGCTTAAAGTTTTGATTGAATTTGTCAGATTTCTGTAAATCAATGAATGCTTTTGGATCAATACCACGCATAACATCTAATTTCTCGCCTTTTAAGGCAGTTACAGCCGTAGACATATCCTTGATGACTTCGTGTATAGTCTCAGGTGCATTAATGTTAAAGTGGCCATTAGTACCAGCCAACTGATCTCCCCACCAATTCTTTTTCTTCTTTAAAGTAATACGCTTGTTAGTTTCCCAACCAACAAACTCATAAGGCCCACAACCTACTAATACTTCACGGTCAAACTTAGGAGAGCTAATTTCTTTACCCAATGCTACTAAGTCAGGATCATTCGCATATTTATTAGCATTAGCAGAAAACTCTTTGACTGTGAATTTATCCATAGTCTTTTTAGGATCATAGATATATTGTGGAAGCGGCCCCATAGCGGTTGCAGACATTGCACGAATATACTTTTCCTTACAAACAAAGGTTAATTTACGTGGATTATCAGGATATTCTATGATGTCCTCAATAAACTCGTAATAAGGTCTTGTTCTTGCATTATCTATAGCCGTACTTGGCGCTAATAAAAACTTAGCAGTAAATGAGATGTCTTTTGCTAAAATAGGCTCTCCATTATCCCACTTGGCTTCTGGACGAATTTCATAAGTGATTAGCATCCCCTCTTTTCCATCTGTTCTATCTTCAATTGTGGGATTTGCTTTAGCTAATACTGGTACTAACTCTAATGATTTAAAATCAATAGACATCAAGCTATAACTAACCTTACTTAATACATATCCAGCACCCGCCCCTTGATAAGTCAAAGGATTCAATTTATCTGGATCTGATCTTTCCCATAAGATTACTTGAGGATCTCCAGCACGGGCTGATTCAGATCCCTCAGAAGCACCGCCACCAGCCGCTGCTGATCCACCGCTGCCTCCATCACTCTGACAAGCAGAGAAAAAACACATAGCCACCACTACCGATAAGGTAGTTAGCCTAAACAGATTTTTTTTAAACATAATTATGTATAGTTTTATGGTAAATGATTTATTATATCTCAAATACAGAACATTTATGCCAATTGATAAATGATCGTTTGAAGTTAGAAAAAAATAATAATCATACAAAAGTATAATAGGTGTATTACGGCATAATGTCAGCTTGTTAGCGCAATGTACTCTATTATTGGGTATAGGGTAGGTAAATAAAGGGTGTATTACTTAATATTGAGTTCTAGCATATCGCAATGATCCAAAAGACATGTTTTCGTATTTACTTTGCAGATCGTAATAAGCTAGTTGATCTGGATAAATGGCTTCATTATCTATATCGACATAAGGGGGGAAATATAGATTTTCATTAGTGGCTAAAACTTGCTTGTTGTTATTGGTTAATAATGGAAA
Organism: Chitinophagales bacterium; assembly: GCA_020629335.1. The sequence continues at coordinate 1,562 of JAHDDN010000280.1, read as the reverse complement.
TGCATAGACCATTATAATTAAGCAAGTAGCAAAAGCAACGAATTGTGGAGCTGCTAGTATTTGTTGTACCTTGATTAAAGTTGATTGACCAACTTTTAAGAAGTTTTCTTTTAATCCTATTTTGTAATTAATAAAAGCAAGCTTTCTGTTCATCTTGGAGCGATTCTGCTCCCACTCTTCCTCTAATAAGTCGGTCGTGTGATCACCATAGAAATGCTTAATATCCATCAGGGTTTTAGAGCATGAGTCACAATTCCTGATATGCTGCTCAATGTGCATCCTATCTGCATCATTGACTGTTGAATCTTTATATTTTAATAAAGATTCAAGTTGCAAATCCTTACATACTGCTAAGGAATCTAAGTTGAATGGCTTATTATTCATTGATTGAACTAATTATTTAGTGGTTCAATTTATTAGTCCTTGACAGCCCAAGTTTTGTCTTTTTACGATTCTACTTCGTTATTTTTTCGTTTCGTAGCCCTGCTATGGGCCTCAAAAATGCCTTGTATAATCGCAAAAATCCTACAACTTAACTGTCAGAAACTTATAAACTGAACCATTAGGGATTTTATCCTTTGACCAAGAGTTTTTTCAAACGCTGTTTGGCTCTATTAATAAGGGTGCCTACATTTGTAGGGCTAATTGACATTTTGATAGCTATTTCCTGATAACTCAAGCCTTCCATTTGATATTGAGTGGCTATTTTTTGCTTAGAAGGCAATTGATTGATTCCTTCATATAAGGCTAAAAGCATTTCTTCTTTTTGCTCATACTCAAAGGTTTCGTCAATACCATTAGGAACAGCTAATCGTTTATCCCAATAATTGGGTAAATCCATAAAATCAGTACTATATTGTTGTTTTTTGGACTTATTACGATAATACTCACATTTTTTATAGAAGGCTAAACCGAAAAGAAAACGAACATATTCCTTGATAGAATTTTGCTTAAAAGCTTTACTCTCCAATAAACTTAAGTAAGTCAATTGAATAAGCTCTAAGCAATCATCATGGATGCTAATCTCGCTACGGAAATAATACCACAGTCGCTTTTCATATCTTTGGAATAATACCAAAAAGGCTGTCTTATCCTCTGCCGTTACATAAATTTGTAGCAACTCCTCGCTTGATTTTTTTTCGTATTTCTTTTTTTTGTTAAAAAACATCTAATGTAAGTAGGTGTCAATTTAAAACAAATGAAAGCCTTGACTAAAGGCTAATATTCGTTCTTTTAATTAGTTAGTGTTTAAGTTAATTAAAATATCACAATTTCTGCAAAAAAAATCATGAACTTTTATAAAGTAAAGGAGTTTACAGTATAATGAAAAATGTACTTATTAGTGGAGGCAGCGGATTGGTGGGACAAAAACTTACCGAATTATTGATAACTAAGGGTTATCAAGTAAGCCATTTGAGTAGAAGAAAAAAGAATAAGCCTAATGTTAAGGTTTACGAGTGGGATTTGGCTAAAGGATTCATTGAACAAGAGGCCATTGAACAGGCTGATTATATTGTTCACTTAGCAGGTGCGAATATAGGAGAAGGGCGCTGGACTAAAGC
>JAHDDN010000279.1 GCA_020629335.1 Chitinophagales bacterium | reverse complement strand
TAATACTTCTTTTTGATTCATAGGGAATGTATAATAAATTAATTTTGTAATTATACGAAAATTATTTGGGGTTTAGTAGGGTAGGAGGATAATAATGATTAATGCGTAATGTTTAATGCGTAATATTGAATATTGGTAGTGGCTGAGCTGTGTGTCGGCTGCGATAGAAAGATGTAGGGGCGATCCTTGTGATCGCCCTTTTGCGGTGAGCAGTAAATTGAGGATTGGGATTATCCACCCCCAATCCTGCGGATTGACCCCGCCAGCGGGGTATAATTATGCTGACGATCTGATGACTGTGTCTATTTACAATGTTGTTGGATGTAGTTGAATACGTTGACGGCTTTTGCTAGGTCGGGGTGGTCATATTCGTAGTGGGATTTAAGGATTTTTAGTGCTAATTGGCTGTAATGGCGGGCTTGCTCGCAATCGTTTAGATTGCAGAAGTTGGAGGCCATGTTATTGTAGATGATACCAATGGAGTAGTCGTCTGCTTCTAGGTTTTCGAGTTGGATTTTAAGGGCTTTTTTATAATCTCCAGCTTTGTGGTAATTGAGTCCCAGATTGTTATAAGTGATAGCCATATCGGGATCGTTAGGGGAGAAGTGCTCTTCTTTGATCGCTAAGGATAGATGGTGATATTCTAAGACTTTTTTATAGTCGCCTAAGTTGGAATAGGTGGCAGCTATGTTGTTGTAAGCAGTGGCGATATGGAGATCATTGGGTTCTAAGAGTGTTTGTTTGATTTGAAGGGCTTTTTTATGATAATGGAGGGCTGTTTCTGCATCTGTGTAGAGGAAGGTTTGGGCTAGATTGTTCGCTAAATTGGCAATTAGCAGATGGTTTTCTTTTACGTATTTAAGTATAGACAGTACATTGGGTATCAATTCAATTCCTCTTAAAGGATTGTGTTTTTCGTACTCAATGACATTCTCAAAATGGTATCCGATGAGATCTTCGTGATTTTTTACTGTGGGTGGTCGTAGCCTCAAAATAGCTTTTCTGATTTCGAGTGGGATTTTGTAGCCGTTTGTTTTTGGATCGTGTTTGAGACATTTTGTATCAACTAAGTGCTTGAGTGCTTTGCTGTATTCCTTTTCTTCTTTTCGGGTATCATAGAATAGAAAGGTTTTCATCGCTCGATAGCTGATGAAATCTGCTGGTAGGATGGCAAAATGGGAGAGGAGTACTTGTTCGTATTTGGGAAGGGAATTGATTGGCTGCATCTTTTTAGTTTTTTGTAAAGTTACAACTTTCCTACAACTGTTATAGAATTGAAAAAGCTCAGGGTATATCCACTCCCAATCCTGCGGATTGACCCCGCCAGCGGGGTATATGCATTGTTGTTTTGGAGTTTTAGATAGTTAGTTTGGGGGCATAGGTTCCTGTATGCTGACGCGCTTGGAATGACATTTTTTAGCGTGTAGCGATGAGCGCTTAGCGTGTAGTTTTTTTTATACTCATCGCTATTTTCGGCTTAGGGATGGTAGTGGTATGTGGCGTTCATGAGGGAGCTTACGGAGCTTAGGCGGACGCAGGCTTGCCCCGAAGGGGAAGACAAGTGCGCCTTAGCGGAGTAGCTGCCGAATAGCCACATAAGAACGGACAGCCCGACATGCGCCTTCGGCGAATGATGAATGCGTAATGATAAATGGCTCGTGCTGCGCACTTGCTTTTACGAGCGCATGGAAGCCCATTATATTAACTTTGAAACTGATTAACTGGAAAACGTTAAAACTGATTGGTGATTCCCATCCGCAGGATTATCGCTTAGGTCGCAGTTATTGTTGGGTAAATTTGGCGTACACATTGTTTTTGTGAGCGCAGACGGAATCCCCAGATTGGTAAAATAGTGTATTAGTTGATTCGTATATTGGTTTATAGGAATTATTGCGATAAAATTGTGTAGGGGCGAACCTATGTGTTCGCCCTCTCGATGAATACGATCGTTTTGAGATACGCAATGTTGTTGCTAAAATTCCATTGTTTTGGATGGGCAAATTTAGGGTGATCGGTTAAAACGTTACAAAGTTCCAACTTTCCAACGTTAAAAAAAAAGAGACGCCCCGTGCATGAGGCGTCTCTTTGAATAAACATTACAAACAAAAAAGTGGGGAATTGTCGCTGTCCCCAAAATTTATTTTATGTGAGTTTGAATTATTTGGACAGACTTATATCGCGATGTCACTATTAATAAACTGTGTGGGGCTTATTTTATTTTCTTGGATGCGTTAAGATATGTTAATGAGGTATTTTATAGCCGAATATGCGGTGGGAAATTAATGCTGTATCTGTGTCTTATAATTTATATTATGTTAAGTAGAATTTTCAAAAATAAAGGAGCACTCGTTTGGAGGCTCCCCTATTTTTTATTCTTTAATTGCCTTGTAAGGCTTTGATCTTGTCACTTACGGCAGTGTATTTGTCATTATTTCCCTGTCGAGCGTATATCTCTTTAAGGGCGATTAATGTGTTTAAATCTTCTGTACGTAATTCTAATGCACTTTCAAAGAAAGGTAATGCTTTGCCAAATAGGCCATCACTCTCACCTTTTAATCTATCGTAATTTTTCTGATCGCTAATGTCTAGCTCATTCATTTCTTTTGTCTTATCGGCTGCTTGATTATAGTATACAGCGCCTAAATTGTAATAAGCATCATAATAATCAGATTTTAAGTCGATTGCTTTTTGGTAAGAAACGATGGCTTCATCATATTTCTTTTGAGCATCATAAGCGGCCCCCATAGCGAAATGCAAAGTGGCATTTTCTGGATCTAAAGCAATAGCTTCTTCCATTTTTCCGATGGCTTCATCTTGATTCCCCTCCCCTAATAATATGTTTAACTCATCAATTATGAGTGCTTTATTGTCTGGGAAAGCTTCACGACCTTTGCTTAGATATTCCCTTGCTTTATCTAAATTTCCTTCGGTCTTGTAAAGCGCAGCTACAGATTGATAAACGGCAGCGTCTTTATAATCTAAATCGAGTAATTTAGTATATAATCCTTTGGCAGCTTCTGTATTACCAGCTTTATCAGCAGAGAATGCCGCAGCTAGCATCGTTGAGGTATCTAAGACAGCATCTTTACTTGTTTTTAAAGAGGCTTCGTTGATATCCATTACTTTTTTGAAAGATTCATATGCATTAGCGTAATCACCAGCTTTATAAGCGGCAGATCCTTCCATATAAATGGCATTGCCCATAAAGGCCATACCGTTGGCAATTTCTTTCTTGTATTTGCCTTTAGCATCAAATTCGGCTGTTTTTTGGTAAGCTTCATATGCTTTATCTAAAGCACCTACAGCTAATTCTGGGCTTTCTTTTTGAGAAGCTAGTTCGTAATAGACCAATGCTCTGTAGTACCAGGTCTTGGCATTGGCCTTTGATTTTTCGTGATTAATGGCAGCATCAACGGCTTCTTGAGCCGAGATTAAATAATCTAATTTACCTTCATCTCGGTAATAGTTTAGATTATTTGACGCTGTGATAACTTTGTTCATTTGTGCAAATGTCGTCAGACAAAAACAGCAAACGAACAGAAGGCTGAAAATTTTCTTCATAGCGTTATAGTTTATTGACGTTTAAATTTTTACAATATAGCTAGTGTTCACACAATAGCCAGAATTTTGACTGTATAGATCTCCTAAAGTTTACTCTTCCTCATCAGAAGTTTTTTCAGTAGCATCTTCGCTATCTGTTGCCCCTTCTTGAGTAGCATTTTCTTCTACAGCTTCTACCATCTCTTCTTCCTCCTCCCCTTCTTGGAAGGTTATTTTTGCAACGCTGGCAATTTCATCGCCATCGTTTAATTTTATTAATCTTACACCTTGTGTTGCCCTACCAATAACAGAGATATTATCTACTGCCATACGGATTAATACACCATTTTTAGTAATGATCATCAATCCATCTTTTTCAGTCACATCTTTAATGGTAATCAACTTACCCGTTTTTTCTGTAACATTAAGCGTTTTGACTCCTTTACCTCCTCTATTGATTACAGAATATTCATCCAAGTTAGAACGTTTTCCATAGCCTTTTTCAGCGATAGAAAGAATGTGGCTTTCTTCTTCAGAAGTATTATCGATACAGATCATACCCACTACCTCATCATCATCAGAACTCATACGAATACCCATGACGCCAGCTGCAGATCGGCCCATTGAACGAATCTTATCTTCTTGGAATCGAATTGCTCTACCTGATCTAACGGCTAAGAATACATCACAAGCCCCATTGGTTAATTTAGCTTCTAATAGCATATCCCCTTCTCTAATCATAACGGCATTAATACCATTTTGGCGAGGACGAGAGAATGCTTCTAAAGGTGTTTTCTTAACAATTCCTTTCTTAGTACAGAACATCACAAATTTGTCTTTGATCAATTCAGCATCTTTTACATCAGGAACAGAAAGGTAAGCCTTGATAGCATCATCTTTAGGTAAGTTGATCAAATTCTGTACAGGTCTACCTTTGGATGTTTTAGAACCTTCAGGGATTTGGTAAACTCTTAACCAAAAACACTTCCCAAGTTCTGTAAAGAACAGCATATAGTTGTGTGTAGAAGAAATCAGCATTTGTTCTACGAAGTCTTCATCACGAGTAGCAGCTCCTTTAGAGCCTTTACCACCCCTACCCTGTTCTCTATATTCAGTAAGTGTTGTTCTTTTGATATATCCTAAATGAGAGATTGTAATCGCTACTCTTTCATTCTTAATGACATCCATGATAGAGATATCACCTTCCGCATGTGTGATTTCAGTTCTTCTTTCATCACCATACTTATTTTTTACTTCCAATAGTTCTTCCTTGATGATATTCATCCTTCGGCCTTCATTGGCTAAGATATCTTTCAAGTCAGTGATAATTCCCATGATCTCATCATACTCTGCTCTAATCTTGTCTAATTCAAGACCTGTCAGCTTCTGTAGTCTCATTTCGAGTATCGCCTTGGCTTGTACTTCAGACAAGCTAAAACTGCTCATTAAGCCAGCATGTGCTTCCTTAGGATCTTTACTATTTCTAATTAATTTGATAACTGCATCTAAATTGTCGATTGCAATCATCAAGCCTTCTAATATGTGCGCACGCTTCTCTGCTTGTTCTAATTCGTATTGAGTACGTCTTACAACAACCTCATGACGGAACTCAACAAAGTATTCAATTAGCTGCTTTAGATTTAATTGGTAAGGACGTCCTTTAACCAGACATACGTTATTGATACCATAAGATGACTGTAATGGAGTCGCTTTGAAAAGTTGATTTAAAACGACTTCCGCATTTCCATCTCGCTTGATTTCAAATACGATCCTAATACCTTTTCTATCTGACTCATCACGAATTTCAGAAACTCCTTCAATTCTCTTTTCATTAATTAATTCAGCGGCCTTTCTAATTAGATTAGCTTTATTAACTTGATAAGGAATTTCGGTTACTATAATTCGCTCTCTATTTTTATGTTCTACTATTTCTGTTTTAGAACGAACGACTACACGCCCTCTACCCGTTTCATAGGCTTGCTTAACGCCATCCATTCCGTAGATAATACCACCAGTCGGAAAATCTGGTGCCTTGATGTGTTGCATTAATTCTAAGGTATCAATTTCTGGATTATCGATATAAGCTATGATACCATCAATTACCTCATTCATATTATGAGGCAACATATTAGTAGCCATACCTACTGCAATACCTGATGCACCATTAACCAATAGAGTCGGAATACGGGTAGGCAGCACTTTAGGCTCTTCCAATGTATCATCAAAATTTAATTGGAAATCGACCGTATTTTTATCAATATCACCTAAAATATCTGCGGACACTCTTCTTAGCCTGGCTTCAGTATAACGCATCGCTGCTGGACTATCACCATCCATTGATCCGAAATTACCTTGCCCATCTACTAACATATAACGCAAGGACCATGGTTGTGCCATACGTACCATTGCATCATATACGGAAGTGTCGCCATGAGGGTGGTACTTACCTAAGACCTCCCCTACAATTCTGGCAGATTTTTTATGAGACTTGCCCGCCGAAAGTCCTAAACCATTCATACCGAATAGCACTCTACGGTGGACAGGCTTTAGCCCATCCCTAACATCGGGAAGAGCCCTTGAAACGATGACCGACATTGAATAATCAATGTAGGCGGACTTCATTTCCTCCTCAATATTTACTTGTGTAATCTTTTCACCTGTTGACATAAACTTTCTAAATTTTAATACACTACAAAGATAAGGAAATTGTGCCACTTAATACAATATAAAGCCATCAATTTGCAACTTATCAACATAGTTAATAGAATCACATAAAATAATGAAAATCACCACTTAATGAGATTAAGTGAGAGTTTTGGTTTAGATAAGATGAGAATAATTTTACACTAAAAGGATATCGTCAATCAAAATATGTCTTAAAAATAGGCTTTTATACTAATTAGGGGCTTCCCCTTCCTTATTTTTCATGCTATTGTAGGGCTAGCCATAAGTGAGCTCGAACATGAAAAATAAGGAAGGGTCGGGCTGTCCGTTCTTATGTGGCTATGTTGCTCCTATTCTGCTAAGTGCTGCTTGTCTCTAAGGAGCCTGCGCATCACTAAGCGCCATTAGTCGCATCATAAACGCCCCATACCACTTCCATCCCTAAGCCAAATAAGTAGCATCCGATAATTGAGGTATACAGCCCTAATCAATTGATACTCTATTCAATTTGTTAAAGGCATTTATAATTAGTCAATTTATAAGCTGAATTTAGTTTAATTTTTATGCAAAGCTTGCCTATATTTGTCCTATCTTCTTAATATCTTTATAGGCTATATGGCATATTTGCGCCACTATTAATTAGTGGTAAAGTTTTAAAAAGGTTTTAAATAAGACAAAAAACTTTCCACAACGAAAATTTATTATTAACTGTACCGTTTAAGGAACGATGAAATAAGGAATTAATTTTTATTTCAAGATCCCTTAGGTAAAACTAACAATATGGAGCTAATACTATTGCAAATTCCCGAAGTAATTGAT
>JAHDDN010000278.1 GCA_020629335.1 Chitinophagales bacterium | reverse complement strand
AAAAGTTTAAGCAGCTTATCTCATCTAGACCTTAGCTGGAATTAGAATAGTTAAGTTCACTTGAATAATTCCTCCAAAAATATTACCTTCATTATATGAAGTCAGCATCTTTAAAATCTTATTCTATAGAAGAGTACCAAGCTATTGAAGAAGAAACTGGTATTAAGCATGAATATCATGATGGTAATGTATGGGCGATGTCTGGTGGCACAATTAATCATGGTATATTATGCGGCAATATTTTTTCGGAATTAAGAAATGCTTTAGATCGCGATACTTGTCAAGCCTATTTGAGTGAAATTAAGTTATCAATAGAGGCTACTAATTCATTTGTATATCCAGATGCTATGGTCGTATGTGGTGATTTAGAAAAGTCTGAAAAAAATCCTCATGCTATTTGTAACCCAACTGTCATAGTAGAAGTGCTTTCTAAATCTACTGCCTTATATGATAGAGGAGATAAGTTTTTTCTTTATAGACAAATCCCAAGTCTTAGAGAGTATATTTTAATTGAGCAAGATAAATATCAAGTAGAAAGCTTCTTTCAAAAAGATAATAATGTTTGGCAAATCTCCAGAACAACGGGTGTTGATTCGATTTTAAAAGTAAGCAGTTTAGATATTGATATTTCGATGAGTGATTTATATGAGAATATTGATCTAAGCAAGCAGCAAGCCCTGATTAACTAATATACTAATTCACCAATTTTCTAGCTAATTACTTTCCCAAAATCCATTCGGTATAATGCCTGCTTTGAATTCTTTTGTTAAACTATAATCAGCTAAATTATACTGATAGATGATGCCGTTTTGGGTGAAGTCTAAGGCATCAGAAATATAGAGGTGATCTTGGGTGATGCCTAAACCGTAGAGGCTACCTCCATTAGCTGAGATGATGGGAAAGGAGGGAAGACTGTTATCATTGATGTCGAGTTGATAGACGACTTCGTTTAGGAAGTATAGCTTTTCGCCTGTGGTGTTGATGCTAAGGCGAGAAGGAAAATCATTGATATTGGGGAATACTAAATTTTTAAGAATATTCGGTGGGTTGGTGCTGGGATCAATCTGGTATAGACTTGGGTAGTCGGCACCGAATAGTCCATCACATAAAATCCACAGATGACCGTTTTTATCCGCCAATAAATTGACTGGATTCTTGCCGACGGTTATTTCGCTGATGATTGAATGATCTTCAGGATGAATGGCCCACAATTGGTCATTACTGCGATTGATGACATAGAGGGTATTGTTGAGTAAAACCATTTGTTCATTCCCACAAAGATAGGGATCATCATGGGGGCATTCCGAAGGGATGCTTCCTAAAACAGAATGATTACTTAAGTTGATTATAGTAATGTCATCTGAGAAGATATTTGTCAAATAAGCGATGCTATCATTGACAGCTTGTAGATAACGGCCCTTGTGAGGCGTTTCTATGGTCGCTACGCTCTCTAAAGTGCTTTTATGAATAACTTCTATAGTTTGGGAATTATTGACGATGAGGTAAAGATAATCGCCTTTTTCGTAGATAGATTGAAATACATCGCCTATGGGGCGGCCATTGATGCTTTGAAATAGATTGTTGTACAGGCTATCTTTAACACTGTCATAAAAGGATAGGCTGGCATTGCCCCAATTAAAAGTCCCTTCGTTGGAGATGAAAATACCTTCTTGAAAGTTGATTGTGTTAGTTGGGGAAGGATCAGGAGTGGGGTCTTTCTTACAAGAAACGAGCGTTAAAAACAATGAAAGATGAACTATGAACAATGAACGGATAAATAATGATGAACGCTTAGATAATGATAAATGATGAATGATTAATGATGAATTTTTTTTGTTGTTTGATTTGGAGGGTTTTGCTTTGATTTCCATAGGGTGTGTAAAAGTTTATTGTAATTCAGTTCCAACGTTCCAACGTTCACAAAGTTTTAACGTTAAAAGAACGGGAAGCCCCTAATAAAACAATAAACTATGAACAATAAGCAATGAATGTTTTTAGTATTCATCGTTCATCATTCATAGTTCATAGTTGAAAAATTATGCTAAGAGAGGTGCAGTAGCGTCATCGTAAAAAGTGGATGCGGCCATTGCTTTATCTCTTAAAATTTGTGCGGCATTGAATCTTGGGCCGCAGCTATCTTTTAATACATCTAAAATCGTAACAGCAGTATCAGGGCTGATGTAGTCTAAGAAACGGAAAGGACCGCCTAAGAAAGGAGGGAAGCCTAAGCCGAAAATGGCACCTACATCGCCATCTCTTGCCGACTCGATGATGCCTTCTTGCAAGCAGTAAGCCGCTTCATTGACGAATGACATTACCAAGCGATTTTTGATCGTCATCTTTTTGATAGACTTACGTTTCTTACCTCCGAAGAAGTTATAAACGGCCACGTTGATTTTGCCTTTGTCCTTCTTGCCATTTTTGTATAGATAGAATCCATTGCCGTTTTTACGACCCTTATAACCCGCCTTGTATAAGTCGATTACTCGCTCGCTGGTCTTCACATCACCACGCTCTTTAAAACGATCTACTAAGTCGCCCGACATGATATAAGCGGCTACGTCTATACCGACCTCGTCTAATAAAGTAATCGGTCCAACAGGGAAGCCAAACTCTCTGGCAATTTGATCAATTTCTAAGATGTCAGCGCCTTCCTCTAATAACAATAAAGCCTCATTCATCATGGCAGATAAAATACGAGTGGTATAGAAACCTGGCCCATCATTTACGACGATACAAGTCTTGCCTTGTTTGATACCAAAATCTAAAGCAGTCGCCACGACCCAGTCAGCCGTTTTTTCTGTTTTGATAATTTCTAATAGAGGCATTTTCGGAACAGGCGAGAAGTAGTGTAAGCCAATTACCAACTCAGGCTTTTTCGCTTTAGCCGCAATTTGAGTGATTGGTAAAGAAGAAGTATTCGTGGCAAAAATACAATTATCGTGCGTATAGATTTCGCAATCCTGTAGGATTTTATGCTTTAAATCCATGTCTTCAAATACGGCCTCAATCACCATATCAGCACGATGGAAATAATCAAAATTCAATTGTGTATTGATGTTTTGCATTTGAAGATCCGCTTCCAATTGCGACATGGCCTTCTTCTTCACCTTTTTCGATAAGTTCTTCCAAATCGTTTGTTTCGCAGAAGCTAATCCCTCCTCAGTGACGTCCTTTAGCATTACTTTCATGCCTTTAGCAGCTGTGATTTCAGCAATACCAGCCCCCATAAAACCAGCGCCAATCATACCGATCGTATCCACTGGTTTAGCTAAATCTTTTTGCGGATTGTTTTTGAGGTCATTCATGTTTTTGAAGATACGCATGAGGTTTTTAGCCTCCGTTGAATTCAGTAACTCCTCAAACTTTTTGATCTCTGCACGATAGCCTTCATTGACACCTTCTTGCAAGCCAATTTCCACGCACTCTAAAATTTTGATTGGCGCAGGATAATTGCCCATCGTCTTATCCATCACCATTTTACGAGCTTGATTGATGATTACATTTTGAGACAATTTATTATTCTCCAAGAAGCTCGTGATCGAACGCTTCTCCTTACGAATCATCGGCCTTGAAACCAATTCTCTTGCCTTTTGCTTAGCGGCTTTCACTAAGACATAAGGATTCACCACATGATCCACTAAACCCAATTTTTTAGCCTTACGAGCATAGATATTCTTGCCTGTTAGCATCATATCCAATGCCACTTGTAAGCCTACTAATTTAGGCAAACGCTGCGTACCACCTGCGCCAGGTAAAAGTCCCAATTGAACTTCAGGTAAAGCAAATTTGGTATTCTTAGCATCCGAGCAAATACGGTAGTGACAAGCCAAGATGATTTCCAGACCAGCTCCCATCGCTGCTCCATTAATAGCCGCCACAATAGGCTTAGGCGATTGCTCTATTCGACGCAAGAGTTTAGAAGCTCTTGTTCCGATAGGCTCCCAAGTACCAGGAGTATGTTGGTGTAAGAAATAGTCAATATCGGCTCCTGCGATAAAGTCTTTCTTCTTGCTCGCTAATACCACGGCATTGACCGTATCATCCTGCTCAATTGCATGAATGATGTCTTCCATATAATCAATAAAGACAGGCGATATTTTATTGACTTTCTCTCCTTCGAGATCAAACCAAATGACTGCAACATTGCCATCTTTTTCTATATTTGCTATGTTCATTTTTTTAATTGTTTTTTTCCTCCCCCGCCTTCGGCACCCCCTCCAAAGGGGGACAATTATTTCCCATTAGTTAGGGAGGAGTTGGATTAATTATAACGTTCTAGGATCATTCCGTGGCCGTGGGCGCCTCCTGCGCAGGCTGCGATTAAGGCGAACTGACCGTCTTCATGTTGGAGGCGGTTAGCGGCTGTGGTAACTAATCTCGCACCAGTTGCACCGAATGGATGACCGATGGCTAAAGATCCGCCCCAAAGATTGAATTTATCCATATTGATTTCGCCTACCTTTTCTGTTCTACCCAGATTTTGTTGAGCGAATAAATCAGAGTTCAAGCATTTTAAGTTGGCAAGGATTTGTCCAGCGAATGCTTCATGATATTCAAAAACATCAATATCTTTCAATTGCAATCCAGCTCTATCCAACACCTTAGGCGTGGCATAAGCAGGGCCTAATAATAATTCCTCTTGTAAGTCTTGCCCAGTGAATGTATAATCTTTCACATAAGCCTTAGGCGTGAAGCCCAATTCCAATGCCTTTTCTTCAGACATTAGTAATACTACTGCTGCACCATCTGTCAAGAAAGACGAATTAGCCGCAGTTAAAGTACCATAAGGTTTATTAAAAGCAGGCTTAAGCGTCGCAGCTTTTTCCACTGTAGAATTACCTCTAATACCGTTATCTTTTTTGATGGCCTTAAACTTAGGAGCTAATTCAGCAGCGGTAATTTCTTTACCCAAATAACCATTTTCCGTAGCCACATGCGCTAATTGGTGAGAACGCACGGCAAATTCATCCTGTTCCTCTCTACTCACGCCGATACGATCTACCATACGATCACAATCCTGTCCCATCGTACGGCCAGTTGTAAACTCGCTCACTGCAGGAACTTCAGGACTCAAATCAGCAGGCTTCATTTTCGTCAACAATTTCAAATAATCGCCAGGTCCTTTAGCGCTTCTTGCTTCAAACAGCTTCATACGCATTTCCTTACTCAATAAGATTGGGATATCTGATACAGAATCCGTGCCACCAGCCACGACAATGTCAGCATGGCCCAAGCGGATTTGATCCACTCCCAAGCAGATCGCTTGATTAGCCGAAATACAGGCCAGTGTCACTGTATTACAAACAGCGCTATGTGGGATTCCCCCATGCAATGCAGATTCACGGGCCACATTACCCGTTTTGACGTGAGCAATCGTATTTCCCATCACCACTCGATCCACCTTAGAGGCATCCAGTTGCGTTTTGCGCAACAATCCATTGATTGCCATAGCGCCCAACTCATAAGCCATCACCTCTTTAAAGTCAGTTCCCGACTTCAAGAAAGGGGTACGCGTACCATCCACCACGACTACTTTTCTCATTCCATTATGCGAACTCATGTTTTATATTTTAGTTATTAATATTCTTTGCTCGATTCAGGCCACAAAGGTACGAAATTCCTATCACATAAGGGCCTATCTATCATTAACAATAGATAAGAAGAGGAGGTTTGTTTTTTAACGTTGAGAACGTTGAGAACGTTGGAACTGAATAACTGTTCAACTGATAAACTGGCAAACTGATTGAACGCTGTTTTTTATCTGATATACCAATATACTATTTAACTAATTTTACTATTTGGGCGCATCCCCTGCGCTTGTTTCCTGAGTTGTGAGGCCCGACCCATTAATCATTCATCATTACGCATTATGCATTCGCCGAAGGCGCAGCGGTCGGGCTGTCCGTTCTTATGTGGCTGTTCGGCGGCTATTTCGCTAAGGCCCGCTTGTCTGCCACTGCGTGGCCAGCCTGCGCGTACCTAAGCTCCATAAGCCCCCTCTCGACGCCACATACCACTGCCATCCCTTGCGCAAAGCCACTTGTTGATTGCTTGATTTTTGATTGGTTGATTTATTCTTGCTCATTCAATTGTCTGAATCATGATTTGCTTGATTAGAGGATAAATGGGATTATTTTTTGGTAAAATATTATTCATCATTTATCATTACGCATTCATCATTAAATTTGTCAGCCAATAGCCAAACAATGTTATAAGCAAAAACAAATCATCATATAATATATAAAACAAGATAAAAGTTTCGTATCTATGTGGAGTTAACGAATATAATTATTTTATTTTTAAATTGTTGTGACAATATATGGACAGTTCCCGTGAAAACGTCCTTTACTTATTGGGCGGTGCCGACTTAGAGATGTTGGCGATTAAGGAAATTTTAGAGGAGCATAATATTCCTTATGTTGATAGAGTGCTTAGTTGGGGAGCCAAGCTAAGCGATTATGCAGAAGATTGGCCAGTTAGTGGCCTTGTAGTAGGTATTGAATTAAGCAAGGATTGCTCTTTATTACCCCCATTGATTTATGAAGAAATAGACCACCATAATGAGAATGCCCATTTACCTGCTTCCATAGAGCAATTGGCCACTCGATTAGGCATAGAATTAACATGGGATCAACAACTGATAGCGGCCAATGATAAGGGCTATAAACCTGCCATGCGAGCGATGGGAGCGAGTGAAGATGAAATCCAAGCCATTAGATTAAGAGATAGAGCGGCACAAGGCGTTACGTCTGAGATGGAAGAGCAAGCTATAACAGATATAGCAAATTTGATCCATGATAGGGGAGTGGCTATCGTGTATACACAATTAAAGCGCTTTTCTCCCATAGTAGATCGCTTAGAAGAAGATAGACTCATAGTGTATAGCGATACAGAACTCAATTACTATGGCCCCAATATCCCACAACTCAACGAACATTATAAAGATTTGATAGATGCAAACATGGCCTATTCAGGAGGTGGCAGCAAAGGCTTTTTCGGTCTTACTAGGAGCTACTTTGAAAAGCAAGAAGCTGAAA
>JAHDDN010000277.1 GCA_020629335.1 Chitinophagales bacterium | reverse complement strand
CTAAGCGCCGTAAGTCTCATCATAGACGCCACATACCGCTTCCATCCCTCACGCATTATTTAAGCGTTTTCTTTGGCTTAAAATACTTATTTTCCAATTCAAATAATATCGGGCTTGTTAGGTAGTTTATCAATGTAAACAAATTGATTTCACTGGTATCTTCCGTTATATTTAAGGCTGCTTTCTTTTGATAAAATACCGCTTCAGCTTCCGTTTTTAGACTTTTCCAACTTAATTTTTTGGCCTTTGCTATATTACTTTTTGATAAGTATTTTTGTTCCAACTGTATCATTAGCAATTCTCTAAGCGAGTCAATTTTCACCTCGCCTTTAGCTGCTTGCTCATATATTTGAGGGCTTAGTTTATCTAGTTGCGAATCAAGTAGTTGATATTGTTTATTTATTTCTGGCTGAGTTAAGATAATCACAGGTTCTGATTTCACATATTGGTCTGATTCTGTATTAGCTTTCTTTTTAGGGCTTGATTTTGTTCCAGCATCTGTAGTATTAGAAGACTTATCTCCTCCAAAAGCGCTAGTGAGAAAACCTCCTATCAATAGTACAATTATCACCATCCAAAACATCGGTTCCATATCCATAGTTGTCGATTTAGCGGTTGAAAACACATTAAGTTTATTAATGGATATGAATTTACATAATAAATTTAATTATTTTATGTTTTAAATTGTAAATTCATTGCTATTTAGATGATTTTTTTTTGTAAAAAAGCTTTAAGGCAATTTAATGACTAGTGGTTCAGTTTATAAGTTTCTGACAGTTAAGTTGTAGGATTTTTGCGATTATACAAGGCATTTTTGAGGCCCATAGCAGGGCTACGAAACGAAAAAATAACGAAGTAGAATCGTAAAAAGACAAAACTTGGGCTGTCAAGGACTAATAAATTGAACCACTAGCTCCCCATTATAAACTTTTGTTGGGTCATCGCATAAGGTCAGTTTGTAAAAATAAACTCCATTCGTCAATTGATTCACTGGAAAATGCTCATTGGTTTTTAATGTTTGACTAGCTACTAATCGACCATTAACATCATGTATTTCTATAAGCGCCTCATACTTTTCATCTGCTTGAAAAATGACATATTCACTCGCTGGATTAGGGTAAGCGATTACAATTAGACCTGATGGAGGGGTGATGATTTCTTCGGTGTAAAAATGCTTTCTCGATTCATCTAGCTCCCATTCATTAGTTGTTGTGTTAAAATTATAAAACTGCATTTCCTTTTCAGGATAATAGCTAACAATTGCCTTTATTGGCGCACCCAAATCGTATACTAAAGGGACCAATAAAAATCCTAAATCAAAAGAATATTGGAAAGTTTGTACTTCTGATCTCGGATATTTGCTCAAATAAGTAATCTCTGCTTTCCTTGAATACTCCCAATCATTTAAAAAGCTATTCCAACTAAAGCTTAGAGATAATTCTAAGTCACCATGTTCACTGAATAAAAATTCATCTTTTTCATGTGGAATCCAAGATGAGTCTGAAGGAGACCAGTTATATGTTATAGATTCTGAATTTTTAGGCTTTTCAAAATATACAGATTCATATTTTCTATAGGGTATCCATTCATTCCCATTTCTATTAAAATCAATATAGACACTAATCTCTTCATTATCCGCTTCATAAAATTCTCTGTTAAAAGGTTTTAAAACATTAGTATCTTCGTCTAATCTAACATCATTTTTCCAATAGCTTCCATCTTCATTATAATCGTATTCAATTCTCCTTGTGATAGTAAATTCATCATTATTCATTTCAGTATATTCATAAGTAATTTGACTGAGTAATTGTTGATTATCATTATAATTATAGGTCTCATAAGAAATTGGAATCCACTCCTTAGTAAGATCATCAAAATTAAAGCTTACTCGACCATCTCTCGCTCCAAAATCAGTGTATTGATACTCAATTTTACTCCCTTCTGGCCATTGATCAAAACCTTCACTTCCCGCAGACATAAAATAGGAAGACAATCTATTTTGTTCATCAAATACCATCTTAAATTTAAAGATACCAAATATTTCATCAGGAGACTCTGAAAACCAATAAGTTTCCTCTTGCACCCAATTTTCAGTGACATCATAGCTTATGATAGCTTTACTATTCAAAAATTCTATTTCCCATGTATTCAAATCAGTATTCCATTCATAAAGCCGCATCTCAAAAGTATTTTCATCAATATGAGTTAGGCTCCATTTTTTATCTCTTATCAACTCATTTTCGCTTGAGCTATAATAAGAAATCATTGAATCAATTTTCACATTTGCCGCTTCATTTACTTTATTCACTAATTGATAATTAGTAAACTCTGTACAAGAATTTTTCAATCCCAAAGCATATTCTTCCAATACATCTTCCTCCATTGCCATTAGGTAATTTAGCAATTCCTTTCCATCCATATTTTGTAAGCTTGGATTATTGAGTAGGGATTGAAAGGAAGTTGATCTATAAGGATAATTATTTGCTTCTTGAGCATTAAGACCAGTAAAGAGCGTAATAATAACAATGAAAAATAAGCTTGTTTTCATACTTGATATTTCCTTGGGAGTTAATTATTCAGGTTCTATTATACGAATATAAGCAAAAATAAACATAATTATTACATCACTTACAATGTTTTAGGGGATAATGCGCAAGAGATAGGAGCGATATGGGGCGTATATGCGACGGCTTATGGAGCTTAGGTGGACGCAGGCTTGCCCCGAAGGGGAAGACAAGTGCGCCTTAGCGGAATAGATGGCGCATAGCTCCATACAAGCGGATAGCTCGGGCCGAAGGCTGCGCCCAAATGAACTTAACTTTTATTAAATTGTAATTATAGGCATGAAAATCAAGATAAAGAATGCTGAAATTCAAGAAATTTTAAGTGGAAGTACAATTCCATATCCTAAATATGCTACTCAACTTATGAATTTGGCTAATAGTAATGCTCAGGGAACAAGAGCTAAGGTTGTTGGGCAGCTAAGTGAATTAATACAAGAATTTGAAGGGAAAAATTTGAGTGATTGGGAAGCATGGTATAAAGAACTTCATCCTGAAGCCATTGAAAATGCTGTTGATCGTATTTATCCTATGATTAAGAATTTTAAAGAAGTAATTAAGGAGATTGATCGAGATATGATTAAGCAGTGGGTAGAAGAATTAGTCATTACTAAAACATTTATGGGATTAAAGTTTCAAGGAGCTATACTTGCTAAGTTAGCCAGTAATATGAATCTTAGTTATCGCTTAGCAGAGCCTGTTGAAGAATCTAAGGGTATTGATGGATATATTGGAAATACAGCCGTGAGTATAAAACCAATATCTTACCAATCAAAAATATTATCTGAAAAAATTGAAGTGCCAATCATTTTTTACGACAAAAAGAAAGACGGCATTACAATAACCTATGATTTTGAAATTTCTTAGCTTAGAACAAAGCCAATGCATTTGGTCGACTAATACTAACTTCTTCCAAATAGCTAGCTGTAAATTGATCATTCACAAAACTTATTTTTTCTACAAATGGCAATTTAAGATTGGCTTCTTGTTTAGTGATCACTGGAAAATCATAATGCTTACTTGTATATTTGAAAGCATCTTCGCCTTTTAGCTTTTTTCTTTGATCTACAAAGTTTATATGCTTCATTAAACGATCTTCAATTACTTTATTTAAGCCCTCTTCTTTAGTCAAAAGACTATCTTTGATTGTATCTTCTAGATTAGTGTCTACTTCAAAACCGATACTATTTCTATGAGCAGCTATAGCAGCAAGTGCGGTAGTACCTGTACCCATGAAAGGGTCTAAAATGGTATCCCCTTGAACAGAAAACATATTGATTAATCTGTAAGGTAATTGAAATGGATAGGCCGCACTTCTCTCTCTTGTTTTTTTATCTACTAATTTTTGAGTAGTTCCTTTTAAATCCCATAAGTCAGAAAACCATTGATTTCTTTCTTCCCAAAAGTAGGAACTTGTTTGTCTATTTTCTTTATCATCAATAGATTTAAACTCTCTTTTTCTACCTTTTCTTAAGATAAGAATATATTCATGTTCAAGTGTTACATAGGCTCCTGGCGGTAGCATTCCTGATCCCATAAATTTATTAGGTGCATTGGTTTGTTTGCGCCAAATAATATTCGGTAGGTTTTGAAAACCCATTTGTAAGCAGGCGTGAATAATTCTTGTGTGATTAGAATAAAGTGCAAAATTTTTATCCAAGGTACGTGTGGCATCTCCAATATTAATACAAGCAATTCCTCCTTCTTTTAATACTCTATAGCATTCGGACCAAATCTTATCTAACTCTATATGCATTAACTCGAAAACATTATTAAATTCATTGGCCTCAAATGCTTTTTTAATTTCTACATTTTGCTTCATCATAATTTCATCCCACATTTCAATCATTGGGTAAGGTGGTGATGTCACTACCAAATTAACTGACTGATCTTCTAACATCGCCATATCTTGTGCTAATTGGTAGTAAATTTTATGATTTGTCATACTAATTGAGATTAGATTAAAATATTGAGAGAAAAGTACTAAATAATTGCTTATTTCAATTAACCAAAGTTAGCTATTTTATCAGGTAAATTCAAATATTATTGTTTATTGTAGGAGCGAAATGAGGACTTGATGAAGAGGGATCATAGTACATTTAAGAAATTACTGGGCACTATTATCTCTACACTCATCTAAAAAAGATTGTAAACTTACTTTTTCAATTTTACCTGCTTTTATATCTTCAAAAACATGCAACTTTGGCAGTCAATAAACAGTTGCTGCCAACATGACTTACCAAAACTGACATTATTGCAACATTATTGCACTTGCAACTCAGTGGCACATTAATTGCCATGTTTTCAATTAATAACTATTTAAATTTAATACACATTTATTTATGTTAAAATGATTTTTCACTATAAATGCTTAAATGAGTAAGAATTTCAAAATATTATCAATTGATGGGGGAGGAATAAAAGGTCTTTATTCTGCATGTATATTACAACAGTTTGAACAAAAATATAATTGCAAAATTGCTGACCACTTTGACCTTATATGCGGCACTTCTACAGGAGGCTTAATTGCTTTAGCTTTATCAATGAATAAAAGGGCAAGTGATATTGCTGATTTTTATGCAAAAAATGGACAATATATTTTCCCTTATAACAATAAGTTCAAACGTTTTTATGGTGCCTTTAAACAAATATTATGGAAAGGAAAGTATAATAATGAAGTATTAAAATCAAAGATTGAAGAATTCATAGGTACTGAAACAAAAATGAAAGATGCATCTGCCCTCCTATGCATACCTAGCTTTAATTTGACACTAGGGAAACCTATCGTTTTTAAGTATCCTCATAAAGAAGGACAATTCTTTAGAGATGGCGAAATAAAAATGGTTGATGTAGCTCTTGCAACAAGTGCTGCTCCAACCTATTTTCCAATAGCTGAATTAGATTATCCTAACCTCAAGGGTCAATTCATTGATGGGGGTGTTTGGGCTAATAATCCAACATTATGTGGTCTATTAGAGGCCCTTAATTATTTTGTAGGGGATAATAAAAAATTTGATACCTATAGTATACTTTCTATTGCCAGTATTTCATCTTCTAATGGCTGGAGAATGGGAGTAAGTAAAAATAAATCCTTTCGGGGATGGACAGATAAATTATTTCAAACACCACTTGATGGTCAAAATCACTTTACTGACTTTTTTACTAAGACCTTAGTTGCCAATACCTCAACGAAAGGGTATTATTTAAGAATTCCGTCACCCGAATTATCAGCCTCTCAAACAAAAGATATTGAGTTAGATAAAGCAGATAAAAATTCTATTAAAATACTTCAAAGCTTCGGTAATCAACAAGGGATTGATTATGTAACAAAAGAGAATCATAGAAAACAAGTTGATGTTTTTTTTGAAGAACCAAAAATATATTTAATAAATTAAAACCTAATATTCATGGCTAATTGTCACAATTTATTTCTCCAATTCAATCAAGATCTTAACATATCAAATGCTAAGAAAGAGAAACTGAAAAATTCAAAAGATGCTTTAAGAAAAAAAATAACAGAATACTTTGCACTAAATCATCCAAAATATAAACCTCATTTTTATATTCAAGGTTCTTACAAAATGGGAACAATGATAAAAACAAAAGATGATGAATGTGATTTAGATGATGGTATTTATTTCAAGAGAGAACCAGATGTTAATGGTACGACTTTACAAAGATGGGTTTATAATGCAGTAGAAGGTCATACACAAGGCGGTCAGCAACACCGAAGCAAATGTATTCGAGTAATTTATGCTGGGGATTATCATATCGACCTTCCAGTTTATTACCAACTTAAAGATGATAAAGGAAATGAACTACATCCTTACTTAGCAGTAAAAAATAATGATTGGATGGAAAGTGATCCTAAAGAATTTATTAATTGGTTTAATGATAATAAAACAGATCAGATTGTTAGAGTTTCACGCTACTTAAAAGGATGGGGTGACTTTAAACGGCATAACATGCCATCAGGCTTAGCAATGGCTGTTTTAACTGAAAAAAACATCGAAGCTAATGATAGAGATGATATAGCTATATATAATACACTTAAAGCCATTAGAAGTGACTTAATAAAGTGGGAATGTAAGATGCCTACAACTCCCAAAGATGATTTGCTTAGCGATTATGACATTACTTTTAAAAATAATTTCTTTAAAGCACTTGATACTTTTATAGAAGATGCTGAAGAAGCCATCAATGAAAAATGTCAAAAAAAGGCTAGCAAAAAATGGAAAAAACATTTTGGAGATCGATTCCCTATCGGTAATTCTAATGAAAAAGAAGCTATTAGTAATGCTGAAAAATCAGGCACACTTATAATTAGTGCTCAAGGGGAAGAAAAGGAATCTGGATTAAACGCTAAAAGTAAAGGAGGAGTATATGGTGGATAAAACGGCCCAAGTTGTGCCAGTGATTTCGGCCCAAGTTGTGCCAGCGATTTCGGTCAAGTTGTGCCAGTGATTTCGGCCCAAGTTGTGCCAGTGATTTCGGCCCAAGTTGTGCCAGTGATTTCGG
>JAHDDN010000276.1 GCA_020629335.1 Chitinophagales bacterium | reverse complement strand
AATATCTTCCAAGCAGGCTTTTGTAATCGACTTATGCATTGCTTCACTCATTTGTGGCATCGCTGCATTTTCTTTATGATTCAAGCGGTCATAAATCTTTTTAATACCTGTCTTCCTTAAAGAACGAATGACTCCCGAAAACCCCCAATCAATCATTTTCTCCATTAGCGTTCCGTACAAAATTGATAACCATCGAAAACGCATTGCTTTGGCCGTATTCACTTTATCGGATAGATCATCAGGCACAAAATCATCATCTACTCCTAAAAAACGATATAATTCAGCAGCCACTTGCTCCACATCCGAATGCAAATCGTCTATATCTACCACCATAATTTGATCAGCTCCAAATAACTCAAAATAAGGTCGTAATTGCTGTGCATATTTCCCTTTATCAATAAACTCCACCTCTTTTTTAACGACTTCTTCAAAGGAGCGTTGCTCTCGTTTCTGAAAATATCGCAACATCAAATAATGGGAAAAGGCCCGCTCTGCAGGTTGTCGAATGGCCGCAATAATTTTAGCATGAGGAAAAGCCTCATAAATCAAACGAGCCGCATCAGGACAATACATATATACTGTGGCAAACTCTCCCTTTACACTCTCTATCGAACAATGATTAAAATGATTCGAATACCAATCCATATCTCGCATTCGCTTAGGATTAGGTGTCTCCTCCAAATAAGTTGCTCGCTCATTAAAATATTGTATCTCCTTAGGTTCAGACAAACAAATCTCAGGATGCCCCGCCAACAAGCGAGCAATTTTTGTAGTCCCACACTTAGGGGCTCCAATCCCAACAAAATCAACCTTAAATCCCATCCATTCAAATTTTCAAATTATTCCCCCTCCTTCCAGGAGGGCTTAGGGGAGGTGGTCACCACCCTTCAGGCAACTCACGTCCAATCAATTCCTCCAAACGTCCATAATCTTTACGATAATAAGCCCTGACTCTATCCGCTAACTCCTTACTAATGGCTCCGTTTTTTTCTTCGGCCTTATAAAGAAATCGCTCTACCATAGGATGACGTTTTACTGATCCCACCAAATTAGCCAAGCCCAATTTACGCAATAAACCAGCTATAGCATAAGCCGTTTGAGCCATTCCTTCATTCCGAGCACCTTGAGAAACATTCACTTTTTGATGTAATACTTGAGGCTTAAAATCTACATCAACCCCTAAAAATTCATAAACTCTTCGAATAAACTTCTCAGGATCATGACTTAAGTCGTCATAAAATAAGACCAATATTTGTTCTTTAGGAAACAACTTGTAAAAAGGTAGTAGATTATCATAATAAGCAGCACTCTTTTTCCCCATATTATGACGATCATTCAATGCTAATTGCTCATCTTGATCAAAAAAAGCTTCAAAACTGACTCCTTGATCCAAATAAGTTCGCTTAGCGTACTCATAACCAGATTTTAACTTATCCAATGGCTCCCTCAAACAAACAATCAATTGGACCTTAGGAATCAAATGATATATCTTCTCAGCACAGCCCTCAAATAAAAAATAATCATGTGAAAGCTCTCCTGAAATACCAAATTCTTGCTTGTTTTTAAAAAAAGAAGCATACCAATCATGCCCTTTATCATAAAAACGGTCAAAATATTGAATGTCTTTAGCAGTTGGGACAAATACTTTAGGATGTTCCTTTAAGCACTCAAATAACCAACTAGAACCAGCTTTAGAAGCACCTATATATAAAAAATCTGGAAATTGATGAGCCATGCGTTGTCATTTATTATGCAATATCGAAAAATACGTTTTTAATCTGTATTTAGAAGCACATTAATTTTGTAAATTTATGACGGAAATAAATATTGTTGTATTGCTGATAATACATACATTGTTAAATTGATTGTGATTTATGCCAGAGATTTTCGATGCAGTAGCATCTCAATATGATAAAGAATTCACCCATACTGCTATTGGAAAATATCAACGCAATACGGTTTGGGAGTATCTAAATTTAAACTTAGCTACCAACTTAAATGTTTTAGAACTAAGTTGTGGGACAGGGGAAGATGCTATACACCTTGCTCAACAAGGTCACCAAATAATAGCCACTGATATTGCTCAAGGAATGATAGAGGCTACTAAGCAAAAAATTCTCAAATATCAATTAGAAGATAAAATACAAGCAACTAGATGCTCAGCCCAATCAATTGATTCCTTGGATCATAAAAGTGATTTTGATTTGATTTTTTCTAACTTTGGGGGGCTGAACTGCTTAAATGCAAAGGAGTTAACAAGCCTTTCGAAAAAAATGAAAGCAATGATGAAACCCAATGCATCTTTTATTGCTGTCATCATGAGCGATTTTTGTCTTTGGGAAACGGCTTACTTTTTAGCAAAAAGAAAAGCCGAAAAAGCTTTTAGAAGAAGAAATACAGAAGGAGTAATGGCAAATGTGGGTAATGAAAAAATTAAAACATACTATTACTCCCCAACAACTTTTTATCAATTCTTCAAATCGGATTTTGAATGGGTAAAAAGTGTGGCAGTAGGAGCAGCGATTCCTCCATCTTACTTGGAACCCTTTTTTCATAAAAGACCCAAGTATTTAAAAGTGCTGAATAAAATTGAACAAAAAATCAATTATTGGAAGCCAGTTGCCGCAATCTCAGATCACTATTTAATTCATCTTAAAATGAAATAATTGAAGGTATTATTTACACATGGATACTTTATGTACGATGATCCTAAGGAGCTAAAAATAATGCGCCCTTATCCGCCATTAGGTATTCTATACCTATCAGCCTATCTGAAAGAACATCAACTAGAAAATGAGATATTTGATACAACCTTCTCTACTAAAGAAAAACTCAAAGAGCATCTACAAAACACGAATCCTGATATAATTGCTATCTATACCAATCTGATGACTAAGGTGAATGTGGTAGAGATAATGAATTTTATCCGAACTCAAGAACACCTGAAAGAAAGCAAAATTGTACTTGGAGGGCCAGATTTAAGATACAATATTCCCAAATATCTAGACGCAGGAGCAGATTTTCTCGTAATTGGCGAAGGAGAAAAAACAATGCTCGAATTAGCTAAAACAATAGAAACAGTTGACGTACCTGATTTTAATCATATCACAGGTATCGCTTTTCGTGATAAAGATGGAGGAATTGTTAAAACTGCCGAAAGAGAAAAAATAAGAAATGTAGACGAATTGCCATTCCCAAATAGATTAGGGATTGACCTCCATGCTTACCTAAATGTATGGAAAGATAATCATGGAAAAAGTACCGTAAATATTAGCACCCAAAGAGGATGCCCTTATACTTGCAAATGGTGTAGCACAGCAGTGTATGGCCAAAGTTACAGACGTCGATCTCCTGAAAAAGTAGTAGATGAAATGCTTCACCTGAAGGAACATTTCAATCCTGATGCACTTTGGTTTGTAGATGATGTATTCACTGTAAGCCACAAATGGCTCGCGTCATTCGTAGAAGAAGTTAATAAAAGAGATGCTATCATTCCTTTTGAATGTATTACAAGAGCAGACAGAATGAAAGAGGAAGTGATACAACTTCTTCAAGAAGCAGGCTGCTTTAGAGTCTGGATCGGAGCAGAAAGCGGTTCCCAAAAAATTATAGACCTAATGGATCGAAGAGTCAATGTTGACCATGTAAGAGATATGATCAAAATGACCAGAGAATATGGCATTGAAGCTGGAACATTTATCATGCTCGGCTACCCAGGAGAAACAGAAGAAGATATAGAACTAACCATCGAACACCTAAAAGCATCTAACCCAGACCAATTTACCATCACTATTGCATACCCAATCAAAGGTACAGGTCTATACGAACATATAGACGATATAAGAACAACAACGCCAGATTGGAACACCAGCACAGATAGACAAATTGACTTCAAACGAACTTATCCAAGAGAATACTACGACTACGCAGTCAAAAGAGTCGTAAATGAAGTCAACTACCATAAAGAAACACTCAAAAATCAAAGCTTAAGCGTTGATGCCCTAAAATTTAAAATGAAATACGAGGCAGCAAAAATGGGGATGTGGTGGATCAAAAGAAATAGCGAGCAAACAATAACGATTCCAGAGACAAATGGCTAACTATGACACCGACATAAAATTATCGGCTTTATCCAAAAGCTTATTAAAAACATTAATGTACTTTGATGTCTTTAACTATCCTCTTAATATTAAGGAACTAATAAGCTGTTGCGATTATAAGGAAAAACCGAATACCAAGGATGGTAAAGCAAGCCTTGAAGAATTAGTAGCCCAAGAACTCATCTATGAATTTGATGATTTCTATACACTACATAATAAACAAGATCTTATCGACCGAAGACTAAAAGGAAATCAACTGGCTAAAGAGCGAATGAAAGATGCACATAAGATGACTCGACTCATTGCTAGCTTTCCTTATGTTAGAGCAGTAATGCTCTCTGGATCTATCTCTAAAGACTTCATGGAAGATGATAGCGATATAGACTTCTTTATTATCACTGAACCACAACGACTCTGGATCGCAAGAACACTACTTATATTATTCAAAAAAACATTCCTCCTAAATTCCTACAAAAATTTCTGTATCAATTACCTAATTGATTCGGAACACCTAGAAATTGAACACCAAAATATATACACAGGAATAGAACTACTAACGCTTATCCCAACTTATGGAGGAAAAATCTATGATGAACTCATAGATGCTAACCCCTGGAGCAAAAAGTATTATCCAAACTACCAAAAAAGATCAACCAAAGAAGTACACGAGTTTAAAAAAGGAACCATCCAAAAAATTTCAGAAGGAATACTCAATACCAAACTAGGAGAATGGATAGATAGCTACTTCATGAAAATAACCATGAATTTCTGGCAAAAAAAATATAAAAGCCACCAACCAGAGCACTTCGAGACATCAATACGTTCCAGAAAATACGTTTCGAAATATCATCCCAACGATTTTCAACAAAAAGTGTTAAACTTACATAAACAAAAAATTAAGGACTTTGAGAGCAAATACAATGTATCTCTTTAAGCGAAGTAAGTAAATGGATAAAATTAAATAGCTCTCCTGAAACCGAAATACAATGGCAAACATACTCTTCACTCACTCATACTTCTATAAATTCGATGCTAAACAATGGAGCAACCAAGCCCCATATCCTCCTTATGGTACCATCTATGCAGCAGCCCTAATGAGACAAGAAGGCCACGAAGTAGAACTATTCGATACCAATCTAAAAGATGATCCAAACCTTATTCAGCCATACTTAGATCAAACGCAGCCCAAATACCTTGTCATATATGATGACGGATTTAACTACCTAACCAAAATGTGCCTCACCAAAATGAGGGAAGCCGCTTTCCATATGGCTAAATTGGGCAAAAAGAAAGGAGCTAAGATTATCGTCTGTAGTTCCGACTCCACCGATCACTTCCAAAAATATCTCGACGAAGGCGCAGACTTCATTATGATAGGAGAGGGGGAAATAACACTCAAAGAATTAGTAGAAGCCCTAGAAAATGGAGAAACCAACTTTCACCAAATTCCAGGCATCGCCTTCAAAGAGTCAGACAGCAACTATACCAAAACACTAAAAAGACCTATTCTCAAACAACTAGACACCCTGCCAGATCCAGCATGGGATTTAGTCGAAATAGACGAGTACAAAAAAATATGGATGGATCACCACGGATACTTCTCCCTCAATATGGCCACCACCAGAGGTTGCCCCTATAAATGCAACTGGTGCGCAAAGCCCATCTACGGCAATCGCTACAATACCCGCTCTCCCCAAAGAGTAGCAGACGAATTAGAACGCCATCATATCAATCACGGAGCCTCTCACTTCTGGATGGCCGATGATATCTTTGGCCTAAAACCAGGCTGGGTACAAGAATTTAGAGATATAATCCAAGAGAAGAATCTAAACATAAAATACAAAATCCAATCAAGAGTAGATTTACTCCTAAAAGAAGATAATCTCGATGCATTAGCAGCCTCTGGCCTAGAGGAGGTATGGGTAGGAGCCGAGTCAGGCTCTCAAAAAATCCTCGATGCTATGGACAAAGGCACCAAAATCGAACAAATATACGAAGCCACTCGCTTGCTCAAAAAGAAAGGCATCCGAGTCGCCTTCTTCCTCCAATTCGGTTATCTAGGAGAAACCCAAGAAGATATCCAAAAAACAATCAACATGGTAACGGAGCTTCTCCCAGACGATATTGGTATATCTGTATCCTATCCGCTCCCAGGTACCAAATTCTACGATAAAGTAAAAGCTACCTTCCAAGGCAAAGAAAATTGGACCGACTCCGATGATCTCGACATGATGTTCTTAGGCACTTATAATTCCGCCTATTACAAACGCCTTCATCGATACGTCCACAAAACCTATCGCAAGCACCAAGGCTGGGACATGATCCGTCAAATTATCTCCCAACCCTCAAAAGCCAATACCACTAAAATTCGTAGAGCACTATCCACCCTCTACTATATCCCAACTTCTAAAATCGACGAATACCAATTAAAAAAGTTAGAAATTCCCTCAGACATATAAACCAGTTATCCATCAACACTATCGTAGAGGCGTTGTATTGCAACAACTAATATCATTTATTCAGTTCATAAATCATTGTTCATAGTTAAATCAGGGGCTTCCCATGCGTTCAAAGAGCGAAGTGCGCAGCACGAGCCAAAATATTTATCATTCATCATTATTAATTTATCATTAAGCAAAGCGCATGGTCGGGCTGTCCACTCTTATGCGGCTATGCTACTCCTACTACACTAAGGCACCTTAGTCTGCCCTGCGGGCCAGCCGTCAGTTGCCTAAGTTCCGTAAGTCGCATCATGTACGCCGCATACCGCTCCCATCCCTAAGCCAATAAGGTCTGTCTACCTCAAATAGGCACTCACCTTCCTCTTATGTCAGCTTTGGCCAGCGCTATACTAATCTTTTGCTCATAGCTACTTCTTTTTTTGGCTTAAAAGCCGAGTGTTTTCAAGACATTTCAAAAAAAACAACTAAAAATTTCAAAAAAGACCAAAGAAGTTTGGATATTAGAAAAAGGCCGCTTATCTTTGCACTCGCTTCGGCAA
>JAHDDN010000275.1 GCA_020629335.1 Chitinophagales bacterium | reverse complement strand
GCCTCAAAAATGCCTTGTATAATCGCAAAAATCCTACAACTTAAAGTCAGAAACTAATAAACTGAGCCACTATGAACTGATTATATTCATGCCTAATTAATTGGGGAAGGTGTTGGGTTTGCTTTATGCAAAGGTATTTGAATAATTGGTCTAAAATACTTTTTGAGTCGAAATCTTTATTTACTTAATAGTTTTTTATTGTAAAATTCTATATCTGACGTATAAATATTGTTTTTTGGTAACATTTTTGGTATAAAAGGGGTACAATAATATTAGTGCCCACCCCTTCATATATGCACTAAATTAGAAACATGAAAAAGCAGTTATTATCATTTATAGTAGCCCTTAGTTTTTGTACAGCTATTTGGGCCCAGAGTACAGATGTTATTTTAAAGCATTTGGATCTTCCTACTTATGCTCCTGTTGGGGAGTTGTTGATTAAGGGGACTTTACAGAATGCGAGCACGGTTAATTTGGATTATGTGTATTTAAATTACCGTATTAATGGTCAGGGAGAGATTTACTCTACTGCCTTGAATGATTTAAATTTAGAGCCTGCTGGCAGCATGGACTTTGAGCATTCTCAGCCGTGGGCAACGAATAATCAGGGAGAATATACTTTGGATGTTTGGTTAACGACTCCAAATGGTACAATAGATGGTAATAATGCCGATAACTCATTAAGTAAAATGGTTTATAGGGTGGCTAATCCTCCAGAGAAATTTTTGATGATGGAGAAGATTTCGGCGCTTTGGTGTGGCTGGTGTCCTGATGGTGATTTATTGTTAGATACGCTTCATCAGGAGTATCCTAATTTATTGGAAGTGGCTGTTAGTCATCAAGATACATTAGCTTATGCTGCGAGTGATTCATTGGGGGAGAATTATGCGAATGGTTATCCTTCGGCTATGTTTGATCGAATAAAATTTGAGGAAGAATGGAATGTAGGTATGGCGAGAGAGCGATGGAGAGAACGCATCAATGATGCAATGGCTGATGTGGCCCCTATAGCGGTGACATTAGATAATACTTTTGATCCACTGACACGTCAATTGACGATTAATATGACGAGTGATTTTATGGTGGATATGACAGGTGATTATCGAATGAATTGTTATGTAGTGGTTAAAGAGTTGGTTGATCCGATGTATGAGCAGACTAATTTCTTTGATGTATTAGAGGGGCATCCTTATTATGGTCAGGGCAATCCGATAGTGGATTATGTTCATAAGAATGTGTCGATTGCGTTATTAGGAGGGCCTTGGGGACAAGCAGGTGTCATTCCAAATGAGATTCAGTATTTGGATAGCTTTAGTACGAATTTTAATTTTACTGTTCCTGAAGGTTTGGAGATGGAGAATTTGCATATAGTAGGTTTTGTGCAAAAGTATGATCAGAATAAATTTGAGCGTCGATTATTAAATGCGGCGAAGCAGGATGTGAAATTGGCTGGATCAACAACGAGTATTGCTGATCAACAAAACAAGTGGGCGCTTGATTTATATCCTAATCCGAGTCAGGATTTTGTTCATTTGGATCTTAGTTTGGTAGCGGATATGGATATAAAGATAGAGTTATTGAATCCTAATGGTCAGGTGATAGATATGATTCATGATGGTTGGTTAGCTCAGGGCGAGCAATCTATGTCATTGGATTTAAGGTCTAAGAATTTGGCTGCTGGAATTTATATGATCCGATTGAGTAATGATGAGGGGGTTGAGTATTTGAGGATGGTGAAGCAATAACAAGCCCTCCGCCCTGCGGGCACCTCCTCTTAAAAAAGGGGAGGAAAGAATAAAATTAGAAGTCGGTCTATTTAATTGTTACCAATTAAATAGGCCGATTTTGCTTTCTATTATTTTGTTGACCATTAAGCAGAATTGGTCTGGTGGGTAATTGCGCCAACTGAGGTCGCTGAATTCTTCCCCTATATTAATGTAATAGTGTAATTTTTCGGATTTCATTTCTTCTATGACATGGGGGCGAAAATTAACTCCCACAACCCAACCTGATTCTTCTACCACTTCTTCGAACCATTCTTGGTAATAGCAATCATCTGAAGTGTGAAAATTTAAAATATTCTCTCCTAAAAGGATGAATCTGTAAATGCCTTTTTTCTGAAGAAAATCTATGATATTATTTTTGAGGAACATGATGTCGTTATTGATGCAGTCGTTCCACTCTCCTATTAATTCGATGATTGCGAATCCCTTATCATAATCGGAATATATTAATTTTAGGTACATGGTGGCAGAGCCGAATGCATCCCATTGGGGATGGATATAGTAGTTATATATCTTATCGGTATACATGAACTCACTATTCTCCTTTCCGAAGAATGGGGAATGTTCATCTTCGGCAGCGACATAGTATTGTCTCCAATTATAATGTGGTTCTATATGATGCATATTGCTGTTTCTGTCCCTTCAAATATCTTATAAATTGGTGATAATATCAAAATTATTCTTCAATATTTTCGCTTGTTTTTAGTGTTATTTTTTTGTATAATGCCTCAACTTTTAGGCTAATTTTTTGTTTCATTAGAAATACAAAATTCATTGAGTAACATAAGAAAGAAACCGATAGATTCGTCTTTTCAAGAACGGGAGAAAGGACTTGACATACCATATCAACAGTTATTTTTATATCTGGGTGTTGTGGGTATTACTGTTTTATTTATAGCGTTAACAGTGGCTTATTTGTTTTCGAGTGTGAGTTGGCAATGGGCGCAATTTCGTTTTCCTAAGTTATTTTTAGTGAGTGCTATCTTGATTGTATTGAGTAGTTTTAGTATACAAGCTGCTCGAAAAGCTTATGATGAGGATGACAGTCAACAGTTATATAAGATGTTGCAGATCACTTTGGGCTTGAGTATTGGTTTTGTGATTGCACAGACAGTGGGTTGGAATAATCTTTATCAGCAGGGAATATATGTTGCAGGTAAACCAGATGGTTCTTATTTGTATTTGATTTCTGGCTTGCATGCTTTGCACGTATTAGTGGGTGTTGGCATATTAGGAGTTATGATGTATGGTTTGCGTAAGAAGTTGAATGATCCTGTGAAGAGTTTGTTGTATTTTACTGATCCTTCTACACGTTTGAATTTGAAGTTACTGGCTTTTTATTGGCATTTTGTGGATATTTTATGGATTTATTTGTTGTTGTTCTTTTTGTTTAATCACTTGTAGATGTATGTTAGTAGTAAGTAGTTGGTATGTTAGTATTTTTTTAATGGGGGTTCCAGCGTAGGGAGATGATAAAGTTTCGACCTGCGCCGCTGATGCCTGAGGCAAATGGTTTGTAGTGATGATCTAGTATATTTTCTATTCCTGCGCTTAGTTCAATTTGTTTGTAGATATGGTAATTTGCTCTTAGATTGATGGTGTACCATCCTGGGGTGCCATCTGGCGTGGCTTCGCTTAGTTTGTCTTCACTGTAGGGAGAGTATTGGTCTAAATGTTTCCAAGCATTATAACGAAGGAAGCTTTGAACCGACCATTTATCTGTATCATAGGCTATGCTGAAATCACCGAATGCTGGCGGAATATGCCCTAATGGCACCTCTTCTGTACGATCTCTACCAAGGGTAGCATTAAATCGTTTCTCGATAGCTAATTGCTCATTGAAGCGATACTTTACACCTGTGAAGAAACCAATAATGGAGGCTTCACCTGCATTTGCATTTGCATAGATGGCATCTAATTCTCCATCATAGACGAGGGAATCTAAGCCGTTCAATGTATAAGGGCGGCGCACGATGGCATCGCGGATGTAGGTTCCGAAGAAATTAGCGGAAAAGATCAATTTATTTTTTAAATCGGTATTAAATCCGAAGTCAATACTATGGGCATACTCTGATTTTAAGTCCGTATTAGGAACGACTACGATACCTGCTTCTGGCTCAAACACTTTAGCTACATCATCTACATTAGGCGCTCTAAAGCCAGTAGCATAGGAGGCAGTTATTCTTGTTTTTGGACTTAACTTAATATTGAGTCCTAAACCGCCTGTAAATGCTCCTGTTTGGCTTTTTATCTTGTCTTGTTGTAAATCGAAGAAAGTGGTATCCTCATAATTTGCCCCTATACCGATTGTGGAATAACGCATTCCATTGATAAGGGTAAGTCGTGGTGTAACTTTCCATTTATGACGCCAGTAGATTGCTGCACTATAAAGATGGCTTCCCCCATCAGGATAGCGAGTGATCACTGCTTCTTCTGTCATAATTTCTTCGGTATTGATATCTTCTACATAAGCTTGAGATTGTACATCATTATAGGTAAACTCGATTCCGTATTGGACTCTACGTTTATTATTTAATTTTTTGACGACATCCGTATTTAGAGAGAACACACTTACATCCTCTTCCCTATGTCTTCGGTCTGTTTTATTAAATTTTCGGTCAATTCTATCTTCGTCTATTCTTTGATAGGCTGCAACAATGCTTATATTATCAGACAACTTCGTTCTTCTTTTGATATTGGTATTAATAGAGGTCATCCATCGGTTTTGTGGACCGTAATTCCATTCTGCAAATTTTAGTACGGGATTACCTTCATCGTCAGTAGTATAGTCATTTAGTCTATCAAATCTTGGGACATTGGAGGAGGTGGAATACTGGAAATTGAGCGTTAGGTCTATATGTTTATTAGCTTTGAAGTAGAGTTTTTGTAGGAAGCTCATTTGATCATAGCCTGTGAAGCGCAATATATTTTCATCTTCATTTCGGACTATTTGCTCATTGCTATCTATGTATTCTGGGCGTAGTCCCCAGTCCTCATAGCCATGTGTGCGTACTTTTCCTATTTTTAAGTCTTCGAATTTGCTGTAGGTGAAACTGCTCAGCGATGCCCATTTTTTGCCGCCTAATTCAAAGTCTGCGTGGGCTGTTTTTTCTCCATTGACGCTAGCATATCTTGTGTAGGCTCCGACAGTCGTGTTTAGTTGATCGCTATTGGCTACTTTGGGGGTTCGAGTGATGAATTGCATGACGCCTCCAAGGGCATCACTTCCATATATGAGTGAGCCAGGACCAAATACCACTTCTGTTCGCTCTAATATGGAAGGATCAATGGTGATAACGTTGTGTACGTGGCCTCCTCTATAGATCGCATTATTCATTCGAACGCCATCTACTACTAATAAAACTTTATTGGCTTCCATTCCTCTGATGACGGGGCTTCCGCCTCCCATTTGGCTTTTTTGGATGTAGATTCCCCCTGTTTCTTGTAAGAGATCCGCAGAGGTTTGTGCGTTGGCTTTAGCGATGGTTTGGGGTTGGATGACTGACACGACATTGGTTACATCGTCCAGGGCTTCTTTGGTGCGGCCTGCACTGATGATGAATTCAGGTAGGTCTATGTTTCGTTTTTGAAGGCTGATTTGGTAATTGACTGCTTCTAATTCCTTAAGCGTATTTTGAAAGTCAGTATAGGATGGATGTTGGAAATAGAGGGTTTCGTCTGCTTTTAGTCCGTTGAGTACGGCTTTTCCTTCTTGATCGGATAGGGTGCTAAAGGATTGATCTTCATTGAAGATAAAGAAGTCTGGTATGCCTTTTTGGGTGGATTGATCTATTAGTTGTATGCTTTGGGCGCAGACTGCTGTGTGGAGCAGTAGGCAAATATATGTTAGGATGTTTAATTTTTGGAACATAGGTGTTGAATTGTAACAACCCCACCGCCCTGCGGGCACCTCCCCTTTTATAAGTGGAGGAATTATTCTAAGGGTGATTTATAAAACGGGATCAAAAGTAGTTAGTTATGCTTGTTTGGCCAAAGATTTGTCATTTTAAATACGGTTTGGGGCGGTTTACACGACTGAAGTCGTGTCTACAATGTGTTTCATGTCTACGACATGATAATTATAAGTTGAAATGTCTGACGATTTCCAGACGTAAATACCAATTACTAATAGACTAATTACCAATATACTAATCACTTAGGGAGGATGATGCGGAAGGTGGTGCCTTTTCCGACGGTGGATTGATGGACGAATATTTTGCCATTGTGGTAGTATTCGACGATTCTTTTGGAGAGGGAAAGTCCGAGTCCCCAGCCACGTTTTTTGGTACTGAATCCAGGCTCAAATACGGAATTAAAGTTGCCTTTTGGGATACCTTTGCCTGTGTCGGTCACATCTATTTGGACTTCGTTTCCTTTGTCGATTAGTTGGACATCGATCTTTCCTGCTGGACCTGTGGCATCGAGGGCATTTTTCATGAGATTTTCAATGACCCAATCGAAAAGGGTTGGGCTTATTTTGCAATTGATCGGTTGGGTACCTTGCATTTCATAAGTCACCTCTACTTTTTTGGAGGCTCTGGAACGCATATAATTGACGGTTTTCTGGACGATATCGGCTACATCCATAGGTAGTAGCTTAGGTTCGGAGCCAATTTTGGAGAATCTTTCGGATATTAGACTCAGGCGATTAACGTCTTTGTCAATCTCCCCTCCTATCATTTGGGTATTATCATCATCGGATATTTTCATGAGTTCGACCCAGCCTACTAAGGAGGTCAAGGGCGTACCTAATTGGTGAGCGGTTTCTTTGGCCATGCCT
Source organism: Chitinophagales bacterium (assembly GCA_020629335.1). The sequence goes on along the minus strand of JAHDDN010000275.1, from coordinate 620 downwards.
AACCATACTTTATTTTGTTCGGCTCTCCTGGCTGTATTGAACGCCCAATAAGCGACCAATAAAAAGGCGGTCAGCAATCCTAATTGGATGTAGGGATACCAGCGTAACTGTCGGAGGAGATTGGATTCTTTACGGTAAATATAATGATCGGTATCTTTGGTGATACTCATCACGATGGGTTCGCCGAATGCTTTCATGGAGTTGAGTTCATCAACAATACAAGTAGAATCATTGCGTTCTATCAGTGGGGTAACATGATGTTCGGGTAGGTTTCTGTAATTAATGATTTTACCCTCTTCATTTGTGATGATGACAGGAATGGTGGTATTGGATTGTATAATTTCCGATAGTAGGCCTGTTTCATACCAACGATTAAAGCTAAGACTATCTTTTTTGGAAGTCAAAGCTGGTGCACGTTTCCCTAAGTCTTTGAAGGCCATTGCAAATTGCTTGGCTTTTTTGCCTTCTTCTTCTGCCAGATTTTGCGCCACTCTATTATTATAGTACAGTGAGGCGGCAATAAGAATAGCGGCAATGCTTAGGAGGCCGATTTTCCAATAAGATTTCTTTGAGTATATGTCCATGTTTTAGCGATGAGTGATGAGCGATGAGCGTTTAGC
>JAHDDN010000274.1 GCA_020629335.1 Chitinophagales bacterium | reverse complement strand
CTTATAACTTATGTATTGATCACTTCCGAAAAACAAAACGTCGCCCTACTATTACCAATAGCGACGGATTCGATATATTTAATGTGCTTAAATTTGAAGCTAGTAATGCCGAAGAAGACATTATTAGAGGAGAAACAGTCTCTAAAGTGAGACAACTAGTTGAAAAACTACCAAGTGAACAAAAAGAAGTCGTTGTACTTCGTCATTATGCTGACATGAGCTTTAAAGAGATCGCTGCTATAACTAATGTTAGTATCAATACAGCACTAGGTAGAATGCGCTACGCACTAATCAATATGCGCAAAATGATAGAGGAAAAACAAATTGTTTTATAATCTTCATACAATATTTAGAAACCTAAGGGCGTTTTATAGGCACATTACTAATCAAAACTGTAGATCAGCCTATGAGACAAACGGTTACACAAGAAGATTTAATTCGCTTTTATTACAAAGAGACCAGTAAAGAGGAAACTCAACTAATTACTGATGCAATCGAAAACGATTGGGAACTCAAAGAAGCCTATTCTCAAATCATTATGCTTTACAAAGCGATGAGAAAAGAAAGCTTTTCACCTAATCAAACATCCATAGATATTATACTTGCATACAGTAAGGATACTGCTCCATTAGAAACAATCTAAGTAAAAGCGAATTATACAAAAAGGGCCATTGATGAATATATCAATGGCCCTTTTTTATTTTATAGCTTTCTAACTGCCCTAACTATTGCTCATTCAAGGCCCAATCATACTCCTTAAAGTTGATGGCTTGCCCCTCCTCTAATAAACTATCCGAATACTGATTCAAATACTCCACCAAAGTCGTCCCATCAGTAAAATCTATATTATACCAATCAAAAATAGCAGATAACTGAAGTGTATCTCCACTCAGATCATTATAAAAAGAGTTATTAATAAAGATATTGGCCTGATCCTCTAATTGATTATATAAATTATCTCCCGAATAAGCCTCATTTCTCAATGGCGGACAAGACATGGAAGCACAATTAATCGCAAAATGTAAGCGCTCCTCTCCAAATACATCCAATAATATATTCTGCTCAATCTGATTCAAACTATACGAAACCCCATTGATAGTTATAAAATCTTCCGTAAAAGGATTATCCAAATCCATAATAGAAGCAACTGGATAATTATCCAAAATTAACTTAACAGTAAAAGCATTATATGCATTCACCCAATAAGCCATCACCTCCTCTTCTGTCCAACTCAACTGCGGTGGCATTTCATCCAATAACTCTAAATAAGATTCTAACTGATCTCGATCTCCTTCCATCCCTACATAATCAACTAAACCCGCCTCATTCACATGTTGACCAAGCAAAAAAGACCAAATATTATGCATACTCATCTCTGATCCCGAACAATCAATCACACCAAGATCCAACATCATTGAAGTAATATTACACTGATCATCGGGAATATTCTTTAACAACAACTGATATTCTTTAGGCTCAAAACCACTAATATTCTCTATCGTAACTGGCAAACTATTATAAGCAAATGTATCTGCCAAAAATGCCTGATCACCACTTTGAACCTGCACCACAAAATTACCTACTAAATCTTCCCCATAATCAAAATCCAATTCGACATCTTTAGCAAAACCTTCACAATCATGAATATCAAGCCTTACATTATCTATCCAACAATTATAAGATACCTCCTCTGGATCACAAGCATAAAACATACATATACTCATCGCCACTAAACTAAATACCAACTTTCTCATAGTTCTTATTTTAATTTATCCTTTTTTTTCGAATCTATTTCTACCTAATTTCGTACACACTTATAACTGATTATCACATACAAAAACTATAAATGCTTGGGGCTTCCCCTTCCTTATTTTTGCCACCGTCCGTAGGGGCCGTACCGATGTATCGACCCAACGATGGCAAAAATAAGGAAGGGTCGGGCTGTCCGCTCTTATGTGGCTATACTACTCCTACTCTGCTAAGCGTTGTTTGTCTCTTATTGGAGCCTGCACATCGCTAAGCGCCGTAAGTCGCAGTATGGCCGCCACATACCACTTCCATCCCTAAGCCGACAAATCAGCCATTTATCCAAAATAACCTCAAAAAACGTACAAAAAATGTCTGATTCAAGATAATTAATGAAAAACTTTACCGTTACCCATTATATACTTGTCGCCCTAACAAGCGAACCAATACGCCTTTCATTACATTAATTGGTTTATAACCAAGTATTTCCACCATTTTAATGATTGAATAATAGATTTATCTATCTAAAATTATTCTTAATCATTACCTAAGCTTATACTTTTACTAAATTTGCCTGCAAATTCACAAATGGTCTCCATTTATGAATGGCATTTATTGTGCCAATAACTCCTGACTCATCAAAAATCAGGAATAAAATTTGCTATGCTTTGGCATAGCTAAACTACTTAAATTTTTCAACTCCCTTAGTCATACTCATGAAGAAACGTATACTACTTTGCATTACTTTATGCATCATGCTTTCTCCAGTCCTTTTCTCACAAACCTGCGATGAGCTGACCTTTGAATTTTTGAATAATTCAAACTTACCTCAAACAGGAACCTGCTTCCCATCTAACCTTGGTTTAGTGTACACACTTTCACCAAATGTTCCAGGTGGAATATTTAGTGGACCTGGTGTCAATGGCAACGAATTAAATATCGAAGATGCCGTTGTCGATTTGGGCTTACCTCCAGTTACTGCAGATGTTACCTATACCGTAGAAATTGATGGAGCCATTTGTACTGAAACAATTAGCTTTAATATCACTGCTCCTCCTGCTTTTGGGGCTTATATCGATACAGAATTAGCTCCAGTTACCGAAGTTTGTATCAGTACAGATACACTTTGGTTAGTTGGAAGCGCTGATGCTGGAACCTTTTACGGTACTGGAGTAAGTACATCACCTGATGTCTTTTTACCACAAGTAGCTGGAACTGGTACTCACGAAATCAACTATTTTTCTATCCAAGATGGTGTCAATTGCGAAACAACCATTAGTGTTACTGTTTCTGGTATAGGGCTCTATTCGGACCAAGCTGGAACAAATCAGATCAACGTAACAGATCTATGCTATAATGGCAGCTATTATGTCCTTGGTTCTCCCCCAGGAGGAACATTCACTGAACCTGCAGGTTTTGTCGGTCCACAAGTTAATGCTGGAGATTTACCAGCAGGAATTACAGATTTTGTTTATTCAGTTGATGTCAATGGAGAAGAATGCGTTTCTACCATCACCTTGAATATCATACCGGAAATACCAATCACTGTCAATCCCTACGATAGTATACTTTGTGTATATGACGCCCCCATCACCATATCAGGAACCCCTGCGGTTGATGGACTTTCTACCATCTGCTATATAAAAGAGTGTGGTGGTACCGGCATCGGTTCTGCTACAACAATATTTGATCCCGCTATCTTTGGAGAAGGTTGCTTCACTATTACCTATTTCCATAGTGATCTAGCAAGTGGCTGCCCAACGGTAGACGAAACACATAGCATATTTGTCTATGTTCCAACACCTCTGTTCTTAGACTTTCCTCCATATACCTGTATAGATCAAGGAGCTATTACTTTAATCGCGGACCCGCCTGGCGGTAGCTTTAGTGGTCCAGGCGTAACAGGCGATAGTTTTGATCCGACAGTTGGCCCTGGTTTCCACGAAATCACCTATACTTACACAGATGATTTAGGTGCCTGTACCGATAGCATAAAAATGGATATAGAAGTCGTAACTGACGAAATCATTCCTGATTTCACCTTTACGTCGAACTCTGCTTGTTTCAATATTCCTGACACCATCAAATATAGCGGTGAGCCTTATATAGATGGCACAAGCTTAACATGGGATATAGGGGATGGAGTAATATTGGATAATCAAGACTCTATATTAGTAATAAGCTGGCCTGAAGCTGGTTTTTATGATATCACTTTAGAGGTCGATGATAATGTATGCCGATCAGGCTCGACTATGCAAACAATAGAAAAAGTAGGCTTATCAATTAGTAGTCCAGACTCTTATAGTCTTTGGTTAGGAGAGTCAGTAGATTTAGGAGTCAGTGTATCTGGAGCTAATTCTGACTTAACTTATGTATGGGAACCAACGGATGGTTTAAGCTGTACAGATTGTGAAAATCCAACTGCCAGCCCTACTGAAAACACTACTTATACATTAACTATCACTGATGAAAATGGCTGTACATCAAGTACAGAAATAGCGATCGAACTTCAATTCGAACGTAATCTTTATGTACCTAATGCTTTCACCCCTAATAATGATGGAGTCAATGATGTATTCCTTGTATATGGTGGAGCAATCGAAGAATTTCAATTAATCATTTATGACCGATGGGGAGAAGAGGTCTTCCTATCTAATGATATTAGCGTCGGATGGGATGGGGAGTATAAAGGCGAGGCATTAGGCCCTGGTGTTTATATGTTCTATACCAGTGTCGTATATCTCAATGGAGATACTGATTTTAAGAAAGGGAATATTACCCTTATCCGCTAAAAACCATCTCTTTCCAAAACTTTAATTGAATCCAAATGAAAAAGAAAATTTACACACTGATTATATTCGCCTTTTGTGCTTTCTGCTTTATAGAAGCACAAGATGCTCACTTCTCTCAAAATTTCGCAGCCCCTTTGTATCATAATCCAGCAAACACTGGAGTTTATAACGGTCAATATAGAGCTAATGCCGTTTATCGAAATCAATGGTACTCTGTACAAGTAGATGCACCTTATAGAAGTATTTATGCCTCCTTTGATTCTAAGATCAGTACTGGACATACTAATAAGAATTACTTCAGTGCAGGAATCGCCTTACTAAGTGATCAAGCAGGAGATCTTAATTTAAAAACGAATCAAATAGAGCTAAGTCTTTCTTACTCTATGCGTATGAATGATGTACATGGATTTTCCTTTGGAGTTTTGGGCGGTTTAGGTCAAAAAGCACTTGACTATTCCGATGCTAGATTTGGAAGTCAGTATGATGGTTTAGGACATGACTCTACTATATCTTCTGGAGAATCACTACCGAGCGAAAATGTGCTATATCCGAATTTAGCAGCTGGCTTATTATACTTTTATTCTCCTTCAGAAAGAAGCAATATTTTTGTTGGAGCTGGTATGTATAATATCCTTAGCCCTCAAGTAAATTTCACCAACTTTACTAATCGATTACCTTATCGAATTTCGGTGCAAGCTGGCGGTAGCCTAGAAATCGGAAACTCTTTAGATATTGCTCCGACAATTTATTTAAATTCTCAACAGAGCTTTATTGAGTTGAATAGTGGAGTTTTATTTCGTTATCTGATCCAACGTAATAACGCTTATGGAAGAAAGGAAAGAGCTTTCGGAATTGGCCCTTACTTTAGAATGAGTGGTGGTAATGGTGGATTTGGTACTCCTGACGCATTAATACTAATGAGTCGATTAGATTATGAAAACTTCAGCGTAGGATTAAGCTATGATATGAACTTATCTGATTTCACTCAAGCAACTAATAGGAGAGGAGGCTTTGAGATTTCATTGGCCTATACAGCTCGTACTGAAAATAGATCACAAAATTTGTACTGCCCAAGATTCTAAATCTGAATTATAAGCATAAAAATAAAAAGGCGCTATTATTTAATAGCGCCTTTTTTGTTTTTACGACCTACCCATCTAAGGATAATTAGTCATTACTGAATTAGTTCTAAATTTAGTTATTCCAATATTAAATTTAGCTATATTTACACTATTATGGGTAATTTTTTAGCCGACTTTAGATTAGGAATATTGACTTTTGGTTATGCCTTCAATTTTATTTGGAAAAATAAACTTTGGGCGTTCATCATCATGCCTGGCATTATGAGTATATTCCTATTTGCTGGAATGATGGCTTTTGCTTGGCAATTTCATCCTAAGGTAGTGGCTTACGTTCATGATTTTGTTGTAACGAATGAAGATATGGACCCATTACTTCATGTTGCAGCTGATATCGTAAGAAATACGATCTGGCTCACCGTTTTCTTATTGTATCTGTTTGTTTATAAGTATTTGGTGATGATATTTATGTCGCCCATGCTGGCTTATATCTCTGAAAAAACAGAACAAATACAAATTAACAAATTTACAGAAGGCTCCAGTAGGAGTTTTTGGCAAGAAATTCAAAGGGGAGTTACCTTTACGATGCGTAATATGGTGATTGAATCCATTTTCTTCTTTATGTTCTTTATTGTGGGATTAATTCCTTTTATTGGTATCTTATCACCTTTTCTGATTTTTACTATTCAAGGCTACTTTGTTGGTTTTTCTATGTTAGATTACAATAAGGAAAGACAAGGCTTATCTGCTACTCAGAGTATACAATATGTTCAAAAACACAAAGGCTTGGCTATTGCTAATGGAATGGGCTTTGGTTTTTTGCTATTAATTCCAGTAATTGGCTTATTATTAGCTCCTACTTTGAGTGTGGTAGCTGCTACTATTGCTGTAATTGAATCAGAATCAAATTAAAAATATGGCTAAAAAGGGAGACCTCTATTTAATTCCCAGTTTATTGGGAGGAGATCAAATTGATATCTTAAGTCCACAGATCATTGAGGTCGTGGGCAGGGTTGATCATTATATCGTTGAAAATGTACGTTCTACTCGTCGATTTTGGGTCAAATTAGGACATAGAGATCGTATCGATGACATGACTTTTCATTTGTTAGATAAGCATAAAAAAGAAAAAAAACAGTTTCACTTCTTAAAGCCCTGTGAAGAGGGGCATGATATGGGTATTGTGAGTGAGGCTGGTTGTCCTGCCATTGCTGATCCTGGTACCAAAGTGGTAGGAGAAGCGCATAGAAGAGGCATACGAGTAATCCCCTTAGTCGGACCATCTTCGATACTATTGGCCTTAATGGCTTCTGGCTTAAGTGGTCAAAATTTTGCCTTTAATGGTTATTTACCAATCAAAAGGAATGAAAGAGAGAAAGAAATTAAATATTTAGAGAGCACTTCTATCAAAAAAAGACAAGCCAATATTTTTATGGAAGCTCCTTTCCGCAATAATCATACTTTAGAAAGTGTTTTGCATGTTTGTAATCCTAATACATTACTCTGTATTGCTACGGATATTAGCTTAGAAACGGAATCTATCAAAACTAAAAGTGTACGAGAATGGAATAAGGGC
>JAHDDN010000273.1 GCA_020629335.1 Chitinophagales bacterium | reverse complement strand
TTTCGGCATCATCGTCTGAAAAAACGACATTACCGTGGCCTGTCATGTGGACAAAAGGCAGATTGAATAATTCTGCGCTACCTACTTCTACCTCCAGATGCTCGCTGGCTATATTCATATTAAGCTCTTTATTGACAAACTTAATGAGATTGGGCAAGGCAGTGGGGTTAGAGTACCAGTCACCGCCACCTTTGTACTTTAATAAACCGATCTTAATACCCGCTTCTGGATGCGGAGTGAAGGCTGTAAGGGCTAATAAACAGGCACTTATCAAAAAAATAGCTAATTTATTCATCGTAATTTGTGATATTTCAAGCAAATAATCTGTAATAGTACAATAATTATGCAAAATTATAGACTAACTCTTAAATGAACGAACTTCTTGCCTAAAAAGTGCGCTACAAGATTCAAGTAATTCTCTTATATTTGTCACATGAGTAAAGGTCGTAAAATACTCCGAATCCTTGGGATACTGTTACTACTGCTATTAATCGTAGGCGGTATAGGCGGTTATATGCTTTATCAGAATTTGTATGCGCCGAATACCTATGCAACAACTGAGCCACATGAGTTATTCATTCCGTCTAATTCGAGCTATGAAACAGTCAAAACACAACTGATTGATCGTAAGATTATCAAGGATGCGACCACTTTTGAGCGGGTGGCACAGCAGATGAATTATCCTAATCATATTTATGGGGGCAAATACCTCATTAAAGGAGATCAATGTAATCGGGATTTGCTTCGTCAATTGCGTTCTGGCAAAACGACGCCTGTGAAAGTGACGATTAATCCACATCGAGATAAGTACAAATTAGCGGGTATTGCGAGTTTGGGTTTACAAGCAGACTCCTTATCGGTCTTGCAAGTCTTAGAGGATGATTCTTTACTAAAGGATTATGGCTTTAATTCGGAGAATGTGCTTTCCATGATTATACCTGACACTTATCAGTTTGATTGGAATACGGATGCCAAGGGCTTTATGAAACGCATGAAAAAAGAGTATGATCGCTTTTGGACGGAGGAACGAAAGGCGAAAGCCAAAAAACAAGGACTCACGCCTTATGAGTCCTTGATTATTGCCTCAATTGTTGAGGAAGAAACCAATATGGTAGACGAAATGCCATTAGTGGCTGGTGTCTATCTGAACCGTTATCGCAAGGGTTGGAAATTGCAAGCAGATCCAACGGTTAAATTTGCGATGGGTGATTTTGCGTTGCGCCGTATTTTATTCAAGCATTTGGAATTTGACTCTCCTTATAATACTTATATGTATGAAGGCTTACCGCCTGGACCGATTTGCGTTCCTTCTAAGGATGCGATTAATGGTGTATTAAACGCTCCCGAACATCAATATATGTACTTCTGTGCGAAGGAGGATTTTTCGGGTTATCACAATTTTGCCAAAACTCTCCGTCAGCATAACATTAATGCGGCGAATTATCAGAAGGAATTAAGTAGGAGGAATATTCGGTAATTTGACCCTTATTTTTTCAAGTGGCATTTTTTATACTTTTTACCTGAGCCACATGGGCAAGGATCATTTCTGCCTATTTTCTTAGCCAAAATAGGATTGACTTTTTTCACCTTATTAGTTGGTCGATTAGAAATTGGGTTAGGTACTTGTTCATCCTTTTGCTTAAATAGGTATTTATGCTCCTCTTTCCAATGTTTAACCTGTTTGAATCTGGGTGGCACATATTCTGGATAAGGATGAATTCCTGTTTCTAATTCTTTTATAGCCTCATCAAGCTCAATTGTCCTAAAATCTTCATCATTATATTTTTTCTTAATTTCTTTAAGGCGAGGCAAAGCCCCTTTAATTTCTGCATGAGCTAACTCTACCGCAAAAGAATCTATATACCCCAAATTATCATCATCTTCTAAAATTCTCAATATCTGGGGCAAGTATTTTTCATCCTTCGCATAAGCTAAACAATCAAATAAAAAGAGTAAAGGATATCTATTATCATAACTGGTATATTTTTCTATAGCATCCATTACTTTGGAAGTCGCCACATCCCCTAATTCATCACAAAGTTTAGTTACTATAATTTGCCCTTGCTCATTTAGCACATCCATATCTTGATCAGTAGTCGTAAAAAGATTGATAATAGGGCTAATCAATTCTTCACTCAAATGATTTTCGGCCACAATAGCATACCATATAGGTGTGTAAGAATACTCTCCAGTCAATTTATTTAAGTAAACATCGTCATTATAAGCATTCCTTAACGAATAGGCGATTTTGGCTGTGATTAATCTATCCCTTTCATGATTATACAAAAAGTCAATGGCTTCTATTGGACCTGGCTTATTGGTAGTATCTAACTCATGAAAAGCAGATTCTATAGTATACTCCTTCATTATGATCTTTTATTATTGAATTAACAATAAGCGAAGATAAATAAAATCAACGATTATAATCATACAAACTCGTATCTTTAAAGTTAAAGTACTTAGGCGGTAAATCTTTATATGGATAAGCTCCCCATTTGGTGATAAATTTCTCATTTAAATTCCTTGTCCAAACTATTTCTTCAAAATTATCAGTGATAAAAACCGATCTGGTTTCGCCTTGATCAATAGTCGATAATAACCAAAATTCATAAGGAGTTGCCCAAGTCATGAGTAAAGTATCCATTGGAAAATCCTCTTGATGAACGACTAACTTTTTCTGTTTTAATGTTTCTGTTTCTGCTAAATATTCTTGCAAGTAATTTACTCGATCTGTATAAGCTTGGTGATTGATTCCAATGTGAGCGATTCTTATTCCTAGTAGAATAATAAGCGAAACTAAATAGACTCGCTTAGAGAAAAACTTTGTCATATCAAATGCTAATGGAATAGCTACAAATATACTAAGTGGTAGATAGAGATTTTCCATATAAAATTGCTCTCCTCCATTAGGGTAAGTAACATTTACAAGGAGTGCATACCCAAGAACAAAAGAGGCTAATAATAGCATTTTTAGATAACTTGAGTTCCTAACATAATAAATTAATAAGGCAATAAAAAACAAAAACAAGATGTAATAATCACTCACAATATAAGAGAGCAAGTTTTCATTGGATTCTAAAAAAATATAATTCGGAAAAAGCTCAGTGATATTGTCAGTCCCTTCCATTGAAGTAGCATCATATTTTGACTTAAGGAGTTTGGACTTCCCTACATAGACTCCTAAAAAAGTAATCAGACTAAGGACTAATAAAGATCTTTTCTTAGACGCATGAAAGAATAAAAACACACTAAAAAACACAAAAGGAAATAGCATTAAAGGATGAAAAAACACCAAGGCCACAGAAGATAACAGAATGAGAACATATACCCACCATTTCGTTTTTTCTTGTACTTCTTTAATATGCCATAAAAAGCCAAAAAACAGGATCAATAAGGCAATGCCTTGAGGCAATTCTGAAGCAATCCAATAAAAGGTATCCGTGACCATTAAGGTGCTAAACAACAGCATGACTATCCCAAGCTGATAGGCTTTGAATAGCTTCACACATATGGCAAAGACGATATAATGATTCAGCACAAATGCTAAGGAATAGATTTGCATCACAGTCTTTAGCTCTAAGCCGATTTTCGATGCTAATAAGGGATATATTTCAGTAACTACAGCACTAAATCGATTGTTCTGTATAGCAAAGTCGCTATCTTTAATGATATAGAACAAATGGAATGCAATATCTAAAAAAGCGGTTCTTTCACAATAGAAAACAAGGGCCAAAATAGCCAAAATGCTGTATGCAATAGTTCCTATTATAAATACCTCCTTCTTCATTAGAATCAAAGGTAAAACTATTTTACTTACATTAAAAAAATAACAATTTTAAAAAGCAGAATTTATCTCATTCAATACTTAGATTATCTTCTCTTACAATAACAACATTGGCGCATTAAAATAATCTAAAAATATTTTTAGGGGCCATGCTGCGCACCGGGCTATCCGCTCTTACTCAGCTATTCGCCAGCCACTCCGCTAAGGCATACTTGTCTGCCTTTCCAGGCCAGCCTGCGTCTGCCTAAGCTCCGTAGGCTCGCTCATATACGCTGAGTACCGCTCCTATCCCTTGTCCAAGAAAATAATGTGGCATTTTTTTAATCTTAGTCCTCCTTTTGTTTGTTAATATTCTACAGCTTATCTTTGCTGGCTATTAAAACCTAGCTTTTCAGCATTTATACTGAACAGCTATAGTAGAATAAAAATACAAACATGAGTAATTTCTTTTCTTCTCATATAGGACGCTTGCGCTTATTGGCATTGTTTGAAGGAACCTCTTTAATCATACTAATCTTTTTGGGAGTACCTCTAAAGCGGATGCTCGATATGCCTGAAGTAGTAAAAACAGTTGGACCTATTCACGGTATGTTGTTTTTGCTATTTGTGGTTTATACAATCTATGTCAGTATGACGCATGATTGGAGTCATACTAAAACGACCTGGAAGGTATTGCTATCGAGCTTAGTCCCTTTTGGTACCTTCTTTATCGACCATAAGATATTGAAGCCGATGCAGAATGAACTGGCAAACTGAATAACTGATAAACTGAATAACTGGTAAACTGAATAACTGAATAACTGGTAAACTGACTTAAGAAAATTTCGGTTAATCAGTTTTTCAGTTAAAAAGTTAATCGGTTAAGAATTGGCTTAGGGATGGTAGTGGTATGTGGCGTCAATGGGGCTGCTTACGTAGCTTAGGTATGCGCAGGCTGGCTTTAGCAGACAAGCAGACCTTAGCGGAGTAGCTGACACATAGCCACATAAGAACGGACAGCCCGACCATGCGCCTTCGGCTAATGATGAATGATAAATGCATCATGATGAATGGACTTGTGCTACGCACTTCGTTTTACGAGCGCATGGGAAGCCCATAATTAGTGAATTAGTATATTAGTTGAATAGAATACACTAATATAAGTACCTAAACAAAAAAAGGCCACCACTTTCGTGATGGCCTTTCCTCTTTATATTACTATAAATGGGCGGACACATAGGTCAGCCCCTACATTAACTTAATCCGCCTTCTTTACGAATTTGGTTAAGGGCGCTACCTGCTTTGAACCAATCAATTTGATTTTCATTCAAAGTGTGTGCTACTTCAATAGTATCAGCAGAACCGTCTTTGTGATTAAGAACTACTTTGACATTTTTACCTGGTGCTAAGTCTGCACAGTGGATATCAATGCTGTCGTCTTCTTGGATTTTATCGTAATCTGCTTTGTCTGTGAAAGTGAAGGCTAAGATACCTTGTTTCTTTAGATTCGTTTCGTGGATACGAGCGAATGAACGAACGATTACAGCTTTAACGCCTAAGTGACGTGGCTCCATTGCGGCATGTTCACGAGAAGAACCTTCTCCATAATTCTCATCTCCTACTACGATTGTTCCTACGCCTAAAGACTTATAGAAACGGGCTGTATCTGGTACTGCGCCGTATTCGCCAGTCAATTGGTTTTTGACTGTATTAGCTTTGTCGTTAGCAAAGTTAATCGCTCCGATTAGCATATTGTTAGAGATATTATCTAAGTGGCCTCTGTACGTTAACCAAGGACCAGCCATTGAGATATGATCGGTTGTACATTTTCCTTTTGCTTTGATAAGCAGTTTATTGTGGATCATGTCGTTTCCGTCCCATGGATTGAATGGCGTTAGTAACTGAAGACGCTTAGACTCTGGATTTACTTCTACTTTGATAGAAGAACCATCTGCTTTAGGTCCGATAAAACCTCTGTCTTTTACATCAAAGCCTTTGCTTGGTAATTCTTCTCCTGTAGGTGGATCTAATTTTACTTGCTCTCCATCACTGTTTGTTAAAGTATCTGTCATTGGATTAAAGCCTAAGGAGCCACCTAATACCATGGCAGTAACAATTTCTGGAGAGGCTACGAATGAACGAGTAGCAGGATTACCATCATTACGCTTAGAGAAGTTACGATTGAATGAAGTGATAATAGAGTTCGCTTTATCTGGATCATCTGTATGACGTGCCCATTGACCGATACATGGTCCACATGCATTGGCTAAAACCACACCTCCCATTTTTTCGAATAGGTCTAATTGTCCATCACGCTCTACAGTAAATCTTACTTGCTCAGAACCTGGTGTAATCGTAAATTCTGATTTCGCAATTAGTTTCTTATCAATTGCTTGCTGTGCTAAAGAAGCGGCTCTGTCTAAATCTTCATAAGAAGAGTTGGTACAAGAACCGATTAATCCTACTTCCAACTTCATTGGGTAGTCATTATCTTTGGCTGCTTGAGCAAACTTAGATAATGGCCAAGCTAAATCTGGTGTATATGGGCCGTTGATATGCGGCTCTAAAGTAGATAAATCAATTTCGATTACTTGATCAAAGTATTTTTCTGGATTAGCATATACTTCTGCATCGCCTGTTAAGTGCTCTGCTACTTTATCTGCTAATTCTGCTACGTCTTTACGATCTGTTGCTTTTAGGTAACGAGACATAGACGCATCATAACCGAAGATAGAAGTCGTTGCTCCGATCTCTGCTCCCATATTACAAATTGTACCTTTACCTGTACAAGATAAAGATTCTGCTCCAGGGCCGAAGTATTCAACAATAGCACCAGTACCACCTTTGGCAGTTAAGATTCCTGCTACCTTTAGAATAACATCTTTAGAAGAGGTCCAGCCATTTAATTTGCCTGTTAATTTTACACCTATCAATTTAGGTTGTAAAAGCTCCCATGCCATTCCTGCCATGACGTCTACTGCATCTGCACCACCAACTCCGATAGCGACCATGCCTAATCCGCCTGCATTTACAGTGTGTGAATCTGTACCGATCATCATTCCACCAGGGAAAGCGTAGTTTTCTAATACTACTTGGTGAATAATACCAGCTCCTGGCTTCCAAAATCCAATACCATATTTTTGAGATACGGAAGATAAGAAGTCGTATACTTCCTTATTCACATCTAATGCGATTTCTAAATCCTCGTTAGCTCCTTCTTTGGCTTGGATCAAGTGATCGCAATGTACGGTAGAAGGGACAGCTACTTTCTTTTTACCTGCTTGCATAAACTGCAACAAAGCCATTTGAGCTGTTGCGTCTTGCATCGCTACTCTATCTGGTAAGAAATCTACATAATCCTTACCCCTGCTATATTCCCCTGTTGGCAAGTTGCCATGAAGGTGAGTATATAATATCTTCTCTGTAAGAGTTAATGGCTTATTCAAC
>JAHDDN010000272.1 GCA_020629335.1 Chitinophagales bacterium | reverse complement strand
AAATACGACTTACGAATTTTATGTTTTTAGTGATGTACCTAATGATAGACCGATTCATTATTATCGTCAGGAATTTACTCGATCTGATCAGTTAGTATATTTGCGTACGCTTCCTGTTACTAATATATTTGTCACTAATCTTTTAGGCTTGCCTTCGGATGATGCACAAGCAGTGAGTGCGATTTTTTCATCCAGCAAGGCGGTGATCAGCGGTAGAGATGATTTAAATGTCGGCAATTTAACTCTTTCCAATGAGACTTTTGCCTCGGCTGATCAGTCAACAATAGCCTTCTTTTTGTTTGATGATGGAGATGGAAATACCAGTGGAGAAAAAGATGAAGCCTTAGGCGGATTTCCATTTTTAAATGGAGCTGATGTGTTTCATGAAACGACTACTGATTATTCTATAACGGTCAATTTAAATGGCAATACACTGCACACACCTAACTGGAAATCAGATAGTGAGGGCATCTCTGTTTTAGTTTTTGATTAATATTCAAAATATTTTATTAACTTGCATTCAAGTTATTACCCACTTTTAAGCATAGATTGTATTTTTTTGAATTTAAGCAGATTGCACTGACTGTTTAATTCTTTTTCTCACCCGTGTAGTATGTCTTTCACAACATACTTAGAAATAGGATGTGTGTTCCAACTTTCGTTGCTTACCTAGTAGGTTTATATAGCAAATTAATCATATTTATTTATTTAAATACTTTTTTACGAATGGGAGAAGGTACGAGTAGAAAAAGAAAAAACTACCCAGGTAACCCACGTGAGTTAGGTTCGAGAGATTACGGTATTATACTGAGTAAGTTGATTGGCTTAAAGAATGATTTGATCAATCTAAAGCCCGACCAAGAAATGAAAATAGGTGATTTGTATCACAAATTATCTACAAAATTAATAGAGTTAGGTTTCAAACGTCAAGGTGCTAAGGTCAAAAAACTGGTAGGTAGAAGAAAAGGTGGTCAGTATTCTTTTGTTAAAGTTAGCAAAAAGGAGGAGGTGATGGCTTTAGTGGCAGACTGCTGGAGAGAAGGCAAGAAGAACCACGACAATAAGAGAGAGGAGAATGCCAAAAAGAAAAAAGATAATTCATAGCTTCCCGATAACTCCCTACTTTCCTTTTTTGCCAATTTTAAACTTATTGATAATTGCCTTAAAAAAATTGATGTAAGCATCTGTGTTCATTAATGCGGAATCTGTCATGGCTTTATAGCTTAAAAAGATTCCTAAAGGCAATAGAATTAGGGTAGACATCCACATTCCTAATTCAGGGGCTACTGCGCCCTCTTGTGATAGCTTACGTCCTATCTCTGAGAGAATATGCCATATAATAAAGAAGATAATAGCGATGACCATAGGCATCCCAAAGCCTCCTTTTCTAATAATGGCACCCAAAGGGGCCCCAATAAAGAATAATACCAAACAGGCTAAAGATAGCGCTAACTTATAGTGATATTCTACTTCATACTTGATAATTTTGTTTTTCAGATTTTTAACATGATTATCTGCACTCCCTATAAATGTTTTAGCATTATTCGCTGAATTAACCGAGCGAGTAAAGATTCTTGATAAGCTGGCAGGATCATCTATATTTTTACCTGCGATAAACAAACTATCTTGATAGGTGGTGATTAAGGTATCTGGATCATACTCTACTTCTCTCATGCCTTTTTGATAGCTAGAATCAATTAGTATGGATATAAATGGAATAAGCTGTTTGGCCATTAAATTAGGTCTATTGGCGACCTGTCTTTGGAAGGAATCTATAGAGGCATCTAATCGTTTGAGATTCATGATCTTTCGGCTATTCTTAAATAAGCTTTCATCAAACTTTTGGAAATTGAAAGAAGCTAAATCGAAGATCATTTCATATTCATCAAAATAGGTACGCATCAGCCGATGGCTGGGTTCCTTTTCTTTTAGTTTGGGAATGGTTTCCTCGTATTGCTTGCCGTGAAAAAACTTAAAAATGAGCAATTCGCCCTCTTTAGCCGTATACATTTTGCCACTATCTGCTAATAATACCGTACTATTATTCGCACCGCCAGCTTTCCGATGATCATAGACTAATACATCATAGATCATGTTATTAGTTTGAGATTTACGTCCAACCTTCATGGTGAAGCCCTCTATACCATCATAGAAGACTCCTTCCTCAATATTAAAGGCTGGTTTTTGCCGATTGATACTATACAATAATACTCTTGCATTGAGTGTAGCTTTAGGAAGTACATAGTTAGCAAAGGTAAATGCCACTCCTGAAAGAAATAAGGCCACGATAATCAAAGGCGCCATGAAGCGCAATAGGGAAATCCCTGCGGCTTTAATGGCCACGAGTTCATAGTGCTCTCCCATATTACCAAAAGCCATGATAGCGCTTAATAAAACGGCAATAGGCAAAGCCATAGGCACCAGCGTAGTAGTCCAATAGAAAATTAATTCCAGGATGACCATAAAGTCCAGCCCCTTCCCTACCAAATCATCGATATACTTCCAAAGCATTTGCATGACTAATACAAATAAGGCTATAAAAAAAGTAACGATAAATGGACCGATAAAGGCCTTCAATACTAATCTATCAATTTTTTTCACGTTCTTTATCTGAATTTCTAAGTATGTAGTTCTCTACCAACTAAGAAGGCTTATTGAGATGAAAGGTTTATCCCTTAATAGAACTTAACTATTCAGCATGAATCAATTTGGGCCTAAAAATGATTTTTTGCCGCCATACTTCCGCTTTTTTGCGCCCAATAGCGCTGCTATTAAGCTTAAAAAGAGCGTCGTCTGACAACAAAAGCCCTATTTTTATGCACCAAAGCATTTATGCTGAACACTTACAATAAAACTTAACATATATGCAGACCTCTCCTCTTACTAAAAGAGAATTAGAAATCATACAAGACGCACCTCTCCTATTAGCTAAAGTTTCAGCTATAGATAAAATCATCCTCTTAATGAATGACTTGAGAACAAAGTTACAAAGTAACTCCATTTTACAAGAATTCAAGCTTAAGGAAGCCATAAATATTAATCATGGAAAAATTAGCAAAGGAGAAAAGCATCAAAATTTGCCTTATGTGGTGCTGGATTTCCCATCTCACTTCGACAAAAAAGATATTTTTACATTTAGGACCATCTTTTGGTGGGGCCATGAATTCAGCTTTTCCCTTTTATTAACTGGTAAGTATAAAGATAGCTATGCCCCAAGAATTATGCAACAGCTTGACACCCTTGCACAAAAGGATTTTTATTGGTGTGTCAATAAAAGTCCATGGGAACATAATTTTTCAGCAGAAAATTACCAAGCCATTCATTTGGCTTATCAGACAATAGCACAATATGATAGCTCACAATTGCCCTTTATAAAGATCAGTCGGAAGTTACCTATTGACCAATGGGAAGTATTCTCAACTTATGGAATTCAGACCTATACAACACTGATCAAAGCCATGTCTTCTATGTCTTAGTTTTTCCCACCTACACGAGCGACAAGCGTATCTACTTGTCGTTGCCAAAGCAACTTTTGATCGTCCATTTCATAGTCATAAGCAAAATCAGTAACGATTAAGACAGTATCACCGGTGACAGGTGATTTCTCTATCCTAAACTCAAAATATTCCCCATGATCATTGTCATCCATTTGGAATCTAACAAAATTGTTTTCTTCAAACTCTAATAATTGGGCTTTTTCTTCGTATCCATCCCAAAAAAAGCTGTATTCTTCTTCCATTCTATCAACATGATCAGCAAACCATTGTGCTAAACCAGAGGGTGTAGATAAAAAATTGAATAAAATTGTTGGTGATGATTTAACCACAAAGTCTAAAGAGAATTGTTCTTTTGTTCGCATCTCTTACATTTTATCTTTTCAAATATCATTTCTAAATTGAGTGGAATATTGGCAAAAAGAAACATTTATCAAAATTTTTGAGGAAAAAACTACAATTTATTTTCTTAGTATTTGTTAATACGCCCACAACAGACTAAACCTCAATGACTTTTACTTGTTGATTAATTTAGTCAGCTGAATGCCTTTTAGAGACTAAAACTGACTAAATTTACCTAGATGCAAAATTTATTTGCATTTGTGGATGGAAGCCATTATTTTACTTGAGTCTCTTAATCTAAGGCAATTCGTGTCTTATTTATAACACCGCAGTAAATCTAACTCAAAATTTATTTTAATTTAACATTGAAATAGGCTATTTTTGTAGCTTGCCATGTGAATGCTATATCCATCTATGCAAACATGTATGTCATATTGCAATTGGCAACTACTCCATATATACTAAACTAAAACTCCAGATTAAATGGAATAGGTATAATTTAGTAATCAATTACTTTAACAATATTTGCACCGCTTATTCAATATAGTTTGAGTAAGTAACTTTAAATTATCATTTTTTATGAGGCAACTAAAGATTACCAAATCTATTACTAATCGTGAAAGCCAATCACTTGAGAAATATCTCCAAGAAATTGGTAAGGTAGATCTCTTAACCCCCGAAGAGGAAGTAGACCTGGCCAAACGAATTAAACAAGGTGATCAAGAAGCACTTGAAAAACTGACCAAGGCTAATTTGAGATTCGTAGTCTCCGTGGCAAAACAATATCAGAATCAAGGACTTTCTTTGAGTGACCTTATTAATGAAGGGAATCTTGGCCTAATCAAAGCCGCACAAAGATTTGATGAAACGAGAGGATTCAAATTCATCTCGTACGCCGTATGGTGGATTAGACAATCCATCCTACAAGCACTTGCCGAACAATCTCGTATTGTCAGACTGCCGCTCAATAAAGTGGGGTCGCTTAACAAGATCAATAAGGCATTCTCGGCTCTCGAACAAGAATACGAGCGCGAACCATCTGCTGATGAACTCGCAGAAGTTTTGGAAATTGCAACAGAAGAAGTGGAAACAACCCTTGGCGTAGCTGCTCGACACGTATCCGTCGATGCTCCTTTCGTTGAAGGGGAAGATAATTCCCTACTCGATGTACTCGAAAATGGCAATACTCCCAAAACTGACAACCAACTCGATTATAGAGAGTCGCTCCGTAGAGAAATTGAACGTTCTCTGTCTACCTTAACCGATAGACAAAGAGATGTAGTGAAATTGTACTTCGGAATCAATGTTGAACATAGCATGTCTCTCGAAGACATAGGCGAACAATTCGGGCTTACCCGTGAAAGAGTCCGCCAAATTAAGGATAAAGCCATCAATAAGCTTAGAGCAGCTTCTAAAAGCAAATTGCTCAAAGCCTATTTAGGCTCGTAGTAAAGGTTTCCAGTTTTTAAAGAAAACATTGGGTTCTTCCGAGAATCCGATGTTTTTTTTTGCACAAAACCCAATATTACTAAGTATAAAAGCTTATTTTTGCATGAATTTTTGGGGCTTCCCCAATTATTTTTTGGCTTTCGGCTTGACCCATGTGTCAAGAGAGGGCGGACACATAGGTCCGCCCCTACAAATATTGGCCAAAAAATAATTGGGTCGGGCTGTCCGCTATTATGTGGCTATGCTACTCCTACTTCGCTAAGCTGTACTTGTCTGCCTTTCAGGCCAGCCTACGTCCAGCTAAGCTACGTAAGTCGAAGCATGGACGCCACATACCGCTGCCATCCCTAAGCCTTTTTTGAGTACGTTAGTAGTAGGTCTATTAGTACGTTAGCAATTAGTTTATTACAGAAAAAATACTAACATACTTAATACTAACATACCAATATACTAAAAAAATAAATATGTTTGAGAATCTTCAGGATAGATTAGATAGAGCATTTAAGAATGTAAAAGGACAAGGCTCTATTACCGAATTGAATATCGCTGCTACTGTCAAAGAAATACGTAGAGCATTAGTAGAAGCAGATGTAAACTATAAAATAGCCAAAGAATTTACCGCTAAGGTCAAAGACAAAGCATTAGGGGAACATGTATTAACGACTGTTGATCCTGGCCAACAAATGGTTAAAATCGTCATGGACGAGTTAACCCAGCTAATGGGAGGACAAACCGCAGGGATCAACATGAGTGGAGATCCCAATATTGTATTAATAGCAGGTTTGCAGGGTTCGGGTAAAACGACCTTCTCGGCTAAGCTGGCTAAATACATGAAAGAGAAAAAACAAAAGAAAGTATTATTAGTCGCTTGTGATGTCTACAGACCAGCAGCCATTGATCAGTTAAAAGTCTTAGCTGGACAAATAGGCACTGAAGTTTATACGGAATTAGGCAATAATAATCCAGTAGAAATCTCTCAAAATGCCATCAATTACGCCAAACAGAATAGATTCAATTTCGTAATTGTGGATACTGCTGGTCGTCAGGCAGTTGATGAGACGATGATGGTGGAGATCACTGCCATCAAAGAAAACATCCAGCCTCAAGAGACTTTGTTTGTAGTGGATTCTATGACGGGTCAAGATGCTGTTAATACGGCTAAGATTTTCCATGATAGGTTAAATTTTGATGGGGTTGTTTTAACCAAATTAGATGGTGATACCAGAGGTGGTGCGGCCCTTTCGATTAAGTATGTGGTGAATAAGCCGATTAAGTTTATTAGTACTGGGGAGAAATTGGAAATGCTGGATGTATTCCACCCTGAACGTATGGCACAGCGTATCTTAGGTATGGGAGATATCGTATCTCTTGTAGAAAAAGCCCAAGAGCAATACGATGAGAAACAAGCTATCGAGCTTCAAAAGAAAATCCAAAAGAATAAGTTTGACTTCAATGACTTCTTATCTCAGTTGAATCAAATCAAGCGTATGGGTAACTTAAAAGACCTGATTGCGATGATTCCTGGCTTAGGTAAGCAAGTGAAAGATTTGGATATAGATGAAAGTGCTTTCAAGAAAATTGAGGCTATTATTCAGTCTATGACTATTGAGGAAAGAACGAATCCAGCCATCATTGATGGCAGTCGTAAAAAACGTATCGCTCGTGGTAGTGGTAATACTCAACAAGCGATCAACCAATTCATGAAGCAGTTCTTCGAAATGCGTAAGATGATGCGTATGATGACGAATATGGCTGCCTCTGGTAAGAATTTCAACTTACCAATGGGTAAATTAAAGAAATAGTAATGTTTACTAGTAAAACCTTTTCAGATAATTCTGAGAAGGTTTTTTTTTGGCTTAGGGATGGTAGCGGTATGTGGCGTCCATGCTGCGACTTACGTAGCTTAGTGATGCGATGGCTGGCTT
>JAHDDN010000271.1 GCA_020629335.1 Chitinophagales bacterium | reverse complement strand
TTTCAGCAGTAGAGGGGGAAGTTTATTCCATGTCGCTCTTCTTTACCTCCTTGGTAGTTTGGGCCATCTGTAAATGGGATCAAAATGCAGATACTCCCCTATCCAGTAGGTGGCTGTTATTTATCGCCTTTATATTTGGATGTTGTATTTTCATTCACTGGCTGAATCTATTAGCTATCCCAGCCATATGCTTTGTGTATTATTTCAGAAGATATGAAGTCAATCTTCGAGGCGCCTTAATGGCTTTAGGGGTTTCTATTCTGATCTTAGGTTTTATACTTTACGGTATCATTACTGGCTTTATAGACTTGGCAGCAAAAACCGAATTATTATTTGTTAATGATTTTGGCTTACCATTCAATAGTGGAGTGGTCTTCTTCTTTGGAGGCGTCATACTCTTTATGGTGGCTGCTTTATGGTACACCCATAAAAAAGGGATGGCTTTAGCTCACAATGCCTTCTTAGCATTGACCTTTATCCTAATTGGCTATTCTACGATTACGACAGTTGTTATTCGTTCTAATGCGAATCCATATATCAATATGAATGCGCCTAAGGATGTAGTATCATTGGCCTCGTATCTAAAGCGGGAGCAATATGGAAACAGGCCCTTTTTAACAGGTTATTTCTATACTTCAAAACCCGTAGATTATAAAAATGTGGGTAAAAAATATGCCAGAGGGAAAGACAAATACGAAGTCGTAGGAGATCGTTTAGAGTATGTTTATGGCAAAAATGAGCGTAAGAAACTCTTCCCACGTATATGGGATTCTTCCTTCAAAGACGATTATGAAAGGTGGCTTGGATTAAAAAAGAATCAAAAGCCAAGCTATTTAGACAATATAAAGTTCATGTTTCAATATCAGATTGGGCATATGTACTTCCGCTATTTTATGTGGAATTTCGTAGGTAGACAAAATGATGAACAAGGATTTGGAAAAGGAGATGTAAAGAACGGTAATTGGATTAGTGGTATTCCATTTATAGACAGTATAGGTATTGGTCCACAAACCAATCTACCCGATCATGTCAAAAATCATCCAGCAAGGAATACTTATTTTTTCTTGCCCCTCTTATTAGGTTTATTAGGTTTGCTTTTCCACATTTATAATGATGGTAGGAGGTTTACGGCCATTGCCTTACTATTCTTCTTTACTGGACTGATGATTATCCTTCAAGGTAATTCGCCACCAATAGAGCCAAGAGAACGTGATTATATCTTTGCAGGTTCCTTCTGGGCCTTCAATATATGGGTAGGTTTAGGAGTGCTCGCCCTCTTTGATATGTTTAAGAAAAGTATGGGTGCCTCCGCAGCTTTTGGTGCCACTGGGGTTGCTTTATTAGTACCCGCATTAATGGGCTTCCAAAACTGGGATGATCACAGTAGAGCGGATAGATATGCTGCCAGAGATTTTGCGGCTAATTACTTGGAGTCCTGCGCTCCTAATGCTATTATCTTCACACAAGGAGATAATGATACCTATCCGCTGTGGTATACACAACAAGTAGAAGGCGTACGACCAGATGTCAGAGTTGTCAACCTAAGTTTATTAGGAGTAGATTGGTATATCGAACAAATAGCGCGTCAATATGGTGAACAGGCGGGAGTTGAAATGTCGCTCTATAAGCCAGCTGATAAAAATGGTAATGGAGGAGTGAATAAAATACGTGGTACGAAAAGAGATTTAGTACCATTTATTGAGAATCCAGAAGTAGCCCCTAAAGATCGTTTTGTTGATCTAAATCAATTGTTAGCTTTTATTGGAGATAGTAAATATGCGGTAGGTAATATTGGAGATAAAACCAATTATTTGCCTACTAAGAATCTTTCTTTAAAAGCAGATTCCTCTTCTATGTTTAGAAGTGGTGCCATTGCTCCTCAAGATGCACCTGGCTTTACTTCTAATATGCAGTGGAAAATGCCGAAGAACTCTCTTCTTAAGCATGATCTAATGGTCTTAGATATTATCGCAACAAATGCGGCTAATGGTTGGAAACGCCCAATTTATTTCGCTATTTCGGTTAGTCCAGGAAGTTATTTAGGTTTAGAGCAATACTTCCAATTAGAAGGCTTAGCTTACCGATTATTACCTGTTAAGAAACAAACTAAAGATCCATATACAGGACGTGTTCGCCCTGATGTGATGTATGATAACGTCATGAATAAATTTAGTTTTGGTAATATAGGCAAACCAGGTGTTCATGTAGACTCTGATTTGAAGCGTATGATGTTTAACTTCCGAAGTAATTTCTCTCGATTAGCAGAATCATTAATTAAGATTGGTGAAAAAGAGAAGGCTGTTGAGGTGATGGATAAATGTAGAGAAATAATGCCTAATGATAAGATGACTTATGATTTTTATTGGTATCCTATGGTTGAAAATTATTTTGATGCGGGCGCCAAAGAAAAGGGAGCCGAACTCATGGAAATCATCTCTTCTAATTTATTAGATGAGTTAGATTATATGAATGGGTTATCTGGTAAGTTAGCTAAGCTTTATGAAAGAGATCAACAAACCTATATGGCCGTTTTACAGCAGTTCATTTTGACTGCTGAAAAAGCAGATTTAAAAGACTTTGCTAATGATTTAAAAGATCGATTAGCAAGTGTAAGTAGATAAACATTCTACTTTATTCTAAGCCCACAATTTTCATTAAATTGATGAAAGTTGTGGGCTTTTTTGTTGGTCAGGAACCAAACTCTTACTCAATGTAAAAAAGAAGGTTGCACCTTTACCTTTCTCTGATTCTATCCAAATTTCACCATGATGATTCTCCACTATTTTTTTACACATGGCGAGGCCGATCCCTGTTCCATCATATTCATTTTTCGTATGTAATCTTCTAAACAGTAAGAATATTCTATCGAAGTGTTTGGGATCAATTCCGATACCATTATCCCTTACACTAAAAAGCCATTGCTCTTCTTGTTCTTCTACGCTCACAATCACCTCTGGAGTTATATTAGGGATATCAAATTTAAGCGCATTTGCTATTAAGTTTTGAAATAATTGCCTCATTTGAGTTTGGTCGGCTATTAAATTAACTGGCAAATTTTTACTAATGAGCTTAGCTTTCTTTTCATTAATAACCATCATCAAATCTCTTTCAATACTAAAGATTAAGTCATTAACGTCAATAGCTTCAAATTTCAAATTATATGGGTTAACTCTCGAATAGGCTAATAAATCCTCTATCAAACGTTTCATATTTAAGGAGGAGCTAATAATAAAGTCTAAATACTCCTTTTCCTCGTCTAAAAGCCTATCATCCGCATTTTCAGCTAAAATCTGAGAAAAACTAACAATACTTCTGATTGGTTCTTTTAAATCGTGAGAAGCGACATAAGCAAAACTTTCTAAAGCGGAATTAGACTTAATATATTTTTTCAACTCTTCATTTTTTTCTTTCAGTCTTAAGTCTGCTTCTTTGAGAGAGGATATATCTGCGATGGTTGCGACCATTTCACCGTTTTCAATACTGCTATCTATCTCCATAAATTGAACAAAAGCATAACCAATGCTCCCATTCTTTCGAACAAATCTATGTTCAAATCCTAAATTAGCTGTTTTTTTATTAATAATTCCATCTACTATTGGAAGTGTATTAGTATAGTCTATAGGATGCATTATCTCATCAATTTTTCGGCCCTTTATTTCTTCTTCATTATAGCCTGTCATTCTACAAAATGCTTGATTAAAATCATAAAATTTTCCTTCACGAGCCACTACCACACCAAAAGCATTATGCTCAAAAATAGAGCGATATCTTATTTCACTTTCTTTTAATGCTATTGCTGTTCTTTTCTTCTCTGTAATATCTTTATAAATACCTATACTATAAGTCAACTTACCTATAGTCATTTTGAATCTGGAAATATTTAAAGTTAATAAATGGCCTTTTGAATGATAAATATCCCACTCAAAATCAAGGAAATCACTTCCCTTATACTGTTCTGCTAAATTATCAAAAAAATCTTTCGATTTTTCTCCATTTGATTGATAGGCTGGAGAGTGATTGATTATTGCATTCTTTGCTGATATTTCTTCATCAGTCCTCCCTAGAACATCTCTCATTTTTTGATTCCTTTCTATCAGGGTGACTGATCCGTCTTCTAATATTTTATAAATCTCTACACCATCATATACATTATCTAAAAGGGCTCTAAATATCAATTCTCTTTCTCTTAATGCTTTATCTGAATTAACTCGATCTGATACATCCGTTATCACTCCTAATATTCCTTTTACTTCACCATTAGGAGACTTAACGGGCGATTTGACTACTTTTAAATACTGCTTAGCTCCATCCTCTTCAATAAATTCTTCTATCCCCAAATAAACTTGGTTATGTTTAAGTACTAAGTCGTCCTGTTCTGATATTTCCTTATTACGTTGAGAATTGATTAAAATTTCCTCTCTTGATTTGCCTAGCATCTCTGCTTTAGATACACCATAATTATCAGCCATTACCTGATTCACGAAAACATACTTATGCTTGGTATCTTTTACAAAAATAGAATCAGGATTCATGTCTGTTATTTCTTTAAAGAAAAGGTTATTAGTAATAATTTTTTCTTTGTTTTCTCTTATTTCCTTTTGATAAAAATATAAGGTATAGATTAAGCCTCCAAAAGAACTCGCAAGTACGACCATATCAAAAATCCAATTACCTTCTTCGAAGGTGTAAATTTGATTTAGTACCAAAACTAATAAAGTAAATAAAAATGCCACGATAGCATTCGTTAGTTGAAATTTGAATGTAGTTGCTAAGTAATTCAAAATACCATAAACAGCTATCATACAAGGAATCAAGCTATAATGCATCCCATTTATGAATAAGCTGTATAATAAGATTGGATAACTACTAATAAGCATTAAGTACAATATATTATTGAAGGTCTTTTCAGATAAAAAATAAAAAATACCTCCCATTAACAAAAGAACACTGAAATCATAAATTAACAAATCATAAAAAGAAAATACCAAACTGAACAAAAGCTTCACAATCATCAAAATAGATATAAATAAAATAATCTTTTTTAATAATGACACTTTTTTAGCCAATGTAATTTTATCCAGATAGGTAGAAATAGTACTCTCCTGTTCTTTTCCAAAACCATTATATATGTCATAAAGAAAATCTTCTATTATTTTGTGGCTATTCTTATTCACGTAAGAAGGTATTATTATTATTTTAAAAAAAGTAGGAAATTAAAGGTATAAAAAGCGAAAAGGTAATAAATTTACACTCTATCACTAATCTAATGTAATGAGAGTCAAAAGCTATAATAAGTATTGGAGAATTTGTTGTCTAGTCATTTCAATTAGCATTATCTACGCATGTAATCCTACAAAAAAAGTGCTAAAAAGGCAAAATATTGCTTATCAATATCAAATTAAAAACTTTGACAATCCGTTAAAAATAAAATTCTATCACGAGAATACTAACTCCAATTTGTTACTAGTTGGTATAGAATCAGATAAATTAAAAGAGAATGTAAATCAATGGGTATTAACTATTAAGGCATATAATTCCTATGATAACAAAATTCCTTTTGACACATTTAGCACGCCTATTGATTTTCAACAAAATGTGTATAAAATTAGACTTCCAAATAGCTACTATAGTGAAAATAATATAATTATTGATGCGAGTTTAATTAACTTGAAAAACCAAAAACTGTATAAAAATAGATACGTTGTAGAAGCAGATGATCCCAACAAATATTATCTCCTTAAAAACATAAACAATGATGAGCCTATTTTTCAAACTTATGTTCATCCTAAAGATGAAATCAGTATTGAGTATAAAGGAGAGGATTTGACTAATTTTAGCTTGACCTCCTATGCCGAAAATAGTTCTTTACCTCTTCCTCCCTATTCTGAACAAGAGATAAAGCCACTCAATAAGCAGCAACTAACTTCCTATCAAGAAAGTATGAGCTTTCAACTAAGGGAATCTGGGCCTTATTTGATCTCATTTCCTAACACAAAAGATACGCTTGCTTTAAGCTGTATGAATGAAAAATTTCCTAAATTAGCCAATGTAAGTGATTTAGTTCAATGCTTGCGTTATTTAACTAAAAAAGAGGAGTATCAAGCTATGTTAAATAGCAATAATTTAGAAGCTTCTATTGATTCGTTTTGGTTAGATAAGGCTGGAAGTGCTGAAAGAGCTAAAGTATTAATTAGGGAGTTTTATGGACGAGTACAAAGAGCGAATCAATTTTTTAGCACCGATAAAATAGGCTGGAAAACAGATAGAGGACTTATTTATATCATTTATGGACAAGCCGAAATCGTTTATAATCGTTCGGATGAAGAAATATGGAAGTACGTCCTTCCGGCGACAGCGGGAAGTAGCAATGGTTATGTAGTTTTCCATTTCCAAAAAGAAAAAAATATTTACGGCCAATTGAATTATCATCTATTCAGAGATCGAGACTATGAGGATAGTTGGCATTATGTCATCAACGAATGGCGAAATGGTCGTATCAGTAATATTAGTTATTAATCAATACTTACAATATGAATTTACTCAAAATCACCACTATTTTATTGAGTTTGTTCTTGTTCAATAGCTTTCAAACTCATGCTCAAGAAGAAGTAAACCTCCTCAAATTTGGTATTGCCGAGGATGATTATAATCAATTAGGTGGATTAGAAGTCGGTACAATGGCTCCTGATTTTACAACCCAAGATTTACAAGGCAATATTATTAGCCTATCAGAATTATACCAAAAAGGCCCTGTTGTATTGGTTTTTTATAGAGGCTATTGGTGTCCTGTATGTACCAGACATTTAAGCGAATTTGAAAGAGAATTAGCAGCGCTGAAATTTAATAATGTCAATGTCTTAGCCATCTCTCCTGAAACTGCTGAGTTTGCTGAAAAAACAGTTGAGAAAACAGATCTTAGTATCCCTGTTATTTCTGATAGCGATAAAAGTATTATGGAAAAATATCAAGTCGCCTTTAAAGTAACAGAAAAGTATGATAAAAAAATCAAAACACTCCTAAGGAAAGATATTGCAGAAGCAAATGGAGATGATGCGGCTTTTTTGCCTATTCCAGCGACTTATTTGATTGACACGAACGGAAAGATCAAGTATGTACACTATGATCCTAATTATAAAAAAAGAGCGTCTGTTCAGGATATTTTAGATCAACTGGATAACTGATAAACTGAATAACTGGTAAACTGGATAACTGATAAACTGAATAACTGATAAACTGAATAACTGATCAACTGGATAACTGAT
>JAHDDN010000270.1 GCA_020629335.1 Chitinophagales bacterium | reverse complement strand
TAGAAATACAAAATTACAAAGGATTCACCCACCAAGAAATCGAATTCAACGATCATCTAAACCTATTCATAGGAGCTAACGCATCAGGTAAAACCAGCTTGTTGGAGGCGATTGCGAAGTGTTTGATGGCTTTTATTGGAGAAGTTGATTCAGAAAGAAGGGAGAGGATCTTACATTTAGAATATAGTGATATTAGGTATGATAGTGACTTTTGTACTTTAAAGACGGATTTAGAAGAACGTTTTGGGAAAATGAGAATTGAGCTAAATATGAATATAAATATTGATTTAGTAGAAAATAATATTGATTTAGGAGGATATGTACGTGATTTAGATAATCCTCCTATTCTCAAATTTTATCATGCTAAAAGGGGCAATTATAAATTTAATACTTCTGTTAAAAATAATCGAAATTCTATTTTCCCTTTATGGGAGAATTTTTATCAAGATGATCTTAGTTTTAATGATTTTTTAAAGTGGTTTTATGAATATGAATCAAAAGAACTAAGAGATAAAAGAGATGATCCAAAATATGATTCTGATAAGAAATTAGAGTATATTAGAACTAAAGTAAAGACAGCATTGAAAATTATTTATGGTAAAGATTATGTAATAAAATCAGATCAAATTGAAAAGGGAAGTTATCAATTGATACCTACGATTACAATTCAAGAAGTTGGGAGTAATACTAAAAAAGAATATTTAGATATCAAATCTGCAGGAGAAAAAGCAATTATTACTTTAGTTGCTGATATCGCATATTCAGGAGTATACCAAGCATCCACTAAGAATTTAGGTGCTCGTGGCATCGTACTAATAGACGAAATAGAAGCCCACCTTCACCCCAACTGGCAACGCAAAATCATAGGCGTATTAAGAGAAGTATTTCCTAACATACAATTCTTTATCACGACACATTCTCCGCAAGTACTTTCTTCAGTCAATAGCGAAAACGTATTCGTATGCGAAAACTTTGAGGTAACCAAACCCCAAATCAAAACCAAAGGAGTTGATACCAATACCCTTCTAATGCATCTATTCGATTCAACTGATCGTCCAGCAGAATACATTGCGCTAATTAATGAATTTGATCAATTAGTGAAGGAATCCAAAGACATAGCAGCTTTAGAAGCTATTATCCAGAAAATAGAAGAATTAGAAAAAGAGGATGACGGTACAGACATCAGTAGTTTAGTATCAGAAATGCAATTAAGATTAGAAGCCCACAAATTTGACTTAGAACATGAGATGGATTAGAAAATCTGTACCCCCAGCATCTTTCCAAGAATACATAAAAGCAGAAAATGCAGACTTTGACGAAATAGACGATAAAGAAGGACTCAGAGCATCCTTAGTAAATGAACAAAAAGGTGTCTGTGCTTATTGTCAACAAATATTGAAAGAAGGCAAAATCAAATTAGAACATCACTGCGAAAGATCAATTTGTAATGGTAAAGAGGGAAAGCCAGATAGACGTTTAGATTTTAAAAACCTTCTTGCAGTCTGCCTTGGAGTAGGTGGAATAAAAGCTGATCGCCATTGTGATACGAGAAAATCTGATTTTAAAGAATCTGAAGATGATCTTCTAATTACACAAAAACCTACTTCTAAAAAAGTCCTCCCAATTACACTAAACCCCACCATTCCAGCTCATATTGCAACAATTCACTACAAATCTTCGGGCAAACTAGTTTCGACGAATGATCAATATCAAGAGGAACTCAATCGAGTACTAGCTTTAAATGTCCAACATTTAAAAGAAGCCCGAAGAAATAAATGGATAACTATCTATAAAAATAGCAAAGACAAAAAAGGTAAATTTAATAAAGAAAAAATGCGCCGTCTAATTAAAAAAGATTTAGATACTTTAGATGAGAAAGGCCATTTCAAAAACAACTTCCCAGGACTCAGCGAATATATGTTAGCCAAATTCTGTAAAAGTTAAAATAAAATCAATTCTTTGTAGGGCGACCCTTGTGGTCGCCATATCTATATTTATGGCGCAAGTCTTTTTGACTTGTGCCTTTTGAAACTGACATTTCAGGCTTGACAATTTCGATCCATGCCCCAAATTACGGTAAGTCTTTTTGACTTATACGACCAATCAACTTGCCATTGGAAAGTACAAACAAACGCAAGACTCAGCAGGCACAAGTGAAAAACACTTGCGCTATAATTTTTGCAGGAATTTAAAATGTCCAAAGAATTTGCGCAAGGGATGGAAGCGGTATGTGGCGTCGAGAAGTAGCTTACGGAACTTAGCTGGACGCAGGCTTGCCACGCAGTGGAAGACAAGTACAGCTTAGTGTAGTAGCTGCTGAACAGCCACATAAGAGCGTACAGCCCGACCCGAAGGGATGCGCCCTAATAGAAAATTAGTTAAATAGTATATTAGGATTCAATAAACAAACATTTGCGATATACTTCCAGTTATTCAGTTTCTCAGTTAATCGGTTTGTCAGTTATTCAGTTTCTCAGTTAATCGGTTTGTCAGTTATTCAGTTTATCAGTTAGTCAGTTAAAACCAAAACCAAGCCCTTCAAATAACTCCCCTCATCATGAAAAATACTCACTGGATGATCAGGCGGCTGACTCAAATGATACAATACCCTTACTTGTCTTTTCGCCTCAATCGCAGCAGCCTTAACCGTATTATAAAACTGCACCTTATCCACCACCTGAGAACAAGAAAAAGTAAACAATAAACTCCCCTTAGGCATGCGCTCCATCGCCATTACATTCAAACGCTTATAACCCTGAATAGCATTATGACGCACCTTTTTATGTTTCGCAAAAGCAGGCGGATCTAATACCACCAAATCATACTCCGTATCAGAAGCCTTAAAAAATTTAAACACATCCTCCGCATAGGCCTCAAATTCCACCGATTGATCGCTAAAGTTTAATTCATAATTTTTACGCGTCCAATCAATCGCCTTTTTCGAGCTATCCACGGAATGCACCAATTCAGCCCCCATCTTAGAAGCATAAATCGAAAAGCCTCCCGAATAACAAAAGGTATTCAGCACCTTTCGCCCTTTAGCCAATTCCCCTAATAACTTTCTATTATCCCGCTGATCAATAAAAAAACCTGTCTTCTGACCACTTTCCCAATCCACAAAAAACGAATGACCATTTTCCTTTACATTCGATTGTGGATTACTTCCCCACAAATATCCATTCTCAGGTCGGATCTCTGCCTTAAATGGCATCGTCTCCGCACTCTTATCGTATACCGCTTTCAGTTGATCTCCATAAATACTACGCAATGCATTCGTCATCATCGGCTTAGCCAAATGCATCCCAATAGAATGCGTTTGAATAACAGCCGTTTCATTATACACATCAATGATACAACCAGGCATTCCATCACCAGCCGCATTCACCAAACGATAAACATTCGTATCAGGATTATTCGTCAAGCCCATGCTTTGGCGCAAATCATAAGCTTGTTGTATCTTCTGATCCCAAAAAGCCTGATTCACCTCTACCTGTTTAAAGGCAATAATACGCACCGCAATGCTCCCAATCTGATAATGCCCTGTAGCAATCAACTCATCCTTAAAGGAGAAAATCTCTACTAAATCTCCCTCTTCAATTTTTCCAATCTTTTTCTTGATGGCACCAGAAAAAATCCAAGGATGAAATCGCAAAACTGCTGCTTCTTTACCTCTTTTCAATATAATTTTAGGAATATTCATACTTTTGTATCTATCTCTACGTATAAACCACAAACATAACCAAATTTAATTAAATCATGGAAAAAGAAATCGCCCAACTCCCAGCCAAAGCCAAACAAGTCCAAAAAGAAAACCAACGTCTACTAAAATACCTCAAAAAGAAAAAACCTAAAGATTTAGACTCACAAGTACAAGCCTTAGATGAAGAAGCATTTGATCACATCGACTGTTTAGAATGTGCTAATTGCTGCCGAACTACCAGCCCCTTATTCAAAACCAAAGATATTGAACGCTTAGCTAAGCATCTAAAAATGAAACCAGGCGAATTCATCGAGCAATACTTAGAAATAGATGAAGATGGTGATTACGCCTTCCCAGAAGCCCCTTGTCCCTTCTTAATGAGCGATAACTACTGCATGGTCTATGAATATCGCCCCAATGCCTGTAGAGAATTTCCACATACTAACAGACGCAAATTTCACCAAGTAATAGGTGTTACCTCAAAAAATATCGCCATATGCCCCGCAGTATTCGAAATTGTAGAAAAACTTAGAACAGTCTATGAAGGTAAATTTTAGTAAAAATGGGTTTTCGACCCAAAAAGTATAATAGTCAAAAATGACATTGGTTAGCTTGTAAACAAGCATCCATTACGCTCTTGGGTAAATCACAAACTCACTTATTAATATCTGATGCTGTATAGACGGCTATACGTATCCATCATGCCTTGTTGTTTAAATTGTTTTATTTCCCTATCTTGTTAAGTAAGGAGTTGAAGGTAATTATTCGTGCGCCAAAAAAATAGAAAAAAAGATAAGAACATGCCAACTAAAAAAGTCAAATTCCATAATAAAAAAGGCTATCAATTAAGTGCAAAAATAGACCTGCCATTAAAGAAAAATCCCTATCCATTTGTCATCTTTGCTCATGTATTTACGGGCAATAAAAATCTGGTAGCTTCTAAGCATATCAGCCGTGCACTCACTATGAATGGTTTTGGTGTGATGCGCTTTGACTTTACTGGTTTAGGAGAAAGTGAAGGAGATTTTTCAGACACTAATTTTTCTTCTAATGTGGAGGACTTAGAAGCAGCAGCAGATTATATTACAGCGCATTATATGGCTCCTGCCGTTATGGTGGGGCATTCTTTAGGAGGCGCAGCAGCTATATTTGCCTCCTCACGTATTGAGAGCATTAAAGCAGTGGTATCGATTGGCTCTCCGTCTTATCCCGAACACGTTACTCATCTTTTAAGGGATAAAAAAGAAGAGATAGAAAAAAACGGCTGCGCCCAAGTAGATATAGGAGGAAGAAAATTCATGATCAAAAAACAATTCTTAGATGATCTGCAAGCACAAAATCACATTCCAGTTATTGAAAACTTAAAGAAGGCTATATTAGTCATGCACTCTCCCCAAGATAAAATTGTGGAAATAGATAATGCAGCCAATATCTATAAATTAGCGAAACATCCTAAGAGTTTTGTCACCTTAGACAGGGCCGATCATATGCTCAGTAATAAAGAAGATGCCTTCTATGCAGGTAATGTGATTGCGAGTTGGGTCAAACGATATATTGAGTTTCCAGTACTTGAAAAATTAGATACTGATAAGCAAGTCGTTGTTAGATTAGAGGGAGATGATTTTACGACAGAAGTTCAAGCCGGTGATCATTCCTTAATTGCCGATGAACCCGTCTCTTTTGGGGGCAATGATTTTGGCCCATCTCCCTACGAATTACTCAATTCAAGTTTAGGTGCCTGTACAGCCATGACACTAAAAATGTATGCTCGAAGAAAAAACTGGGACTTGGAAGACGTCTTAGTACATCTAAGTTATTCCAAAACTAATAAGTACGAAGAACACCAAGCCAATCCCGAAAATGCTGACAGTCGGATAGATCGCTTCGAAAGAGAAATAGAATTAATCGGCAACTTAGATGCAGATCAAAGAAAGCGATTATTAGAAATCGCAACTAAATGCCCTGTTCACAAAACCATTTCTTCCCCTTCAGAGTTTGCTACCAAACTAATCGAAGACGAGGAATGGCATATTGAAAAAGAGGAATAACCTAACATTTCTTTATTGCTATTGCTAATATTTGAATCAACAAAATAAGGGGCTTCCTGCTGCGCTCTCTAAGCGAAGTGCATAGCACGAGCCCAATATTTTACATTCATCATTATGCATGACACATTGCAAGCAAAGCGCAGCAGTCGGGCTATCCGCTCTTATGAGGCTAAAACAGTAATGGGTATTGGGTAATGAGTATTGAGATAAGTACTCACTACTTCATACCCACTACTCAATACTAAAAAGCCACATACCGCTTCTATCCCTAAGCCATTCAAGCTTATCTACTAAGAAATTCCATGATCAAACGCATCACCTCCTTAGGCTTCTCCTCATGAGGAAGTAAAGAGGCATTTTTAATTGCTTTAAATTCACAATGACAGCTAAATTGTGGAAGCATTTTTTTGGCTAAACCGATAGGAAAGGTCTTATCATCTTCTCCCCAAATCAATAGGGTATTTGCTTCAATTTGTTGGTGGGTCTGCTCAAATTCATCAATCAATTTCCAATCTATTCCTTTTAAATACTTAAATGCACCGACCGCCTTTCGATGAGATTCCATAATCGGATTTAGATAAGGCCCTAAATTATCCTCATTTCTAAACATGGACTTATCAGAATAAGCCTCCTTGAAACCCATTGAAGATTCAACAAACGATTGCTGATTTATCATCCTTTGTATGATAGAAGGTACCATAGGTAATTGTCCTACTAATTGATAAAAAGGAATCCAAGGTGGTCTATGTTTTGGAATCTCGGTATTAAATAAAATCAAATGATTGACACTTTTGGCATCTTCTATGGCAATTACTCTTGCTACAGTTGCACCAGAATTATGTGCGATAAGGCTGAATTTTTCTATCCCTTTCTCTTCTAGTAATTGCATTACATACTTAGCCTGTGGTGTACTATTGAAGTCAGTTGTATCTGACCAATCACTATCACCAAGGCCAGGGAGGTCGAGTATAGTACATCGATATTTTTCAGACAAGGAGGGGAGTAGTTTTCTCCAAGTATAACCATGAGTTGGAAAACCATGAATAAACACTAGGTCTTCTCCTTCACCAATTTGTCTAAATCCTATTTCTACATCTTTAATTGGGATTTTTTGAAGTGGAATACTTCTGTAAAATTCTATATTGTTCATGCTTAGGCTTGCTGATTAAAAATTAAGCCTTCAATATA
Organism: Chitinophagales bacterium; assembly: GCA_020629335.1. Next base: position 327 of record JAHDDN010000270.1, on the reverse strand, counting down.
ATTGTTTTATTTAAGCCTAACAAACTTGATTGTTAGACTGTGAAAATCAGTTAATAAGAATTGTTAAAATGTTTTATTTATAAAAACACATGTGTCGATTTTAGTTGTAATATTATATATAAATAATTTTATTGTAGAACTTCCTAATTTTATCTCACCTGCTAATTATCCACGATTATAACAATTATCTTTAGGTCTGGAAAAACCCTGGGGGAATAGGGCTAAATATTTCATTTGTTTCCTAGGGTTTAGTATGTTTTACCCGCATAGGGATAGAAGCGGTATGAGGCTTTTTAGTATTGAGTAGTGGGTATGAAGTAGTGAGTA
>JAHDDN010000269.1 GCA_020629335.1 Chitinophagales bacterium | reverse complement strand
ATTAATCATTCGCCGAAGGCGCATCGGTCGGGCTGTCCGCTCTTATGTGGCTATGCCCTTCCTACTTCGCTAAGGCATCCTTGTCTGTCCTGCGGAGCAGCCTGCGGCTACCTAAGCTACGTAAGTCAGGGCATGGCCGCCACATACCGCTCCCATCCCTAAGCCGTTAATTAACGTTGGAACGTTCTAACGTTAAAACTTTCCAACGTTCCCATAATAATCGTATTTTTACCAAAACAAAACCAAATTATGAGCCCAGTTCTTATCCTCGTATTGATCCTCGTATACTTCGCAATCCTATTCGGCATCTCCTTTGTCACTGGCAAAGACAGCAGCAACGAATCCTTTTTTACTGGCAATAAAGAATCTCCTTGGTATTTAGTCGCCTTTGGGATGATCGGTGCCTCCTTATCAGGTATCACCTTTATATCCGTACCAGGAGCAGTAGGAGCCAGCCAGTTTACCTATATGCAAATGGTATTTGGTTATTTATTAGGTTACTTTCTCATTGCCACGGTATTAATGCCCCTTTACTATCGACTCAACCTAACCTCCATTTATAGCTATTTAGAACAAAGATTCGGCTTTTGGGGCTATAAGACTGGAGCTGCTTTCTTTCTCGTTTCCAGAGTAATTGGGGCTTCCTTACGGCTTTACCTAGTCGCAGCAGTGCTTCATACCTTTGTTTTCTCAGCTTTTGGGTTACCTTTTTGGCTCACGGTGGCCTTAGCCATACTGCTGATTTGGCTATATACCTTCAGGGGAGGCATCAAGACCGTCGTTTGGACAGATTCCCTTCAGACCTTTTTTATGCTTTTATCCCTTGTATTAGGCGTCTATTATTTGGGTGATAAATTAGGTTTAGGAATAGGAGAGGTGTACGGTGCAGTATCCGATAGTCCTTACTCCAAAATGCTTAATTGGGATTTTTCAGGAGCACTTTTCACTAAGAGTTTCCCCATGCAATTCCTCAATGGTGCCTCCATCGCCTTAGTGATGACAGGTTTAGACCAAGACATGATGCAAAAAAACCTCACTTGCAAAGACATCGGCGAGGCGAAAAAGAATATGCTATGGTTTAGCTTGGTATTAGTAGTAGTCAACTTCCTGTTTTTGATATTAGGAGCCTTGCTATTTATGTATGTAACTGCTGAAGGTATTCCTATCCCAACCGAAACGGTATTAGGAGAAGTGAAATCCAGACCAGACTTATTATTCCCTGAAATAGCCCTTAATCATTTGAGTCCAGTAATGGGAGTGGTATTTATCATCGGATTATTAGCAGCGGCTTACTCCAGTGCCGACTCAGCTTTGACCTCATTAACCACTTCATTTTGTGTAGACTTCTTGGATTTCGAGAAAGGAAATGCACCAAAATCGACTCGTTATTTGGTGCATATAGCTTTTTCTGTACTTTTGCTGTTCGTTATCTTAATTTTCAGATGGATTAATGATGATTCCGTTATTTGGTGGGTCTTTAAAGCTGCTGGATATACCTATGGCCCATTACTAGGTTTATTTGCCTTTGGCTTATTAAGTAAGCGTAAAGTACCAGACTGGTGGATGGTCAGCTTAGTCTGTATCATTAGCCCAATCATCTGTTACTATCTAAACGTCCATTCTAAAGCAATTTTTGGTGGCTACCAATTAGGTTTTGAATTACTATTACTCAATGGTGGACTAACAGCTTTAGGTTTATTTTTGCTTTCGCTAATGGGTAAAGAAAAAATACGATAGGGTAGGAGAGGAGCAATCAATAAATTTAAAAAAAATATCCCGTAGGGACGTTGCACCGCAACGTCCCCCATTAATAAAACAAAACACATTCATTACTCATGGGGAGAAAAAGAAATAGAAAAAACAAAATACTTGAAAATATAGAAATTACAGCCATTGCTGCTGAAGGCAAAGGTTTTGGAAAACTAGACGGTAAAGCCATTTTTGTAGAAGACGGAGTACCTGGAGATATCGTAGATGTATTCGTAACTCGAAACAAAAAAGACTACGCCAAAGGAAAAACTCACAAACGTCATCAAGCATCCAAAGATCGACAGCCAGCATTTTGCAAGCACTTTGGGGTTTGTGGGGGCTGCAAATGGCAAGACATCGCCTATGAAACTCAATTGGCGTACAAACAGTCTATTGTTGAACAGGCGTTCAGTAGGGTAGGGAAGTTAGACTATCCCGAAATCATGCCCATAATAGGAGGGGAGATTACGGAAGAGTATCGTAACAAAATGGAGTATACCTTCTCTGATAAACGATGGTTAACGGTTGAAGAAATTGAAACAGGAGAGGAGATAGAAGACAATGGCGGATTAGGCTTTCATGTAAGAGGGGTACACTCAAAAGTGGTAGATATCTATCACTGCTACTTACAAAAAACATTGACGAATGATATTCGTAATGCAGTCAGAGATTTTGCTTTAGAAAACGGCTTGACCTTCTACAATATTTATTCGAATATTGGCTTTTTACGAAATTTAATTCTACGAAATACGACCTTGGGCCAATGGATGCTTATCTTATGTTGTGGAGAAGATAAAAGGGAAGAAGTACATGCCTTATTAGATCATTTAATCTCAAAATTCCCACAACTTAGCTCTGTTAATTATGTTATCAACTTAAAGAAGAATGATACCATTTTTGACCAAGAAGTCATTAATTATCATGGAGATGACCACATTGTTGAGGTGTTTGAAGGTATTCATTTCAAAATTAGCCCAAAGTCATTCTTTCAGACCAATCCTTACCAAGGCTTAAAACTCTATCAAATTACGCGTGAATTTGCTGACCTGAAAGGGGAGGAGTTCGTATTCGATTTGTATACAGGTACTGGAAGTATTGCACTTTTTGTAGCGAAAGCTTGTAAAAAGGTCGTTGGTATTGAAGAAGTAGATGCTGCCATCATTGATGCTAAATTCAATGCTGAGTTTAACAAGATAGATAATGCTCATTTCTTTGTTGGAGATGTTAGAAAGACACTCAATGATGATTTAGTAGCGATGCATGGTAAGCCAGATGTAGTCATTACCGACCCACCAAGAGCAGGTATGCATGCTGATGTAGTAGACGAATTACTCAAGTTAGCTCCTGCGAAGATTGTCTATGTGAGTTGTAATCCCGTTACTCAAGCCAGAGATTTACAATTGCTCTCAGCTAAATATAAGATTCTGAAAGTGCAGCCAGTGGATATGTTTCCACATACGCATCATATTGAAAATGTGGCTTTATTGGCACTAAAGTAATGGAGGCATCTTAATCGCTCCTTCTTCACTATCCTTAAAAGCGTTGCTTGATTCTAATTGATTTCTCATGACAGAGCTATCTTTAGGATCAAGCCAATGGCTAAATCCATGTATTTTTTCCATCATTCTGATATAGGCTTTGGCATCTTTCTTTTGTGTGAGTCGCTTAAGATTGAGTATGTAATCCTCTCGATAAACCGTCGGAATAATCAGTTTTGATTGTTTGGCTCTGACTAATTCTGCATTCATCATGATGCGAGCTATTCTGCCATTGCCATCATTGAATGGGTGAACTTCGCTGATCAAAAACATCATGTATATAGCCCTTGCAAAAGGCTCCTTTAAAGCATTGATTAATTCATAACCCTCCTTCAAAGTTCCTATTACTAAACTAGGTTCTACAAAAAAGCTATTACCAGCTCTATTTGCCCTTGATTTAAAGGCGCCAGGATTTTTGTCGGGTCTTCCTCGCATAACTATTTGGTGTCTTTCTCTTAGTAACTCTAAAAGGGTTACTCCATTTTTAGGAATAATACCCATTTCAAAACGATTAGAGCAAATCTCATAAGTAGCCTGCACATCATGCGAATCTCCAGTCCTATTTGCAATGAATTGCCCCTTATATACGATTTCCTCTGCTTCTTCAACGGTGAATGTCGTTCCTTCTATATAATTAGAGAAGTAGCTCTCATAAAAAGCAAAATTTAGAAATACTTGATCCTGATTTGTTTTTTGTGGACGATCAACAAATGAGCTGGCTCTCAATTCTCCAATAAGCATTTGGAAAAGATCCAAGCGATGCGGATCATAGGATTCTCCTAAAGCATAGGATTTTGCTAAAGAGGAAGCCAATGAGCTGGTGGTTTTAGTTGATAGTATTGCACCTATAATTTTATTCAACTTTTGGTAGGCTTTTTCCCAATCAGCTTTTTGAGCAATTTCCTTTGCTCTATCCCTAAATTCATTTAGCGACTTTTCACCTTTAGTATTTAATATGTTTAAGAGTCGTTCTTCTAATATATGTTGCTCAACATTTCGTCTTTCTCCTTTGACTAATCTACTTGATAGTAAATTTTCTAAGCAAGCTCTTTCTAAAGAAGCCACATATAAGCCTTTAATGATCGGGTGGTCATCCTCCAATTTTTCAGGTCCTTTAGTAAAGCGTAGACTGATTCCTGGCCAATCGTAAGTCCGTCTGTTTTTTCCTGTCAGATATAAATTACCAGCAGGAGAGGACTTGAATTCTAATGCAGATCTGTAGGATAGGGTAGAGGAGGGGAATAAATGTGCGATGAGTTTCCATAGATTTCTCCTTACAATTTCAGCATCATTATCATCCATATTAGAAGTATATACTCTTGGTAGTAACGGCCTTAATTGATTTGATTTCACTAAACTGGAAATCTGTTTAGATATGTTAGGATCGCTTGATGCAAATACTATTTCAGTCATAAGTGATTAGAGAATTTTTGTGCATTAATGATTACTTATGCTTAAATATGGCAAATTTTTGCGCATTATTGTTGTTTTTTGGCAAAAAAAAGCGCATTAATTGTGCTTTACGGCAAATTTTTGCGCATTAGTTGTTTTTTATGCAAGTTTTTGCTCGTAATAACATATGGAGGATATACTTGATTATAGATAAGTGGAGGATGAATCTTGCTAATAAGAAAAGGAGAAATCAGCCCTGAATGGTATATGATTACAGATAATCTATAAAAGTAGGACACATTCCAATATAAAAGGGGAGGATTGTATTATTGCAATAATAAACGTAGACGCTTAAGTTTATAAAAATAATAAGTAGTCATAAAGTAAGAATAATTATGTTCATGTACTTATCTTTGCGGTGAATTGGCTTAGGGATGGCAGCGGTATGTGGCGGCCATGCTGCGATTTACGAAGCTTAGGCAGATGTAGGCTGGCCTGAAAGGCAGACAAATATGCCTTAGCGTAGTAGGAGTAGCATAGCCACATAATAGCGGACAGCCCGACGGCTGCGCTTCGCTTGCAATGCATAATGAATAATGATGAATGCATAATATTTCGTTTAGGCTGAATAATTCGGTAACGAGCGCAGCGGGAAGCCCCCAATATTTTTTTATAATTATTAAGGGATAGTGATGACCAAGAATGAAGAATTATTAGTTAGTGTACAGGATGATATTCGTGTTTATGGAGATTATTTACAGGATATTGCGAAGACGCTGATAGAGGAGAAAATTACGAATTGCCCGATTTTTGTGGCACATGAAGAGGAGGCAATCCAATTAGGTAAGCCTGTAATAGATAGAACGAAATCGAAGACCGCCTGGTCAATTAATGCGTCTATGTTAGAAGATTTTGTGAACCATCAGTTATTGGATGAGCCACAACGTTTGAATTTTATGGAAATTTATAAAGATCCAAAGAAATTTGCTTGTGTTTTTTTGCTAACAGAAGAGTTCTGTAGTTTTGTATTTTGTCCTTATGAGGAAGAGGAGACGGAAGCCACTGATCCGCCACCATCAGCATAAATTAGCTGCTCAGTTTGATGGTATCACCTTTATCATCTAAAAATTGGTAATCCATGATAGCACATTCGGAATCATTGACGATAGTGAGCCATTTTTTGAATTCCCAGAACCAACGTAATTGTTCATTAATCATTCCTTTTTTGAAGAAAGCTCCCACGAAAGGATGTACTTTAATGGAGAGATTATTAAAGCCTAAATCCTGTGAAAGATAGCGGTAATTGGCTTTGATTTCATCTATAAGAAGTATAGTTGGTTTTATTTTGCCAGTGCCATGACAGCTAGGGCAAGTTTCTGCGGTATTAATTTCAATTGCTGGTTTGACCCTTTGACGAGTGATTTGCATGAGACAAAACTTGCTAAGAGGGAGAATCGTGTGTCTTGCTCTATCTTCTTCCATTAACTCCCGAACTCGGCGATAAACCATCTTTTTGTTTTCCGCATCCTTCATGTCGATAAAATCGATCACAATTAATCCTCCAATATCTCTTAACCTTAACTGGCGTGCGATTTCCGCTGCCGCTTCTAAATTGACGGTCAAAGCATGTGCTGCTTGATCTATTTTATTGCTTTTCTTGAAACCGCTATTGACATCTATGACATGCATAGCTTCTGTATGCTCAATAACTAAGTAGGCCCCCGTTTTCATATTAACGATTTGCCCAAAAGAGGATTTTATTTGTTTAGAAACGCTATAGTTATCGAATATAGGTAGTCGAGAGTTGTAGTATTCTACAATTTTTTTCTTCTCAGGAGCTATTTCGCTAATATAATTTTTGATTTCATTAGCGATATTTTTATCATTGACAATTACTCTATTGAAGTCTTCTGTGAGTAGATCACGCATTAGACTAGAGGTTTTGCTTATTTCGCTATGAACTTTTTCAGGAGGGTTGGCGGATTTAAGGCCATCAAAGATCTCTTTCCAATTTTTTAAAACATTTTTTAAGTCCTGTTCAAGATCTTTTTTAGATTTTTTGACAGCAGCAGTACGAATGATTATGCCGAAATTAGCTGGACAAATGTCGGCACCTATTTTCTTGAGTCTTTCTCTTTCTTTATCGTCATCTATTTTTTTCGAAACATTGACTCCTTTATTGAAGGGAGTTAGAACTACAAAACGCCCAGGAAAGCTAATTTCGCTAGTGAGGCGTGGTCCTTTAGTAGAGATTGGTTCTTTGATAATTTGTACTAAAATTCGCTGTTTACGCTTGATAGCATCCCCCATTTCTCCATTTTTAATAATGGGATTTAGAGGGACAAAATCATCTAAGAGATGAGTCTCTTGTTTTTCAGATAAGGTATGAGAGACAAATTTTAGAAAAGAGGGTACATTGGGGCCTAGATCAGTATAGTGCAAGAATGCGTCCTTTTCGAATCCTACATCTACAAATGCGGCATTTAGTCCTGGTACAATTCTCTTGACAATCCCAAGACAAATATCTCCGACAGAGAATTGAGTTGTATTATTTTCCTGATGTAGTTCTACAAGTGATTTATCTTCTAAAAGTGCAATTTCAACA
>JAHDDN010000268.1 GCA_020629335.1 Chitinophagales bacterium | reverse complement strand
TCGGCAAGGCTTTTCAACGAAGTATTGGTACAAAAGATTAGTTGCTAAATGTGGGAATTATTTTTTAAACGTTCCTTAGTTTATCCGATTTAGCCATGACAATTTCTTTGAGTTCTTGTTTATATGCAATAATTTTATTCTTTAAGGAATCATCCGCTACCGATACGATTTGAGCCGCAAGAATGCCTGCATTTTTGGCGCCATTAAGGGCTACGGTGGCAACAGGTACTCCACCTGGCATCTGTAAAATAGAAAGAACCGAATCCCAACCATCAATGGAATTACTCGATTTTATTGGCACACCAATTACTGGTAGCGGAGAAATTGCTGCAACCATTCCAGGTAAGTGTGCTGCACCACCTGCCCCTGCAATTATTACCAAAATACCTCGCTTATGTGCATTGGATGAAAATTCATACAATTTTTCAGGTGTGCGGTGGGCGGAAACAATATCCATTTCATATCCGATACCAAATACTTCAAGCACTTCAGCCGCTTGCTTCATTATATGCAAGTCGGAATCTGAACCCATAACAATACTTACTAATTTTTGCATGACTTTACTTTTATTAATTGTTTTACTTGTTCGGCCTTTTTTAAGGAAGACGCTAAGCTTGATGATAATATAGTTACGTGACCCATTTTTCGGTTGGGTTTTGTAATCTTTTTTCCATACAAATGAATTTTGACTCCTTCAATAGCCATACTCTCTTTGATGCCTTCATACATCACAGGCCCTTCATGTCCTTCTTCTCCCAAAATATTTATCATTACCGAGGGAAGTTTGATTTTTGTACTTCCTAAAGGCAGGTTAAGAATGGCACGCAAATGCTGTTCAAACTGTGAGGTCACAATGCTTTCAATGGTATGATGACCGCTATTGTGGGGGCGAGGAGCTACTTCGTTTACAATAAGTTCGCCTTTTGAATCAACGAATAATTCCACGGCTAACAATCCTTGCATGTTTAAAAGTTCAATGATTTCACTAGCAATCGTAATTGCTTTTTCAGATTGCTCGACTGTGATAGCTGAAGGGCATATTAATTTATCTACCAAATTGGCTTTTTCGTCAAAAACCATTTCCACCGTGGGAAAACATTTGACTTCACCATTTTTGTTTCTTGCAACAATAACGGCAATTTCTTTTTCTATCTGAACTTTTTCCTCCACTATTGATGCTCCATCTAACAATTTTGCCAAATCGTTTTTGTCGTTTATAACTGCTACTCCACGTCCGTCATATCCGCCCTTTCTTAATTTTTGAACGAAAGGAAAATGAATTTCTTCTTTTTCGATTCCGCTTAAAATATCCTTTTCCGATTCGTAAGTTTTAAATGGAGAAGTTGGGAGGCCATTTTTTTTGTAAAATGCTTTCTGCAAGCCCTTGTCTTGAATTAGTTTTAATATCTTGGGATCAGGTACCACTTTAATACCTTCTGATTGGAGTTTTATTAAAGCTTCTACATTTATGTTTTCCAGTTCAAAGGTCAACACATCAACCATTTTCCCAAATTCATACACTGATTGAAAATCTAAATTACTGCCTTTTACGTAATGGGATGCAATGCCGCCTGCTGGACAATCTTCTATATTATCTAATACATAAGTTATTATATCCCACTTGCTGGCTTCTTGAATAAGCATTTTCCCAAGTTGTCCGCCAGATATAATCCCAAGTTTCAAACTTGAGGTGACTAATTTGTCCATGTTGTATCTTTCTTTATTTTGTTGGGTAGTCCTTCTACCGGCTCAAATATAGTAAATAATACATGATTAGTAATTATTAAGATAGGTATTTTGTTATTAAGGTGTGTAGCCTAAATGAAGAGGAAGGATCGGCTTAGGGATGGTAGTGGTATGTGGCGTCGAGAGGGGGCTTACGGAACTTAGGCAGATGCAGGCTGGCCACGCAGTGGCAGACAAATATGCCTTAGTGGAGTAGCCGCCGAACAGCCACATAAGAACGGACAGCCCGACCCATTTCTATTTTTCATTCGTGGGCGCACACATAGGTAGCGCCCCTACTGACGAATGAAAAATAGAAATGGGGAAGCCCCAAATTTAGTTAAATAGTTATTAGTTGATTAGTATATTAGGTAGTAAACCAATACACTAATACACGATTCAACTAATAACGAATACACCAATCACAATCGAGGATCTACTTCCTCACTTTCCAAAGCCAAGACCCCAAACACACTTTCATGTATCCTTCTGAGGGGTTCTTTTCGGACGAAACGTTCTAAGCCTTCTATGCCTAAGGCGAATTCTCGGATGGCTAAGGAGCGTTTTCTGGATAAGCCTCGCTTCTTTAATCTGGATAAATTTTCGGGCATATCGTATTCGGGTCCATAGATGATTCGGAGGTATTCGCTGCCTCGGCATTTTATGGCTGGCTGGATTAATCCTTCTTTGCTATAGGCGATGAAGTTTAATGGCTTTACGACCATGCCCTCTCCCCCATTATCGGTCCTATTTTTCCACCAATTGATGGCTTCTTGAATGCTTTCGGGATCATTGGTTTCAATTATTTTGTAGGGCGTTGCTTGGAATATATTTTCATCGGCTTGTGCGATTTCCTTGATTGTTTCCATATGCCATTGATGGTCTTTATCTGTATGAACTGCCCCTTCAGTCGCTAAGATATGGAAGGGCGCTAATTTATAATCTTCAACGGATTTTACTTCCCAACAGTAATTTCTGTAGGCATCAATAAATTGAGAGACGGCTTTTTTTTGATAGCTGAATTTATCTAAGAGCGTACTCACTCCTTCAATGCCTCTTGCCTTCGTTTGCGCAAGTGCTTCCTCAACGGCTACTAAGGAATTGCTGGCGGAGGCACCGACAGATGCGTACTGCTCCTTCAATAAGGATTGTGCTTTGGCAGACCAAGGCATTAATTCGGCATCTAAACAGATCCAATCAGTATTGAATTTTTCCCAAAAATTTGATTGGCTTAAAGCAGCTTGTACTCTAGCTAAAAATTCTTTTTCTAAAGCTTTATCATTAAAGAAGTTTCGGCCTGTTCTGGTGTAGCAAATACCGATTCCTTCATTAGTAATTCCAAATCGATTGAGGACAGTTTCTTCATTTTTGCAGACCACTAAGATAGCTCTTGAACCCATATGTTTTTCTTCGCAAATTACTTGCTTCACCCCTCTCCTTTTGTAGTAATTAATCGCTTGCGTTGGATGCTCTAAATAGTTGGACAACTCACTGGTAGCACAGGGCGACATGGTCGGCGGTAAATAAATCAACCACTTGGGATTAATGGCAAAACGACTCATCACTTCCAAAGCAGCGATGGAATTTTCTTCTTTGATCGTCAAATTATTTCGCAATCTGGTTTGCACAATTCGCTTTCCGATGACATCCTCTATGTTTAATAAATCATCATAGGCTTGTTGGTGGCTTAAATTGGTTTCTCCTGCTTCTTCAATGGGCTTAACTGGTTCTGAATATACCTTCGCTGCCTTAACCGCTACCAAAGTTTCTTCTGGATAACGCAAAGCGGTTAATTCGCCTCCAAAGACACAGCCTGTATCTACATTGATGGTATTATTCAACCACTCTGCTTTAGGCACAGGCGTATGTCCATAAATAACTTTGGCTTTTCCTCTGTATTCTGATGCCCAATTATATCTAACAGGCAAACCAAATTCATCCGTTTCTCCAGTCGTTTCGCCGTACATGCAAAAGGCTCTTACTGCGCCTGAACCTCTGCCTTGCATTTCTTCTTTGATCCCTGCATGGGAGACCACCAATTTGCCATCATCTAAAACAAGATGACTGATTAAGCTGTACAAAAACTCTTTAACATCAGCTAAAAAATCTGGGGATTCATTAGCCAACTGTTTCATTGTTTCTTCCAAGCCATGATTGAGAGATACGTTTTTTCCTTTTAATTTTTTGTGCAATTTCATATCGTGATTGCCAGGTACACATAATGCGGTTCCGCTGCGTACCATACTCATCACCAATTTTAAAACCGCTGGAGAGTTAGGACCACGATCTACTAAATCACCCAAAAAGATGACTTGACGATTTTCGGGATGCGCGACTTTTATTCCATAATTACTTCCATTATCTGCGACGCTTTCTATGGTGTAATTTAATTTCTCCAACAATAAAATAGTCTCTTCATAGCAGCCGTGAATGTCTCCAATGATATCAAAAGGCCCGTAAATTTCTTTTCTGTCATTGTATAATTTCTCTCTGATAATTTCAGTAAGGCTTTCCACTTCTTCCTCTGATTTCAAAATATAGATTTTTCTAAATCCTTCTTTTTTCAATCCTCTGATAGATCTTTTGAGTTGGAGTTTTTGCTGTCTAATGACATGGCCGCTTAACTTTCTATCTGTGCGATTGGCATTTCTTTCCTCACAGATTTTTTGAGGTATATCCAATACAATAGCTACGGGAAGGGTATGATATTCTCTCGCTAATCGGATTAACTTTTTTCGAGATTCTGCTTGTACATTGGTCGCATCTACAACAGTCAAATGACCGTTCTTTAATCTTTTGCCGATGATGTAGTTTAAGACATCAAATGCATCATTGGTTGCGCTTAAGTTATTTTCATCATTAGAGACCATGCCTCTGCATACATCTGATGATACAACTTCGTGTTTGCCAAAATGCTTTTTAGCAAAGGTACTTTTTCCTGAACCAGAGGCACCAATCATTAATACCAATGATAATTCGGGTATTTTAATTTTATTTTTCATCCTTAAATATTGCCATTTGTGATGGTGCACCGACATTCTCCGCTTCTTCTCCTATCGGAAAAAATTGCACCGAATAATTATTATTTTTTGCTACTTGATTTGCCCAATCTTGAAACTCTTTTCTCGTCCACTCAAATCTATGATCCGTATGTCTCATTGTATTGGCTTCCATATTTTCGAAAAGTACATTGTACTCGCTATTGGGCGTGGTCAAAATCACTGTCTTAGGTTGAGCACATTCAAAAACGACTCTTTCAAATGATTGCAATCTGTTCTCATCTAAATGTTCTATGACTTCCACGATAGCGGCGGCATCAAAGCCTTCTAAGCGTTTATCTTGATAAGTCAATGCGCCTTGAAATAAATCGATTCTTTCTTTTTGTTTGGGGGCTAATTCGTCCCAATAGAGTCGCTCTTTACATTTGCTTAATTCTTGGTAAGAAACGTCCATACCTGTTATCTTAGAAAATTGTTTTTCTTTAAGCAACATTCTAATTAATTTGCCTTCTCCGCATCCTAAATCTAATACTTTAGTCGCTCCTGTTTCTTTGAGTTTTTCAAGAACTAAGGCTAAGCGTTTTTGATGAAGTGTTTCTTTTCTTTTGATGGCTTCTTTGGCTAAATCTGTGCTTGTTTCTTCCTCAGCTGAATCCTCATTTAATAAGCTTAATGCTTGTCTTGAAAGTGAGTGAAGATTAAATAAATAACGCTTCGTGATTTGTTCCTTTTCTGGATGATCGGCTAACCAGCCTTTGCCTTTCGCTAAGAGTTTTTCGATTTCGTTTTGGCTGACGTAGTAGTGCTTATCATTGTCCAATGCAGGGATTAATACGTATAAATGGGATAAAAGCGCTTGGAGCGTGATCTTGTGTTTAAGTGTTAAGGTGTAGTATTTACTTTTCCCCCATTGCTCAAATTTGTCATCTAAAATGTGTCTTTCTAATTCTAGCTCATAGCCTAGTGGCTCAAACATTTTTCTAATCAACAATTCCCCACCTTTAGGCGCAGGCAATACACTTAACTTTACTTCAAAAGGCATTTCGACTCCTTCTAATTCGGGGCATTTTTTGCATTGGCCTTTCATGGCGGTAGAAAAGGCTTTAGCAATGGCCACACTCATAAATGAGGACGCCACATAGGGTCTATCATTGACATATTGCCCTAAGGAGAAGCCTTTACCAGATAAATTTCTTCCTCCTCTCACCATATCAATTGGATCTACATCTAATAGTAAGGAGACGGTTGTTTGTTCTTCGGAACTTTCTGGATAAAAGATATGGGCTTTCCCTATGGCTAAATCTACCGACTGTAATCTATCGGGATGCTTGTGTAATAAGTAGCCTAAATCTGTGGCGGGTTGGTGAGTTGTTGTGATATTGAGTAACATTTTCTTTGAATTTTATGTGGTAACTATTCAGCATAAATCAATTTGGGTCTAAAAATGATCTTTTGCTGCCATACTTCTGCTTTTTTGCGGCCAATAGCGCTGCTATTAACCTTAAAAAGAGCGTCGTCTGACAACAAAATCTCTATTTTTATACACCAAAGCATCTATACTTAACAGTTACAAATTACTTGACACTTCAAAGTTAATGTTGTGCTGCGCAGTCTATTTGCGTAGTGTTTTATTATACCGATTTTCAAGCACATTTTAATTATATCCCATTTTTATAAAATTGACGATCATCGAGCTAAGTATTGATCCATTTATTTTATCAATCGGATGTGGTACATCTTCCAGTATTTTTAAGCTTCCTTTTGGCAATAGTTCTGCACTTTGTTTTGACTCTGTAAAAGAAAACGGCCCCGCTCAATAATGAACGGAGCCGTCTACTGTTGCTCTAGTACCCTAAAATCCTATTCGGCCCCCTTTTGACCTTTAACATAAGTAGAATAAATATAAATTGGAATGTCCAATTCTTCTAAATTTTTGGTTATTATTGGTAATACATCGTCCCATTCTAACTTCCCATAGCCTGTTGCTAACTTCGGTATAGCGAGACTCGTGATATTTTCTTCTTTGACTGCTTTGGCGAGATTTTTTAAAGAATGATTGACATTTTGAAGAGTCGCTCTTCCTGTATGTTCATTATATATATTGCACAAGACATACTATGCCCAAAAAGCAGGATGGGCTTGGGCAATTTATAATCCTTATCCTTTGTAATAATTTCAATATAATCATCAATAAAAAGAGAAAAGTCAGAAATATTACCCCGCTTTCCTTCAGAATAGCCACTTCCACGCGGATGAATAACAAGCACTCTATTCTTCCCATTACTCAATTGCTCAATAAGCTCTTTTTCTTGGTGGTGATTAATTCCCGTAATCCCTGAAATGATAAAAATCGTGGCTGCATAATCTTGAACGGGCACATAGTCACAAACAAAGAGTTGAGTGCCATCCTTTACTTGAAAAAAATGGCCTTCACAATTACTTGGCAATTCTGGTCTATCAAAATTTTTCATAGTCATACATAAACTGAAAAACAAAGTTATAATATTTCATTAGCTTGCCTAATTTTACAGATTTGTTTTAATTTGGCGCATCCCTCACCTCGGCTTCGCTCGGTGAGCGGAATGT
>JAHDDN010000267.1 GCA_020629335.1 Chitinophagales bacterium | reverse complement strand
GATAGCTGCGCCACCCTGTAAGTCTGAGGTATTAATCATGGCGACTTTCATAGGGGCTAGGTAGATTATCGGTACGCAAAGATATTTAACTGCATATCCATATTCGTTTTTCCTTTCTGATTAACGAAAGGTATTTTTCGAAGGGATTCATTTTCGAAGTAACATCGAAAGTTATTTTGTTGTAGGATTTGGATGATGGTATGGAGCGTTTGCTGTTGACCATTAAAGGAATGGTACTCAATAAATAGATGCTCTACTCTATCCAGTACATCCTGACAGTCTTCGACCACTGCTGTTTCTGCACCTTCGATATCTATTTTCAGTAAATCAACCCTTTGTTCTTTGGCCAACAAATCTCTTAACCGGATAGCTTTGACGTTGATACTTTCCTTTTTCCGCTCTGTAATTAATGCTCCGGAATCCGCTCCTTCAGAGGCAAAGCTCAGCGAACCTTCTTCTTTCCAAACTGCAGCATTGTGTAAATGAACATCCTTAATTCCATTCACTTCCATATTATGCTTTAATGCCGAAAATACTTTGGGATCAGGTTCAAAGGCATGTACAACTGCAGTCGGATACTCTTTCTTGAAGAAAAGACAACTGGTTCCTACATTGGCCCCACAGTCATAAATTAAAGGACTGGAAGCGCTGGTAATAAATTGATAACTTCTTTTGTAGAAAATCTCTTGAAACTGATAGATAAAAGATTTAGCATCAGGTACACGCATTCTAAAACCAAAGACATTAATATTAACGGTTTTGAAGCGTTGAGTTTGACCATAACGCAAAAGTAAAAACATAAAGCTACGGTAGGCTTTATCTGTCAGGAAATAATATAATCCTCTAAAGCTATGCTCTAAAAATAGTCTCATGTATTAAACTTTCGTTGCTGGAGGTGTATAGGTCAATTCGTACTTATTATTCGTTACGTAATTAAATGCTTCTAAATATCCTTTAAGGACCGTATGGACATTGATTTTGGTATCAATAATTGTTTTGGAGTTTTGCCCCATCTTCCGTGTTCGTTCTGGGTCTGCTAGCATAAAATCAATTTGTTTTACTAAATCCTGAAGGTTTCCATCTTCAAAAAACTTTCCATTATAACCATCCTTTACTAAATGCTTTTCTGTCCCATCGCATACTGAGCATATAACTGGTAAACCCCAGGCCATAGCCTCATTAATTGATAAGCCTCCCATGCCCGCCAGTACGTATACTGAGCAGGCTTTGAAATGTTGTCCCAATACTTTTGCATCGTAAATCGCTCCCAGGAATTTTACTTCTTGATCCAGCCCTAAACGTTTCGCCTGTTCTTGCAAAGATTCCATCAATGGGCCTTTTCCAATTATAAGCAATTCAATCTCAGGGTACTTCTCTCTTAGCCTACTAACCGCATCAATCAGCAAATCAACTCTTTTCCATTCCACTAACCGGCCAATGTGGAATATCCGATATGGATTAGGAGGTAAAATTGGCGGTAAGCTATCAACTTCTTGCTGAAGTTCATTTATGACCTCATTATCAATAGAGTTATAAGTGGTAAATATTTTTTCTTGTGGAACTCCATAACTACCAAAAATTTCTTTCCCTTTTTCTACATAATTGACATGTGCATCAAAAAGGTTATACAGCTTCTTGCTTCGATTACGAAGTACACGAGCTGGAATTTTATAAATCCATTTCTTCAAGCCTGAATTGCCTCCAGCTTTTTGACTGGCGTAGTAATCAATAGCATCTTCATATTTTGGCAGGCGAAATGGAATATCTTTATAGATCAATTTGATCTTATACTTATCCATCACCTGCTTTACTTTCTTATTAAAAAGAAAACTATATGCAAAGAAAAATATAGTGACTACAATATCAGGACGCTCCTCCTCTAACACTTTATCAAACCCCTTAAAGAATTTCTTATAGAGTGTATCATATTGTTCCAGAAAAATACATTTGAAGTTAATGCCTTCTTTAGTCTGATAAACTCCTTGTCCTATTGACTGGTTATCCTCTGTCTTGGGACTCACTACCACAATTTCCAAACCAGGAATATTATTCAATCTACTTAAGATGAGATTGTAATAATGAGGAAGGCCAGAAAACATAAAAAGCACTTTCATGCACTAAATCCTGTTTAGAGTTTTAGAATATTTTTCCGGATGTGCTCCGCAATTCTTTCTGTAGCACTGCCGTCCCACATTTTAGGAATCGTCCCGGTTTTGTAGGTTCCATCTTCAATTTGCTCAATCAAAGCTTTTAACTGATCTGGATCTAACTCTGCCAGTGTATTGGTCCCTTCTGTTACGGTAACAGGTCGCTCAGTATTGGGCCGTAAGGTAATACAAGGTACCTGGCGAAAAGTGGTTTCTTCCTGAATTCCTCCACTATCCGTAACGACATAACAAGCATACTTAATTAATTTCTGAAACCCGAAATAATCGAGTGGCCCGGTGATCACAAGGTCTTTAATCGATAGGAGTTCATCATGCAACCCAAAGCTTTTTACGCGGCTTAAGGTACGTGGGTGGATTGGAAAGACGAGTTGCTTATGTTTAACAATCTCTCGGATTACGTAAAACAACTTAAGCAGATTCTCTTTATTATCCACAGTTGCTGGGCGGTGCATCGTCATCAATGCATAGTTATTAGGCTCGAGTTTATATTCTTTTAATACTTCGGCTGCTTCGATATTAGGCTCAAATGCTACGAGGGTATCAATCATAGTATTTCCAACGAAACATAGTTTTTCCTTTCGTTGACCTTCCGCTATCAGATTATCCCAGCCACTTTGTTCAGTGATAAAAAAGTGATTAGCAATGGAATCTGTTAGGATTCGGTTATTTTCCTCTGGCATACCAAGATCTTCTGATCGTAACCCGCTCTCTACATGCGCAAAAGGAATCCCGCATTTATGCGCTGTAATTGCTGCCGCATAAGTAGAGTTTACATCCCCTACGACAATCATCAAATCCGGTTGTTCATCATTGATAACCTTTTCTAAGCCTAACATGATATGAGCAATCTGTGTATTGGGCGAAGCAGGTTTGATATTAAGCCAATGATCAGGAGTCAATCCGAATTGTTCGAAAAAAACCATTGACATTTTATCATCGTAATGTTGCCCTGTATGAACGATCTTATGAACCATCCCCAGATCAGGTCGATTTAAGTATTTATTAAATTGAGTGACCTTTATAAAATTAGGTCGAGTACCAATAATGGTGATTATTTTCTTGTGTGTCATTTAGCTTTCTTAAACTGACTAACTTACTTGCCAATATATTTACTGTATATACCTAATAATGCAGCACCATGTTGCTGTCGCTCAAACTGTTTTTCTATTTTTTGACGATTCTCTGGCAAAAAATCCCAGGATATTATGTCATACATACGTTTAGCATAGTGCTCAATATCTCTTTCTTCTACTAAATAGCCATTTACACCATCTTCTACAAGCTCTGGTATGCCTGAGTGAAAAGTAGAAATCACAGGTAGCTCCATTCCCATAGCTTCCATAATAGCATTTGGAATACCTTCTCGATCTCCATCCGAAACGATACTATGGTGCACAAAAGCATGAGCTTCCTCCATCAATGCCTGTGCTTCTTTGACACTCACCCATCCTTTAAAACTAACTTTATCTATTAATCCTAACTCATTTGTCAGGGTCTTTATTTCTTCGAGTAGCACTCCACCTCCTGCTAGAATCAATAGCACTTCCAAATCAGGATATCTTTGCGTAAACTTTTGAAAAGCTTTTAAAGTATACTCATGCCCTTTCTTTCCTGAAAAGGAAGATACCTGTAAAAACTTAAAAGGTGTTTTAGGATGTGTTCTCGATTTGCGCGCAAAGGTAGACAAGTCCGTACCATAATAGAGAATACTTGCCGGATTAAATGTAAAGCCAAAAGTTTCCACTTTGCGTTGCATAAATTGGCTTACGAAAATCGGATGAACATTAGGTCGTTCCAGTACTTTCTTGAGCCTATTCCGGTATTTTGCTGAATTCTCCAACATAGAAGAAGCATCATAACCATGAAAACTAATAATAATCGGAATCTCTTCAACGTGATAGTAATCCAGAACTCTCGATCCTATAGTGCCATAATGCAGATGAATGATATTCGGTTGAAATTCTTTTACCTCTTTATTAAAGGCATCCTGAAAGCTGTTTAAGCTCAGGCCTAAAGGCTTTAAAGCAATATTCGCAATTGCTTTCCCTCGCCCTAATAGCTTATGCTCATAATGAGGTAAAGTTTCAAAATTATCGAATGGAAATAAATCCGGATTATATCGTTGATTAATCAGCACCTTTAATGTACAATGATCCTTGAGATAGGTCAGCTCATTATAAATAAAGGTTTCCGTACGGATACCTAAACGATGCGTATAAACGAGTACTTTCATACATTTACACTTTGGGTCAAAAACCGCAATTCTTTGTGCAATTTAACTATACCGGACGATTGGCTAACGATCCAGTTGTTTAACTTCCCTGCGTCAGTCTTCAGCAATTTAGGGTTAACTACTTTGGTAAACTCAAGGTGGTTCACTTCGTAATTCCATTGATTTTGCATAGTTTGATTCAAGTCATTGATTAGATTATCATCAGCGAAACTTTGAGGAGCTTCCATCAAAAAACAATCCTCCGGATAGGATTTATAAAAATCTATCAAGGCTTGATTATAGACCATCCATACCTGTAAACATCGCTTAACCTGGATAGGCCAAAGGCGCGAAAACCGCTTCATGTCTCCTCTTTTCAATAATGACTTCAGCACTAATGCAGGATGCCGAAAGATAAATACAAACTTAGCTTCCGGATATACTTTTTTCCAGAAATCCAGAAATAGTACGGATCTAGGTGATTTCCAGCCAAAAGATGGAAACTGATTTATTTTTTCATCTACTAAAGTCCGAGCACGACTATACCATTTTTCTGCTATTTCATGCTCAAAATCCTTTCGATCAAAAACATGCCAGGTACCATGTTTCTTATTTTGAATCTGAAGGAGTTGATCCTCAAGTCCTACAATATCAATATCTTCGAAGTACCCCTCTGGATTACTGGGGCTTCCTTCCATTAATTTATCTCCAAGGTTTATTCCGGCCGCAGCGAAGGCTTTGGCGACCAGAGAAGTATTAGAACGGTGCATGCCGGCTATCACCAGTGGTTGCATAGGTACATTTTTAGATTTAATACGTATTCTGGGACATTTTGATACTTTTGCATCCGAGAGGCCGTTTGGTACGTTAGAGTAACCAAAAGGAATAGTACTCGTTTACAGTATTCAGCTTGTCAAACCGGATCGCAAGATATAAAAATGGGCGTAATAATACGACAGAGCGTTAAACAGAGCATTGTAAGCTATGCGGCGGTGCTAATTGGTATGGTGAATATGTTGTTCATCTACCCACTTACACTATCGAAAAGTGAGTTGGGGTTCATGCAGTTCATTCTTTCGATGGGCTCTATGTTGATTCCTTTTGTATTATTGGGCTCTAATAATCTGGTTACACGATTTTTCCCGTATTTCAGAAATCAAGAGCAAAAGCATCATGGCTTTTTGGTTTTACTGATCAGTATTACCGTAAGTGGCTTTGCGATTTTAGCTGGAGGTATCTGGTTATTCCGGGACTTCTTCAAGGCACAATATGCGGAGCAATCTGGAGATTATCTTCCTTACCTCGCTTTCATATTACCAATTGCCTTATTGATGAGTCTGTGGACGATGTTGTCCACTTATTCGTCTAACTTTCATCGGATTGTAGTCCCATCTCTACTCAATAATTTATTTGTAAAGGTTGCGGTGGGTTCGACAGCGTTAGCATACTTCTGGGGTTATTTAACCTATGCATACTTATTAAACCTTTTGGTTATCATTCACGCCTTGGTAGTACTGGGGCTTTTGATTTATCTTGCTTTCTTGGGGCAACTTCACTGGAGAACTGACTGGAGTTTTATCAAACCGAAGCTGAGAAAAGATATGATTTCGTTTGCAGGGTTTAGTTTGATGAGTGGATTAGGTATCAAATTAGCAACGAGTATTGATGCTTATATGGTGGGCACTTTCATTGATTTTGAGAATGTTGGCGTCTATGTAATTGCAGCAACTATTGCAGGAGCTATTGAAATACCAAAGCGAAGTCTCGCAGGAATTACCGCTCCGATCCTGGCAGATGCTTTTAAAAAAGAGGATTATTCTAAGGTCGCGATGCTCTATGAAAAAACGGCGACCATTCAGTTTATTGTCGGCCTATTCATCTACATTGGCGTATGGACTTCGATTAATCTACTGTTCGCCTTAATCCCCAACTCGGAAGAGTATATTGCGGGCAAATACATCGTCTTGATTATTGGTATGGCCAAACTGGTAGACATGGGAACAGGTGTAGTTGGCTTGATTATTAATTACTCCAAATATTTTAAATACGATTTATATTTTACACTTTTCTTAGCGCTTTTCAACATTATTACTAATGCGTTATTGATCCCCATTTTTCAGATAAACGGTGTTGCACTCGCTACGCTCGCATCCATTACATTATGGAATGCTACGAAATGTATTTTCGTCTGGAATAAGTTCAAGATGCAACCTTTAAGCTGGCGTTTTCCGGCGGTGATTATTATTGCACTTACTGTATACTTTTTAGCCAATCAGGTACCCTCGACAGGCCAATCTATTTTGGATATTATAATCCGGTCTGCTATCGTAACCTTATTATTCGGAGGTCTAATTATAGGATTCAGAATCTCACCAGACATCAATGATGCTATTCAAGATTTTCTAAGAAAAATCCTACGAAGGTAAATAAACCCAAAAAGCTTTAATTCGGGCAGGATATGGATATTCCTGTTAATTGACCATTATCATCTGGAGTATATCTCCAACATTGACCATTAGGTGATTTCATAATTACTCCTTTATTCACTTCAGATATATAAACATCTCCATCTTCCACTTGTAATTTAGCATCTGGATCGATAGTCCCTATACCTACATTTCCTCCTTTTTCGAGAAACAATCTCCCGTCTTGGACTTGTGCTTCAGTAAATGAAAGATTATTATCTATAAGGTTAAAATACCAAGTAAGTTCTTCTTCGTGGTTACGAATATTTATCACTCTATTACGATCAGGAAAATTAGGTAAGGCTTGCTCTCCGATAATTGTTAAAGGATAAGTATTTTGACCATCGCTATAAATACTGTCTGATCCGATAAGCACACCAGTCTCCGTTGTAAGTCGATTTGCTGATAAATTCCATTGCCCTCCATCACCTGACCTTTTAGCATACTCTGCATAAGGAACACTTAAAAATTGAC
>JAHDDN010000266.1 GCA_020629335.1 Chitinophagales bacterium | reverse complement strand
TAGGAGCCTCATAGCCACATGAGAACGGACAGCCCGACCTGCGCCTTCGGCGAATGATTAATGCAAAATGCTAAACTATGAATTGGCGTGCGCTGTGCACGTAATATTACGAGCGCAGGGAAGCCCATAATAATGATGAATGATGAACGGAATAATGATAAATATTGTAGGGGCCGAGCTATGTGTCGGCCCTTTTGATGATAACCATTATTTATTTCCCCAAAGCCTCCAAATATTTATTCAATTCGCCTCTTACTTTGGGGAATAGGAAAAACAAAGCAATCATATTGGGAAATACCAAGGCTAATATCATGGCATCGGAAAATTTGATGACGGCTTCTAAGGTGACGGCGGAACCTAAAATGGTAAACAAAAGGAAGATCAACTTGAAGAATAGGTCGGCGGCTTGACTTCGACCAAATAGGTATTTCCATGATTGTAGACCGTAGTAGGACCAAGATAAAATGGTGGAAAAGGCGAATAAAACAACGGCTACGACTAATAGATAGGAAAAGCCTGGCAGAGCAGATTCAAAGGCCGCTGCAGTTAGATTGACTCCCCCTACTTGTTCGCCAGTGGCATGGAGAGTGACGGTATTATTGATGACATTTCCGTAAGTGAAAGCTCCGTCCATATTGAATAGGATAATGACTAAGGCGGTCATGGTGCAAATCAAAACGGTGTCGATAAAGGGTTCTAATAGTGCGACTAATCCTTCGGAGGCTGGATATCGAGTTTGGACGGCGGAATGGGCAATAGCGGCTGATCCTGCGCCTGCTTCATTGGAAAAGGCTGCTCTGCGAAATCCTTGTATCATGACGGCTGCTATACCGCCTGTTATGGTGGCTTGGGGAGTAAATGCTTCTTTGATGATCAATAGAAAGGCATCGTCTATAAGGCTAAAGTTAGATAGTATGATGAAGAGGGCTGCGCCTACGTAAAATAAGGCCATGAAGGGAACAACTCTGGAAGTAACATTGGCGATCCGCTTGATACCGCCTATGATGACGATACCGACTAATAGGGCGTAGAAAATTCCTAAGAAGGTACCTGCATTCCTGTTTTCAATTCCTAAGCCTTCTATGAGTATGGCAGTGGCTTGATTGGATTGAAAGGCATTGCCGCCTCCGAAAGAGGCACCTACACATAATATTGCAAATAGCATCGCTAAGATTTTTCCTACAAGCGGAAATCCCATCTCTTTTAAGCCTTTTGACATATAATACATGGGGCCTCCATATACTTGGCCTTGACTGTCAATTTCTCGGTACTTGACGCCTAAGGTGCATTCTACAAATTTAGTAGACATCCCTAATAAGCCCGCAATAATCATCCAAAAAGTGGCTCCTGGTCCGCCTATGGTAATCGCTACAGCCACCATCGCTATATTGCCTAATCCGACAGTGCCTGATATGGCGGTGGCTAAGGCTTGAAAGTGATTAACTTCTCCATAATGTCCTTCGTCTTTGATGGTGCCGTGAATGTCTCCATCTGTGCTGATTAGAGAGTCTTCTATCTTTTGTGGCTTTTCTAAATCGTCATGCTTTCCAAATACGATTTGGATAGATAAAGGAAATTTTCGGAGATTGATAAATCCAAAAAAGAGGGTAAAAAATAAGGCGCCTAATACAAGCATGATGAGCACGATGGGTACGCCTCCGAAAATGGGAATTTCGGTAAAGACTAAGTTTTCCCACCAGACTGCTATGGGCATGAATGCGTCATTGAAGTATTCGTCTATGCCTTTGGATTCTTGGGCAATGCTTAGGCTTGGTATTAGTGTGGTAGCTAGGAGTGATAGTGTTTTTTTTGTTTTCATAATTGGCATTTTTTCGTAAAATAATTCGATGGACGAATTTGCCAATTTGAATTTGAGGAGGGCTAAAAAGTCTGAAAATAATGCAAAATGTCGGAAATGTCGCTACAGACAAAAAGGGCTAACTAACTGGCTTTCAATCATTAATGCAAAACTTGGGTATTTTGGACTGGAAGCTTTAATTTGATCTTTCTTTCTTCATTTTCTGAGTTTTCGAATAGCGCACGCTTCAATGGTTCGTAATGTTTGCCCTTCTCCCAATTGCCTTTTCCGTAGATTCCGTCTAGTAATCCTTCTAGTAAACGCTTGATCTCATTATGGTCTTGAATGTCGTAAATTTTGCTGGAACGCTTATCGGATTTAGGCTTAATTTCGAGCCAATTATCCCCTGTTTTTTGCCTTTGTACAAAGGTATTTAACAACTCATAAGGGCCTCTCGTGAGCTTGGCTTTACTATCATACATACCGGGAATTCCTTGAATTTGAACCCAGTTTTCAAACCTACCTTTTTCATTTTTGACTTTAGAAAGCGTCATTTTTAACTGTCCGGGAAGGATGCTTTTATCTTCTATTAAGTCTTTCACCCAGCTTAATGCTAAGGCAAAAAATAACATGATTAAACAGGACTTGAAAATGGCCGAAACCAACATCATATTGATCTGTTCTCCGCTTAGTTTTAATACTTGGCCTATTAGGGTGACTAAGATACAAATGACCGATAAGTAAGCGAGTAATTTTAATCGTCTTTGAGCAAAGGATTCATATAATACTACGCCTAAAAACATCAAGGTAAAAAAGGCATAATATAAGTCTAATTCGCTTAATATGGCATTGCTTTTTCCTGTGATAATAATGGAAAGCATAGGAAGCAAGGAAAATAAAAATGGCAATCCAATGATGTAGTACCAATGTTTGGATTTTACTAAAGAGACCAAGCGATTGGGAATGTATCGAAACCAAGGCAAGGCTAATAAGATGAAAAAGCTATTACAAAGTGATAAAATACTCCGCCAGCCTTGTAATTGTAATGGCACCTCTACAGGCAAGCTGTCTTTGTCAATCAAAAAGTTCGCATAAAATACCTCCACTGCGCCTAAGATACCCCAACAAAGAACCGATAAGGCCAACCAAACTTGCCCCAAGTCATTTTGCTTTTTGCCAATATGCCACCATATAGAAAAGAGTGCCACAAAGGCAAATGTACAGACTGCAAATTGCCACCAACCGTAAAATTCTTGTGTTAAAAGTGCATTTATATCGTTCATTTCGTATCTCCCAATTAATTTAAATGAGTTCAATCATTAAAAGGATAAATATACGATATAAAATGAATTATTTTTGGGCGCATCCCTTCGGGTCGGGCTATCCGCTCTTATGTGGCTATGCGTTTCCTATTCCGCTAATGGTTCAGTTTATAAGTTTCTGACAGTTAAGTTGTAGGATTTTTGCGATTATACAAGGCATTTTTGAGGCCCATAGCAGGGCTACGAAACGAAAAAATAACGAAGTAGAATCGTAAAAAGACAAAACTTGGGCTGTCAAGGACTAATAAATTGAACCACTAAGGTGTACTTGTCTGCCCTGCGGGCCAGCCTACGTCCACCTAAGCTCCATTAGTCATCGCATGAACGCCACATACCGCTTCTATCCCTTGCGCAAATTTTTGACCTAATTCTTACTTATAAGAATCTGTGTGTGCCTTTAAAGACGCATTGCAATGCGTCTCTACATCAGTAAATGTATGTACGCAATATACCACCTATGAAGAATGGCTAAGGAATCTGATCACGCCCTATCATTCTTCAAGTTTTGTCTTTCAGCCCATTCTGTCCAAGATCCATCATACAAACTTTTTTCGTTTTCCATTACCATTTCACTAGCTAAAAAAACGATACAAGCCGTCAATCCTGAACCGCAACTAAAGATTAATTTTTCATCACCTATTTGCTTGTTTTCGAATAATCCTTTTAATTCTTCTTTGCTTTTATATTTGCCATCCTCTAATACCGATTGATAGGGAATATTGATGGAATGAGGGATATGTCCGCTCTGTAAGTACTTTCTGGGTTCTGCTTCTTGTCCACTAAATCTGCCTGCTGATCTAACGTCAATGAGTAAGTGTTCTTTAGTAGTTAGATTATTTACTATTTCTTTATACTTCTTGACTCCTCTCCTATCTAAATTTGCTTGAAAATCACCTTCGGACCATGTTTCTGTTGATGCTTCTATTGCTGTGGTTTCGTATCCAGCATTTTTCCATGCTACTAGTCCTCCATTTAAGACGCTTATTTTTTCGTGTCCCATTATTTTAAACAACCACCACACACGAGGGCTTGTATAAATCCCTAAATTATCATACACAACAATTTCTGATTCTTGATTGATCCCTAACTTCCTGCATTCTTCCTCAAATTGGGCAGCACTTGGTAGCATATTGGGGAGCGGATTACTTTGATCTGAAAATCGACCTTTTAAATCAAATGTACGAGCGTGGGGTATTTTTATGCCAGGATATTGGGTCTGCTTTCCAGCTTTGTTTGATTGTGGACTTGAATCTAAAATGATTAAGTCTTCATGATTTAACTTCTTATGTAAGTCTTCTACGGAGATCAGATATCTTTTCATTTTTTTATTATTTTTCTTACCATCTTCCTTTATCCCCTCTCGTATAATTTATTTCCACAAGGTCAAATATAGTCAATAATAATGATGAACGATGAATTATAAATGATGAATTTTATGACATTTTGAGAGGATGTAAGTTTAGAGATAAAATAGTATTATCAGGTGACGATGGTCACAAGCGAGACGCTTGCGACAGAGGGGATAATTCAGGATGTCCTATTTGCCAAAAAGTGAATGCATAAACATTGACATAGGCATAAAGTAGTAATTTGGTGATTCTAAGCCTTATTTATTTTTTTACAGGGCAACTTTATTGTATATTAATCTCGTCTTATTATTATGTAGTAATTTGAATTAATGCTCTAATTCTGAAATTTAACTGATGAAATTATGTATTTACATAACACAAAAGTGGATTCTACGCTCCTCGTAAATATTCAAAGGGCTTTATTTTTGTCCTTAACATGCTTGCTTTATAGTCATTTTCTTTTTGGGCAAATACTTGATCCAAACTTTGGGAATGAAGGTATTGTTTCTGCTAACCTAGCTACTGATGGTGGACAAGATCGTAGTTCAGGAAGAACGAGTATTTTAGATCCTTCAGGCAAGATTATTACTTTTGGTTATAATGGCGCCACTCATGATTCTCTATACCCATCAATAGTTCGTTTTAATAGTGATGGTAGTTATGATACTACTTTTGGGGAAAACGGAGTCGTAAAAACTGGAGATTTAGATAATGAAATTTCATCCCACTTTTTAGATGGTGCATTACAAGAAGATGGAAAAATAATCGCTGTAGGTTATGGTACATATTATTCAACTGATTTAATACCCAAAAGGGGCTATATAACAAGGTTTAACTCAGATGGTAGTTTTGATAGTAGTTTCGGGGAAGGCGGCTTGGTTATCTTAGACCTTATTTATGAAGCACATTGTCATAAAGTTCTTACTTTGCCAGATGGAAAGTTATTAGTTAGTGGATATGTAAAAAACGCAGCTGGCGATGCTGATATTTTCCTAGCTCGTTTACTTCCTGATGGTTCTTTAGATGATAGTTTTGGGGATCAAGGTATAATAACTACCGATTTAGGCCATAATGAAAGCCCGCAAGAATTACATATCCATCCTAATCAGGATAGGATTTTGGTCACTGCTGGTCAAGAAGTATATGACACAAGTGATGGTAGTTTTTTTGTTCTTAAATACCATTTAGATGGAACACTGGATACAGATTTTAATGACTCGGGTTATTTAAAATTTGAGCTTTATCCTTCACCTCATCATCCACTCAGTCTAAACTTCCAAGGAGATAACAAAATGATTATTAGTGGGGCTAATAATCATAATTCTGAAAATGGTTTCGCGATCAGGCGTATTCATAATAATGGCACACTGGACACTTCTTTTGGGAATGGAGGCATTATGTATATTAATCATACAGGTGAATTTGATTTTCTTTTTTCAGTACAATTGCAATCAAATGGAAAAATATTAGCTATAGGTGCAAGAGCTCCTGAACAATCCAAGTTCAAAATCATGGGGGTAATGCTCGATGAAAATGGAGGCATTGATACAGAATTTGGTGATAATGGGATTTTGACTAAAAGCTTTGTATATGATTCTTATAATATGTACTTGTTAGGATTGCTAAAAGTAGGAGAAGAGGGTCTTATCATTACTGGAAGAGAGGTGATGCGTGCTAATATTACTGGGCTTGAAGATGATGGTACTAATGTTTTATTAATTAAATTAAACTTGTTTCAAAAGCATACTGTTGATAAGTACGAAAATCCTGATATACAACTTGCCTTTGTACCCAACCCCAGCGATGGATTTATCAATATCAAATCGTCTCATACTTTAGAGGCAGAAATTCAATTGTTTAACATTGAAGGTAAAGCCATGCTAGTGAATGCAATAAACGGAACCGAAAAAATGTTGGATTTATCTTTACTATCTGACGGCCCTTATATACTTTCTATTCGCAATTCAGATTTTGAGTCAGCTCAACAAATCATCATTCAAAAATAAATTAGGGGCAGTAAGTAAAATTCTTAAGGAACATATACGAATTTGGGCGTGCCCCTTCCTCATTATTTCATACACCCGTAGGGGAATACCTATGTGTACGCCCTCGCATGAAATAATGAGGAAGGGTCGGGCTGTACGCTCTTATAGGGCTGTTCGGCAGCAAGTTCGCTAAGTGCTGCTTGTCTGCCCTTCGGGCCAGCCATCGCATCACTAAGCTACCTAAGCTACCTCTCGACGCCCTATACCGCTGCCATCCCTCACGCAAAAATTGGATGATTGAAAACTCTATTAACTGATGGGATGATGCCATATCATGTGATCTGCATTTTCTCCCCAAAAATCTTTTAAGATACAAATAGGCTGACCCAATCTTTTGGTCCAATATTCTTGTGCTCTTTTATAGCCTGAATCTAAATAATATTCGTGAATATTATTTTCCTTCATTTTACTGCATATTTTTGAGAATAGTAAAGTGCCAATTCCCTTACTTTGAAAGTCAGGCAATATATAAACACTTTTCAGTTCAGGAATACCATCAGAAAAAGTGCTTAAATTTTCTACTATTAATTGATTGGGATCTCCATAAGCTATAGTACCAACAATTTTATCCTCAATTTTAGCCACTAAAAAATAATTCTTTTGTCCTGCTGTTTGAAAATCAGTTTTAAGTGTTCCCATTTGAAAGTCAATTTCTTTTTCCAAGCTTACTTGATGCGTTTCGATCATGCCTTCATGTCTAAAATTATCGCTAATTGTCTTGGTAAATAATGTTAGGATTTCTTCTTCGTCTTTTTCCTTTGGTCTATGAATTTCTATTTTCATTGCTTTTTGTTTTTTAGGTGCTAA
>JAHDDN010000265.1 GCA_020629335.1 Chitinophagales bacterium | reverse complement strand
TTTCATCGGCCCGTAGGGGCGCATCTATGTGTGCGCCCTCCGATGAAAAAATAAGAAAGGGTCGGGCTGTCCGCTCTTATGTGGCTATGCTGCTCCCACTCTGCTAAGTGCTGCTTGTCTGCTAAAGCCAGCCATCGCATCACTAAGCGCCGTAGGTCGCATCATTGACGCCACATACCACTCCCATCCCTAAGCCAGGAATGATGAAAAATAAATTTACAAAGATGGACGCAGGATTTTTTTCATCTAAGAAGGCAAAAAATGTAGTCGATGCAGCGCATTGGCGAGGATTTTTAACGCACTTAGATGGAAAACAGACCAGTCAAGAATGTAATTTATTTAGGAATCATGTCCAAGGGAATTTTTTACATAGTAGATTTGTTAATGCTTATATTCACCCTAAAAATCGCCTATGTTCGGACTCATGAAACCTAGCACTTGCTGTTCATCAGCAAATTCAGATTTTCGTTTCCATTACTGTGGTACCTGCAAAACCATCGGCCACCACTACGGCCAAAGCGCAAGAATGCTCCTTAATTATGATGTCGTTTTCCTCAGCGAATTATTAGGAGCCATGAGCAATTTCAAAAACAAAAAATGGGATCAAGCCTATTATACCAAAAGCTGTTTTGCCCTTCCCAAACAAGCAGAAGCTATTCCCTCATATCTTCAATACACCGCAGGCATCAATGTATTCCTGACTGCCCTCAAAACAGACGATAATATTAACGACAATAGTTTTTTCTCCAAAATAAAATGGATCGCCTTCCGCCAATATTTCAAAAGAAGATTTCAACAAGCTTGGGAATCATTAAAAGAAAGCAAGCTACCCGTACAAAAATTCTGGGATCTCATGCAAGAACAATACAAAAGAGAATCTCAGATAATTAAATCGCCCGATACACCAGAATCTCTAATCAACTATTACGCAGCTCCAACTGCCCAAATGACCGCCCTAACATTTCAAAACGGGGCCCAAGCCATCCAACAAAGCAATCAAAAAGAAAAATTATACCATATCGGCCACTCCTTCGGGCAAATCAACTATTTATTAGATGCCTTAGAAGATTACCAAGCCGATCTAAAAACCAATACTTTCAATGGCATCCAATCTGCCTATCAAACTCATTCCCCAGAACTCCCCACAGAAATAGAAGAAGCCGTCATCCAACAACTACACCAACTCAAAGAAAAAACATCTCATCACATCAACCAACTCGATATTAAAGAAGAAAAGAAAAGCTATTTCAATAATCTACTACAAACCAATTTATCCAAAAGAATCTCCCTACAAAAAGGCTATGTCCTACAAATGTGTGGGGCAAAAGAAGAAAGCGAAGAATCCGAAAAGAAGAAAGAAGAAGAGAATTCGTGTTGGCGAGATTGCTGTGATTGTTGTGGTGCTTGCGGTGATTGTAATTGCGATTGCCCTTGTGATTGTTCCTGTGACTGTTAATAAATCTTATTTTTATCGCTTAATCATTATTTGTTAAGCAATAAAACTCAAATAATTAGTAAATTGTAACATGGATTTTAATCGATCTATTATCTAAAAAATCACTTATGAATTTAACTCAAATCACTATTAGAAAAAACTCCTACTATGGAGGGTTAATTTTTTTATTAGGCTTAATGTCTTTAGTCTTTTTTGATGCGAATGTTTATGCTCAAGGAGCCAAAGAGGTACCACCTATCATAGATAGAGAAGTACTATTCGGTGATCCTGAAATAACAGGCGCTCAGCTTTCCCCAGATGGGAAGTATATCTCCTTTTTACGTCCATACAATGATGTAAGAAATATATGGGTTAAAGAAATCGCTCAATCATTTGAGGAGGCGATACCCGTTACAGAGAGTACAGAAAGACCGCTTGGAGGCTATTTTTGGAGTCGAGACGGAAAGCATATCTTATTTACTCAAGATAAAGACGGAGATGAGAATTTCCATGTTTATGCATTAGATCCGTCTAAAGCAACTAAAGAGCAAATTCCCGAAGCGATAGATTTAACACCCGTAGACGGAGTAAGGGCATATATCTATGATGTGCCAAGAGCAAAGCCAGATATTATGTATGTTGGTTTAAATGATAGAGACGCCTCTTGGCATGACCTCTATTCAGTAGAAATAGCGACAGGAAAAAGAACCCTCATCAAAGAAAATACGGATAATATCAGTGGTTGGAATTTTGATTTAGAAGGTAATCTAAGAATGGCCAGCAAAATGACAGATGATGGTGGTTCCGAAATCTTACTCGTAACAGATGATGGATTCAAAAGCTGTTATACTTGTAGTTTTGAAGAATCTTGTGGCCCTATTCGTTATCATCCTGATGGAAAAAGAGTCTACTTCATTTCCAATAAAGGAGATAAAGACTTGACCGAATTTTTACTATTAGACCCAGCCACAGGGAAAACGGAATTCATCGAGTCTGATCCAGAAAAAAAAGCAGATTTTGCAAACGCTTATTTCTCTAAAGTAAATCATGAATTAATTGCTACTATTTATAATGGTGATAAAGTACGTAAGTACTTCAAAGATGAAGCCTTTGCTGCTGACTTTAAGTTATTAGAAGAAAAATTACCTGGAGTCGAGATTAATTTAGGTTCTTCTACTACAGATGAAAAATTATGGATCGTATATGCCAATAGTGATGTAGATCCTGGAGCAGCTTATATCTTCAATCGAGATACCAAAGCCTTAGATTTTCAATATCGTCCAAGACCGAATTTGCCATCAGAGCATTTATCCAATATGGAAGCAGTAAGATACAAATCTTTAGACGGTAAGGAAATACCTGCTTATCTAACACTTCCCAAAGGAAAAGAAGCTAAAAACTTACCAGTCGTATTACTCATTCATGGTGGGCCTTGGGCCAGAGATTCTTGGGGTTATAATCCTTTCTCTCAATTTTTAGCAAATAGAGGTTATGCCGTACTTCAGCCTAATTTTAGAGGTTCTACAGGTTATGGTAAAGAGTTTTTAAATTCAGCTAATGGAGAGTGGGGAGATGCTATGCAAGATGATATTACAGCAGGTGTTAACTACTTAGTTGATAAAGGAATTGCAGATCGATCTAAAGTTGGAATTATGGGTGGTTCTTATGGTGGTTACGCTACTTTAGCTGGTGTGGCTTTTACGCCAGATGTATATGCTGCTGGAGTTTCTATTGTCGGTCCATCTAATTTATTGACTCTTTTAGAGACGATTCCTCCTTATTGGGAAGCGATTCGAAAAGTATTTCACCTTAGAATGGGCGATCCTAATACAGAAGAAGGAAAAGCCAAATTAATGCGCCAATCACCGCTTAATTCAGCAGATAAAATCAAAGCGCCATTAATGGTGATACAAGGAGCTAATGATCCAAGAGTAAAGCAGGCAGAATCAGATCAAATCGTTATTGCTATGCGTGAGCTAAAGCGCCCAGTAGAGTATTTAGTTGCCGAAGATGAAGGCCACGGTTTTGCCAAGCCAGATAATAATATGGCGATGTTGGCTGGAGTAGAAAAATTCTTAGCGACACACTTAGGTGGACGATACCAAGAGGAAGTACCAGAAGATATTGCCGCTATTTTAGAAAAAATGACCGTGGATATCAATACAGTTGAGTTAGCAGAAGCAGTAGATGCTTCCGCTCTAAATGCGCCTTTGCCAGTAGCAGTAAGCGAGCCTATTACAGGAGAATTTACCTATGAGATCACTATCAAAGTAGCAGGACAGGAAATTCCAATGACAGCCACAAGAGCGATAGCCAATAAAGAAGGTAATTGGGTAGTCACTGATGAAGCCACCACTCCAGGTGGGAAACTCATTGATATTATAGAATTATCTGCGAAAGAATTAAAACCAGTCAATAGAAAAATTAATCAAGGTCCAATGACTATGAGCATTGATTATAGCGATGATAAAGTGGAAGGTGTAATGAATATGAATGGAAAAGAAACACCTATGGAGGCTGCCTTAGACGCCCCATTATTTGCAGATGGTGGCGGTATGGATGTTGCCATTAGTAATTTAGATTTAGCGCCTGGATTTGAATCCGTAATCCGTACATTTGATCCTCAGATGCAAAAGGTAAGTGTTTATCAATTAAGCGTAAAAGGAGAAGAGTCAGTAGAGGTACCCGCAGGAAAATTTGATACCTATCAAGTAAAGTTAGATGTGCTTGAAGGGGGAGGAGGAGAACAAACTCTTTGGATATGCAAAGATAAGCCTCGTTGTGTAGTAAAGAGTGAATCAAGTGCTCCACAAATGGGAGGTGCTATGATCTATTCTGAATTAAAAGAGTATAAGTAGCTTCAACTACTTAAGTAAATATAACAGTTGACAGTTCGAAATAAGGATTATTTCGAACTGTCAACTATCTCTAATACCCCAACCCATGAAAAAGAATACCTACATACTGGCACTATTATTACTTGCTTGCTTAAGTGCCTGTAATCGTCAAACGGATTTAACTGTTTCTAAGTGGATTAACTTAATGAGTATTACAGAGCGAGATGGCGGACAATTAGCTAGGATTTATCCTGAAAGGATATGGTCTTTCAAGCCTGATGGGGAGTTGTTTAAAGTTAGTGCGAGAAACCAGCCATTTAAAGGGAACTGGCAAAGAAATGGAGATACTTTGCTTGTTACAGAAAAAAACGAGACCCATCGTTTTTTAATATTAGAAAGCTCAGAAGAAGAAATGAAACTTCGCTCCTTGGAGGATAATTTTGATGCTATTTTTATACCAGTAGAAAAAGCAGCAGCGCCTCTAATGCCAGAGCGTATTAAAGCTTTATTGACTAATCATTATTTTATTTCTAAGGACTTTGACTTTAAAAAGAGTCGAGTGTATTTAGAGTTTTTTGAAGAAGATATGGTCAGGCAGGTCATTCATAATGGGGAAGTCTCTTTTAAATACTTTACTTGGGATATTGAGATATTTGATGGAATGGCTTTGTTAAAAAATAAAACGGAGGTAGGCGCAAGAAGCTACTTCGGTTGGATTCATTCGATAGATGAAAATGAAATGGTCATATCAGAATTGCGCAATGGTAGTGTTACTCAGGTCAAATATCAGCGCAAGGCAGATACTAGGCATAGAGCTAAAATACAGAACAGCTTAAATTGTACTTGGAATTGTGATACAGTTATCAATAAGGCATCTAAAGGAAATCCAAGAGAATTTGCTCAAGATCTTAAAAATTTGATGGATTCCAGACAAATTGAAACCCTCAATTTTCAATTTGATGGAGATACTTTAAGGGAGAAGTCTTCCGATCGAAGATTTAAAAGAGATGCGAATAGTTATTTTCGTTTGGGGCTAAATGGGACTTATTTTTTAACTCGTCACATTAGAAAATATCAAACTAACCACCGATTCATGTACATCAAGAATTTCAATAAAAATAAATTGGTGCTTGAATCCGTTAAACGAAACTCTTTTATCCATCTTTCAAAATCGGAGGATTGTAAAGACAGAGAAGTGATAGAAGAACAGGTAAAAATGGATTAGGAAGAGTTTTATATCAACAAATGACAGTGATGTTTTTGAATTGGGTATTTTTTATGTATTTTGCTAGAGATAAAAACAAATTGTTTTATTATTAATTATGCTATTAAACCCAATTATTATGCCTCAAAAACACGAAGAATACCTTGATTTTTTGACTTATTTAATGATACATGCTGCTGCTGCTAATAACGAGATAGCAGAAGAAGAAAAAGAGCTTATCCGTAAAAAAGTTAGCGATGTTGAATTTGAAGAAACTTACCAGCTCTACCAATCTCATGGTGATAATGAGCGAAAAGATTATTTAGACAAAATGACTGCTAAATGGATACATTCTGAAGATCAGAAGATAACGATTATGGGCAAAATAAGAGATGTACTCATTGCTGATCATAGTATTGATGATATGGAAAAAAAACTATACAATAGGTTAAAAGATATACTTGCCTAAAAAAAGATTTATGTGGAGATGGCTTAAGGCTTTGCTAAAAGGTTTAGGATACCTAATACTTAGTTTATTGTTTTTGATTAGTCTGTTTTATTGGCAGACTCAGATTTTTGATTTTCCCGAAACTAAAAAATTCACTGGCAATCAACTTTTCAATCCTTACGAGGATTTGAAAGGGGAGTGGTATAAATCCAACTTTCATGCGCACACTCATGCATGGGGAGGTCTCTCTAATGGGGTAGATACGCATGAAGAAGTCTTGGATGCCTATCAATCTAAAGGATATGATGTAGCTTGTATAACAAACTATCACCGTATTGATCCTTATCCTGAGGGCTATGATCTGATTCATCTACCTATGTATGAGCATGGATTCAATATTCTTAAAGCTCATAAATTAGCTATTGCACCCAAGAAGGTATCCTTCTTGGATTTTCCACTTTATCAAAGCCTTTCTCATAAGCAAGTAATTGTCAATAAATTGAAGGAAAATGAGGCTACAGTAGTCATTGCTCACCCAGAATTTGGGAATTTTGGGCATAGTCATAGCGAATATCATATGAGTCAATTATGTGGCTATGAATTAATAGAGGTATTGAATCATTATCGTACTTCTGATGAGCATTGGGATGCAGCACTTTCTACTGGAAAGCTGAGTTGGATAATCGCCAATGATGATACCCACAATGTAGCAGGAAGAAATAATACCTTCGTTATGTGGACATGGGTGAATTCTACCGCTGCTACTCCTGAGGGTATATTAGATGCTCTTATAACAGGTAAAGCCTATGGCGTAAGAGGGAAACATGCGGTAGATGAAAATAAATTTGTTTCCTGTACTACAGATGGTTTGACTGTAACTTATACTTTTGAAAAGCCTGTTCCAGAAATTCAACTCATTGGGCAAGATGGGCAATTGAAGCATAAAGCAGTCAATACTAATACCGTTTCTTATACCTTCCAGCCAGATGATACTTATATTCGTGTGCAGGCCTATCACCACAATGATAGCCGTCTTTTCCTAAATCCTGTCCTACGTTGGGATGGACAAAACCTTCCTCTTAACACCCTTAATCAACCAAGCATTAACACCTTCCAAACGATTCTTTTCAAGATTGGACTTTTCTTATTTGAATTGCTTTTATTAGGGCTTCTTTTTGGGCGATTTTTCCGAAGAAAATAGATGATAGACCGCTTCGCTGTCAGGTTTTTAGTCGATGGTCGATAGTCCATGGTCCATAGGTTTTAGACCGCTTCGCTGTCAGATTTTAGACTGCTCGCTTTGCTTGCGGAGAGATTTTTTAGTCGATAGTCCATGGTCCATAGTCGATGGATTTTAGATTACTCACTGCGTTCGCTTTCAGATGAGAGATTGTTCGTTGTGATAGTGTGATTAATCGTTTATAATAAGATGATTGCCCAGATTGGGCGACCACAAGGATCGCC
>JAHDDN010000264.1 GCA_020629335.1 Chitinophagales bacterium | reverse complement strand
ATTAACCTCCATATGTTGATATTATGAGTTGAAAATCGTATTTTCCCTATATATTTAAAGGAGCAAGAAAAGAAAACTTGCACATCTGCATAAAAATGAAGCAGTTATGTTAAAGAGGGTACAGGAGTTAAAAAGGCTAGGCATTCTTGATACAGAAGAAGAAGAAATTTTTAATGATATAGTAAGGAGCGCATCTACTATTTGCGAAGCACCCATATCACTAATTACTCTTCTAGACGAAGAAAGGCAGTGGTTTAAAGCCAAGATCGGTACTGAAGTTGAAGAAACACCAATAGGAATATCCGTTTGCAATCATACCATCAAGGAGGAAAACGGAATCATGTTAATAGAAGACTTAACAAGTGATAGTAGATTCGCTAATAACCCATATGTAGTAGGAGGTCCGAATTTAAAATCCTACGCAGGAGTCAGCTTAGTAGCAAGTCAAGGAGAAAGAATAGGAACCGTATGCGTATTTGATAACAAAGTGAGACGATTCGATAAGAAACAAGTTTTTTGTCTGGAGACATTAGCCAAATTTACCATAAAGCTAATAGATGAAAAAGTACTACGTCTCCAAGTTGAAAAGCAAAATCAACTATTAATAAATCTAAATAAAAATTTACAATCCTTCACTTATATGGTGGCACATGATGTAAAGGCACCTATCAGAATCATCTCCAGCTATTCAAAGATTATATCAGAAGATCAATCCAATAGTTTAAGTCAAGAATCTAAAGAATATTTGAGTTATATTCAAGCCTCTTCAGAAAATTTAAAAGAAATGGTCGATAATCTACTAGATTATTCGAAGCAGATTCAAATTGATTCTGAACAATTTAAGTTGATCAATATACGAGAGTTAATAGAAGAAAAAATTTCCCTTCTTGATTTTAAACGAGAGCATCTAACATATGAATTTGAAGAGCTATTATTACCTATCTTCTTTTCAAAACCAGTTTTAGAGCAATGCCTTCAAAATGTAATTTCTAATGCAATTAATTATAAAGACAAAAGCAAAACTACTCCCCAATTAAAAATAACAAGTTCTGTAGTGGGTGACTATACCGTACTATCATTTGAAGATAATGGCATAGGCATGTCCGAAATAAGGCTTCATCAAGTTTTTGACCCATTTAAAATAGATACCAGATTTGAAAAAAGCTCAGGCATCGGACTTTGTGTCGTAAAAGAATTACTGGAAAAAGTAGGCGGAAAAATAGATATTAGTTCTCAACTTAAAAAAGGCACCACTGTGAATATTTATATTCCTAATTAACTAATCTACCAAATTCTAAGGCGCCCCATACTTCAAGTGATGTACCTCTGCCACGCCATACTCATACACTCTTATCACGTATAAATTATTGTATTCATCTTCTGGGATTTCTTCAAAGGCATCTGATGCCGTTAGGAGATTCATCATATTAGGGATTGTATTGGAATGACCAATGATCATAGCATTACCTCCCTCATGAGTATCTAAGACATTATTGAGAAATATATAAGGCTCGGCGATATCATAGATTTCAGTTTCTAACTTCTGGGAACTAGCAATTGGTGTAGCGGTCTGTTGAGTCCTATTATAGTAGGTAGTATAAATGCCATCCAAAGGAATATTGGAAAATACATGTACTAATTGTTCTGCCCTTTCTATGCCAGCCTCATTTAAACTCGGATTTTCTCCTCCATCATCGGCATCCGCATGGCGCAACATGAATAGAGTCGTGGTATTGCCGTAGACCAGTTCTTCAATCGTAATCGTATCCGTATAAGTGACAAATACGGTATCTATATGATTGAGAAAAACAGTATCTTCTTCAGTAATAAAAAGGGTGTCGGTCTGATTGACAAAAATGGTATCAGTGACGGTAATCGTTTCTGTAACAACTTGAGGCTCTTTCTCACAATTGGAGAAGAGAATTAATAGGGTAAATAGCAAAAAGCCGATGCTATAATGTGTTTTCATGCCTTAAAATTAAGGAATAGAATGCTTATATTCGCAATGGATATTCCAAAAATCAATCAACGAATATGAAAAAGCCACTATTATTGCTACTAATTGTCATTTGCTTGGGAAATTATGCTCACGCACAGACAATCAAGGTGCAGCCTTATTTACAAGATGCTAGCCCACATTCCATTTATATCATGTGGGAAACGACCTCAGGAGAGGAAGCAACAGTAGAGTGGGGATTGACACCAGATTTTGGAAATTTATCAATGGGGGATTCCAATGCTTCTTCAGGAGGAGCATTTATACATGAAGTAGGTTTAGACAATCTCAATGCTTTTACCACCTATTATTACCGGGTGAAAACGGGTACCGCTTTCTCAGAAACTTACTCCTTTAAAACGCCCCCTCATTCAGCAGATCATGAAGATTTTCATATCATAGCGATGAGTGATATGCAGCGAGATTGGCAAAATCCAAACAAATTTCAGGAAGTGATAGAGGAGGGGGTGATTGATTTTTTAGAGGAGGAATATGGAGAAGATATCCATGAACATTTAGCCATGTTGCTAATCCCAGGTGATTTAGTGGTAACTGGAACAAATTATGGTCAATGGGAGAATGATTTTTTTGAACCTGCTCAAGAATTATTGCCCTATGTGCCTGTTTATCCAGTCCTAGGTAATCATGAATATAACTCGACTTACTATTTTCAATACTTCAAATTACCTGAAAATGGGAGTGAAGGATATGAAGAACATTGGTGGCATAAAGACTATGGGAATGTGCGAATTATAGGCTTAGATTCGAATGATCCATTTAGCAACCAAACCCAATTAGATTGGTTAGCAGAGGTACTAGACAATACTTGTGAGTCGGATTCCATTGACTTCGTATTTGCAGAATTACACCATCCTCACAAATCTGAATTATGGACGCCTGGAGAGTCTGATTATACAGGGGAAGTCATTGCTCAATTGGAGCAATTCAGTACAGATTGTGGCAAGCCAAGTATTCATTTCTTCGGTCATACGCATGGCTATTCAAGAGGCGATTCAAGGGATCATAAGCACCTTTGGATTAATGCAGCCTCAGCAGGCGGTTCAGTGGATTATTGGGGAGAATTTCCGAATATGGATTATGATGAGTTTAGTGTTTCTCAGGATGAATATGGATTTGTGTCTGTATCAGTAACAGCGGATGAAGATCCGAAGTTAGTTATCAAAAGAATTAGTCGTGGAAACCTTAATTCCCCAAGAGATAATGAAGTGCGAGATAGTTTAGTCCTCCACAAAAATGATAAAATAGTCAATACACCTACGCCTGTATTCCCCATCAATGAGGAAGTGATGCCTGAGTGTGTGCTGCTAAGCGCCAGCGATTATACAGCCCCCGATGCAGAGAGATTACACGGACAAAGTCATTGGCAAGTGGCGACAGATGCGAATGGCTTTGATGAGCCTCAGATAGAACGTTGGCATCATTATCAGAATTGGTATAATAATGAGGATACCCAAGCGGATGATGTCTTGACCGATGAAAAAGTGATGGGCTTAAATGAAAATACTAATTATTGGTGGCGAGTGCGTTATAGAGATCGCTCATTTAATTGGAGTGCATGGTCTGAACCAGCAGCTTTTAGCACTTTAGCGTCTAATAATACGCCTAATTTATTGCTCAATAATGGAGCGGAAGAAAATAGCTTAGATCCTTGGCAAATATTAGAAGGAGTAGCAGAGATCGTGACAGATGGCGAATGTGATGGAATCTCACCTCATACAGGCAGTCAGTATTTTGCAGTAGGCGGAATATGTGAGCATAGTGAAGTAGGGCGTGCTTTTCAAGAAGTGGACGTCTCTGATTATGCAGATGATATTGATCAAGGCATTTATTCAGCTAATTTTGGAGGCTATTTATCTAATTATAGCGGTTCAGATCTACCTGAAATTAAAATAGAATTTTTGGATACAGATGGAAATGTATTGGGCAATTCTAATACCTTATCAAGTCTCAATAATACATGGACTCAAGTAAGTGAATGGGTCTCAATTCCATCATTGACCAGAGCCATTCAAATGCATCTTAAAGGGACGAGAAATGCAGGTACCGATAATGATTCTTATTTTGATGATTTACATTTAGTATTAGGTGTGGAAACACCAGAATGTGATGCTTTTACCGACTATATTAGTTCCCCAAGTGCCAATCAACTATCTTTGAAATTAGTCCCAAATCCGATGACGAATCAATCAGAAATTGAAATCCCATATATGGATACCGATCATCTGAAATTATACATCACCAATAGCGTTGGAGATAAGGTCGATTGCCCTATTCAATATGAATATAATCGTATCATCTTACAAAAAGGAAGCCTAAGTACAGGTACTTATTTATTTTGGCTAAAAAATAAAAACCAAGTAATCGGCAAAGGAAAATTTGTCGTAAATTAATATTATGGGCGTGCCCTTTTCTTATTTTTCATCGGCCCGTAGAGGCCGTACCTATGTGTCGGCCCTCCGATGAAAAATAAGAAAAGGTCGGGCTGTCCGCTCTTATGTGGCTATGATGCTTCTACTCTGCTAAGTGCTGCTTGTCTGCCCTTCGGGCCAGCCTTGCGCATCACTAAGCGCCGTAAGTCGCATCATATACGCCACATACCGCTACCATCCCTCACGCAAAAAATCAAATAATGAAAGCAGCAAGCGTCAAAGAAATAAAAGCAGAATTGAGTACAAGAACAGAGAAAGAGCTGATAGAAATTTGCTTGAAATTATCAAAGTTCAAAAAGGAAAATAAAGAACTTTTAACCTATCTACTCTATGATGCCCAAGAAGAAATAACCTTCATTGAGAATGTCAAATTACATATAGACGATCAATTTGAGAATGTCAATACGAAGAGTTATTACTTCATGAAAAAGAGCGTTAGGAAGATTCTCAAAGAAGTTAAAAAGTATATACGCTATTCCAAAAATAAAGAAACGGAAGTAGAGTTATTACTTTACTTCTGCCATAAAATGACTAAATTACAACCGTCCATAAATCAAGTCTTTGTATTGAAAAATATTTATCTCAGAGAGAAAGCAGCCGTAGGAAAAAAAATAGCAGCATTACACGAAGACCTACAGTACGACTATGGAATGGAATTAGAAGATTTGCAATAAAATTAAATCCAAAACAATGGCTTTGCATGTCAATTTGGCTTATGGAACATTAGCTTGTTTCATGCGCTTTCCTGTTATTAATCATCTTCTACAAGCTATTGTTAATAGCATGGGTTTTGAGACTACACAAAATCATTATAAGCAATATTGATAGACTCTATCAATAAAACTGCTTTTATCATTTAAAACGCTTCTTTGAATATGAAAACGTCAATTTGATAACGAAAAACACCTATTTAGGGCAACTAATAAAGTGGTATTTACTATATTTGACCTTTAAAGGGCCTGAATGAAGGAGGTGTGATTGAAAAAGTTGCAAGCAACTCAAAAAGATGGATTTATACATATTGAAATGCAAAAAGTGTTGTATGGCTTGACGGCTTATAAAAAAAATGGACTAAGTTTGCAAAATAAGATTTTAGGAGATGAGTAAAATAAGAATAAAAAATATTGGTCCTATCAAAGAAGGCTGTCAAGAAAATGATGGCTGGATCGATATCAAAAAAGTTACTGTTTTTATTGGTAATCAAGGTTCGGGAAAGAGTACTGTGGCAAAGGTTATTTCAACATTTATGTGGTTGGAAAAAGCATTGATTCGAGGTGATATGAAAGCTCCTGTTTCTTATCAAAAATTTGTTGAATTATTTGAATTTCACCGTCTTGAGAATTATCTGCATACCAATACCGAAATTGAATATGAAGGAACTAATTTTCTATTAAAATTAAAAAACGAAGCTAATTCAAATAAGAGAATAATTGAGGCTACAGAATTGAAAGGAAATAGGATTGAATTACCTAAAATAATGTATGTTCCTTCTGAACGAAATTTTTTGAGTTCAATTGAAAATATTAATAAGGTGTCCGACCTGGTAGTGGGTAGTCTAAAGAATTATTCTGTCGAATTCCGAAATGCACAATTGGCGAATAAAGGTAAAGCATTTGAACTACCAATAAATAATACCAAAATAGTTTACGATCCTAAAGATGATGAAAACTATTTAGAGTTTGGTGGTGAACGGCTTAAACTTTCTCATGCTTCAAGTGGTTTTCATTCTTTTGTTCCATTATACTGGATAACAAAGCACCTTATTAATTTTGTTGA
This sequence comes from Chitinophagales bacterium, assembly GCA_020629335.1. The sequence goes on along the minus strand of JAHDDN010000264.1, from coordinate 1,179 downwards.
GCAAAGCGAAAAAAAATTAGTGGGATCATTAAGTACAGACCAAACTGTTCGCAGAAATAATGAATTGAAAAAGTTGAACTCCTTAGAACTTGATGAAGAAAACTTGAGAGCGAGGGAAAAGGAAATTAATGAAAGGTATATCTGTAGACACTTTGTGAATATTGTTGAAGAACCAGAACAGAATTTATTTCCGACATCGCAGAAACAAATGTTATATAGCCTTCTTGAATTTAACAACAAAAAAGAGGGAAATAAATTGATCATGACAACTCATAGTCCATATCTGTTAGTATATTTAACTTTATGTGTAGAAGCTAATAGATTAAAACAAAAAGCCAATACCGATGATTTAAAATCTAAATTAAGTGAAATCGTACCTTTGGCATCTGTAGTTGATGGAAATGAACTTGTGGTTTATCAATTAAATGAAATTAATGGAGAAATTATAAAGTTGGGAAACTATAAAGGATTGCCTTCAGATGAAAATGCGCTTAATAATGGATTGGCAGATGCAAATGCTGATTTTTCTAAACTATTAGATATTGAAGATTTATGCCAGTAGATTTTTATGCAACACCGTGCAATAAGCCTCAAGTTAATTGCGAAACCGAGCCAACTCAATGCTTACAAAGAATACCTAATAATACTTTTGGTATAAGTGATATTGATGGAGCTAATAGCTTGCCAGCAAAAATAAATACTATAAATCCTGACCCAACAACTGATTTTATTGTCGTTAACAATTCCAATACAGAAGTAACTTTCAAAGCAGTGGATTGGTGCGTTCCCATATTTAGAACTGGCACTTATAAATTAAACGATGCTGCAAGAGATTCTGCTCAGTTTTCATCAGATAATATTGGAACTGATCCAATTAAAACGATGTGAAGGATTTATTGAATATGGTAATTCTATTCTTTTTATAGAAATAAAAAATCGACCTCGTAGTGGTTGGCTTAAAGACGCAAGAGAAAAGTTTGAAGAAACTATATTAAGTTTCAAAGAACATCATCCGAACCTTTCTTCCCATATTGTCAAACCGATATTATGCAATCCATCATTTCAACGAGCATATCACCAGAATGAAACTGTGCAAAAAAGAATATTAAAAGATAAAATTGGTTTAGAATTTATTAGACAGGACAGCATTAATATCTGAAAATGACATTTAAATACCTG
>JAHDDN010000263.1 GCA_020629335.1 Chitinophagales bacterium | reverse complement strand
GACTCCCTGCTTCCTTCTGGAAGTAGGGAGTTTTTATTTTTACACCAATAAGGTTATCTATGAAATCAAATGGCACAACAAATCCTAACTTAAACTCACCAAGCCCTACAAATAATTGGTGGCAACGAAAATATGCTTGGGGAATCATCCCTATCCTAATATTAAGCTTCCTTGCTTTCTTTCCTTCTTTAAGTGCCGAGTTTACCAATTGGGATGATCCATATTATGTAGTCAAAAACAATCTTATCACTAGCCTTTCTTGGGAACATATAAAAGGTATCTTCACCACCTCTGAAAGATCCCTTTATCATCCCTTTACAATGCTTTCCCTAGCTATTAATTATCAAATTGGAGAGCTTAATCCATTTGGCTATCATCTAACTAATGTCTTATTACACTTAATCAATACCTTTTTAGTATTCCTATTTATATATCACCTAAACAATAAAAAAGTAATCGCTGCCCTCATCGTAGCAGCTTTCTTTGGAATACACCCAATGCACGTAGAATCTGTTACTTGGGTCTCAGAGCGAAAAGATGTACTTTATTCACTCTTCTTCTTATTAAGCCTAATTACTTACATTAAATATGTAAAAACAGAGCGCAAAGGAGCTTATTGGATCAGCCTACTTTTATTCTTTTGCTCATTGATGTCCAAAGCTACAGCAGTCACCTTACCTGTAGTCTTATTATTAACAGACTATTTCCTAAGCCGAAAATGGAACATAAAAGTAGTTTTAGAGAAAATTCCTCACTTCATCTTAGCAGTTATATTCGGTCTATTAACCATACACTTCCAAACAGAAAGTTCCGCCTTAGGCAGTATGGACGAATTAAATATTATTCAACGTAGCATGTTTGCCTCTTATGCCGCACTCATGTATATCGTTAAAATGTTTGTACCCATTAATCTATCCGCATTCTACCCTTATCCATTAATTAAGGAGTTACCACCTATTTTTTATATAGCTCCCATACTAATAATAGGCCTATTGGCTATAACGGCTTTCTTATGGAAGAAAAATAAAATATTCTTTTACGGAATCAGCTTCTACTTCATCACCATTGCACTGACCCTTCAGTTTGTATCTGTTGGTGGTGCTATCATATCAGATCGCTATACCTACATACCCTATATTGGCCTTTTCTTCATTTTAGGCAAATTATTTGAAGAACTAATCAATAATAAAGATCGAAAGCTATACGCTCAAATACTAGGAGGACTCTTGCTAATAGCTAGTTTAGTGTTTTCCTATTTAACATTTGAAAGAACTAAAGTCTGGAAAGACAGCAAAACCCTTTGGACAGATGTCATCAACAAAAACAATAGAGTGCCATATGCGCACTTTAATAGAGGCCTCGTATACCATTATATAGAAGAAAACTATCAAAAGGCACTCACTGACTATAATAATGCCATCAAAATAAAACCAAACTATAAAGATGCTTACTATAATAGAGGTGTATTACATTTCTATAAACTCAAGAATATAGATAAAGCTTTAGCAGACTATAATGCAGCGATCAAACTAAAGCCAGACTATGTCGAAGCCATTTACGGGCGAGGACTCATTCAATTCTATGAAACAGAAGAATACGATAAAGCCTTAGCAGATTTTAATAAAACCATCAAACTCAATCCAAACTTAACGGAAGCCTATAATAATAGAGGAAGTTTACTATTCAATAAGAAAAACGAATTCCAAAAAGCCATTAAAGATTTTAATAAAGCGATCTCAATGGATGACAAAAATGGCCAATATTTCATGAATCGCTCCTTCTGTTATTATAAGTTAAATCAACCACAAAAAGCCTGGGAAGACGCCCAGCAAGCTAAAAAACTTGGCTTTTCAATACAGAAAGATTATCTTCAAAGGCTGAAAGAACTAGTAGGGAAATAAGCCTATTGGGAACTTCCCTGAATTATTTTTTGTCAATCGTATAGGGACAGATATTTGTATCTACCTACAAACTTTTGTAAGCGATTAATTAATTTGGGGCTTCCCCTTCCTAATATTTTCATGCGCCAGTAGAGGCGGTACCTATGTGTCCGCCCTCGCATGAAAATATTAGGAAGGGTCGGGCTGTCCGTTCTTATGTGGCTATGCTGTTACTACTACGCTAAGGCAGACTTGTCTGCCCTGCGGGCCAGCCTACGTCTGCCTAAGCTCCGTAAGTAACATCATGGACGCCACATACCACTTCCATCCCTAAGCCAATTATAAAACTTTAAATGAGTTCAATAAATGAAAATAGCAATGAATAAAATACACTTACTTTTAATCACCTTTCTCTGCTTCAATTTGTATACTGAAGCACAAGAAATAAGCCCTATTAACCAATACTCTCTACAATTTGATGGTATTGATGACTTCATACAAATAGCAGCCAATGATAATTATGAAGCATTAGACGAAATGACGATCTCTATGTGGGTCAAACGAGCCGATGACAAAAAAAGAGAGGCACTAATTGACTATATAGATTCCTCTAATACTAGAGGAACATGGGCCTTCAGATTATATGGTAAGAAGATAAGGTGGTTCATGGGTAATAAAGGAACCTATAATGGTAAACTAAAACTGAAAGTAGACGAAGAAAAATGGGAACATATCGCTTTCGTATACTCAGATGAAAGAAATACAATCGAATTTTATAAGAACGGAGCTTTCATCGCTCAGGAATATACGGATGCTTCTATCCTAAATGCAGGAACAATCTTACGTTTAGGGAATGATCTTTCAAGTGCAGGTTCCTTTGCTTTTAGAGGAGCAATGGATGAAGTTCAAATATGGAATAAAGCACTAACACCTAGCACCCTTAATAAAATCATGTATCATCAAGTAAGCCAAAATGAAAATATTATCGCTTATTGGAATTTTGAGGAAGGGGAAGGCGAATTAGCTATTGATCACTCCAAACAACAAAATAACGGATTCATAAGCGGAGCCGTTTATAATCAAGAAACACCATTCGATTTCTATGAAAACGAGATAGTTAACTCTTCTACAGATGATAATACAGCCATTATGGAAGACTGGGGCGTTGAACTATTTCCTAATCCAGCAACCGATAAAACAAGCTTGTTAATAGCTAATAACAAACTGGAGCAATTAGAAATCTTTAATGTTAATGGGCAGTTAATTGAGCGAATTAATATTAATGGAGATAGAGTGGATATTGATTTAAGTGAATATCAAGCTGCTTATTATTTGATCAAGTTGTACGACAAAGAAAGAACAACTTATTTAAAATTGTTAGTAGAAAAGTAATCGAAAAACTAAAGTAGAAACTAAAAAAGGCTTGCGAATTTATGATTCGCAAGCCTTTTCTTTTTAAAATATACAGTATTGCATACAAGTATTTTAAGCAATTGTTTTGCCAGTTGTATTACTGTACGAATTTTTATTAAAATCAATTCTTCTATTTGATACAAATAGTGCCAAGCAATAAATAAAAAATAATTGATAGAAATAATTATACCTATAACAAGGGTGAGTAAAATTAAATTGATAGATGATAAATTATTGTTCAAAAAAAAGACTATCAAATACTTAGCGATATTCTAGCTAATTCTTAATTTATAGAATCATTGAATTAACGAAAAAAAAATGTAGCTCCTGTTTTTTTATATAAGGCATTTATTTAAGCTCAGTTATGAGAATCTATTTTTATGGCATTTGTTAGGTATATGAAATGTAATTATTGTTAATTTTGTTTTATTGATTATTTTTGATTTACAGACAGTTAAGATTTTATGTTTTTTCAAAATATCGCCACTCATAATATTAAATGATTTGATAAACCTACACAATCTATTGACATTAGAGCTTTAATATTTTTTATACCTGCTTGAATAACAAGCCCCTTTGTTTTTTTCTATAAGAATTATAAATCCTATTATCATTTAAATGAAAACATGGACTTGCTACTTATACTATGAAATTAAAGATTTAACCACAATCACTAAGAGAAACTTTTACATTAAATAAAACGTAAACTGACTAAATGGTGATTATTTTTATAGGACTTATTTCTTTTGAACATCTGATTTAATCATTTCTACGCTTACAATGGCATACTTTTTAAGCCTGCTTGTGGCAAGATATTTGTTTGATGTAACTCTGATATAGTCTGTTTATTTTTTTTACTACAGGTGTTTCAAATCTTATTACTTAGAAGAAAAGAAAAGTATATTCAAAAATTCAAAATATGAAAAACATCTACTGTCGTTTATTTAAAGTCTTGATGCTATTCAGCATATTCTGCTTCGTTTTGAAGCCAGACTATGCGTGTGCACAAGACTTAGTTATTCCTGACGACATACTCGTAGAATGTGGAAGCTCTATTCTACCGACCAGTTCGGGAGAAGCCTATTTAGGGGGTGGAGCTTTCCCCACAGCTTCTGATGGCACAGCTTCCGATGGATGCGGTGCTATTGATATTTATTATGAGGATGATATTACAGCTTTAACAGCCTGTAATGGTACGGGAGTAATAGTCAGAACGTGGACAGCCACCAGTGAATCCTGTGGAACACTTAGTGGAGAACAGCAAATTGTTATTGCTGATGATACTGCTCCTAATTTATTTGTCCCAGATGAAGTTACTCTTGAGTGTGGTGGTTCATTAGATCCTTCTTATGGATTAGTGGGCTTAGCAACTGCCTCAGATGGTTGTGGAAATACTGCGGCTATTACCCCAGTTTATCAAGATGACTTAAGTGGTTTAACAGCTTGTAGTAATACAGGTATTATTGTTAGAACTTGGTCAGCAACTGATGCATGTGGAAATGTTTCTACAATGGATCAGTTAATTACGCTTGAAGATAATACCCCTCCTTCATTAACATGTCCAAGTACTTTATCACTAGGAAATAATCCAGATTCAGTACCTTCTCCAGATGTGAACAGTGTTGCTGCATCTGATGGATGTGATGATAATCCAACAATTACTCACTTAGGTGATGATATGACAACAGAAAATTGTATTACAACGATTTATCGAACTTATCAAGCAACGGATGAGTGTGGTAATGCAGTTGAATGTACACAAGAAATCATTTACACAGTGGGAGGTCCTAGTGTAGTAGCTACACTTGATAATTATAGTTGTGGCAATACTTACGGATTAAACTTAACAATCAGCGGTAATGATAGCGGCGAATTTAATGTTCATGTTAATGGTTTAGCTATTGGTTCTACTTATTCTTATGATGCTTCTGGCACAACAGATTTAGAGATTAACGGAATCGCTTTTGATCCATCTTTATCAGAATCATCTGTAGTAATTGAGATAAATGATCTAACATCTTGCTCAGGAGCAACAAGCTTAACTTTACCAACTTATTATGTTTGTAATGAACCACAAAGTGATAATAATGATAATACTGTCGATGTTGATGTTCCAGGTTCAAGTGTAATCTCAAGTAAAGTCTTCCATGACTTAGATGGTGATGGTATACAAGATCCAGGTGAGATGGGTATAGCTGGTATTCAAGTTACATTAGTATTACCTAATGGAGATGAATTAACCACTTATACGGATGCAGATGGTAATTATACTTTTGCAGGCTTATCTGAGGGTTCTTATACTATAATAGTAGGAAATGGCCCAGCATCTTATGATTCAACAACAGCGAACTTCTATACAATCACTATCAATGAAAATGGTGATACTATTATTGGTCAGTCTGACTTCGGTTTTGAAGCGGATGATGTTCCACCTATAGAGTTCTGTTCAGTGCCTTCTATGACATTATGTGTAGAGGCGGCAGAGCCAACTAATATATGCTTACCTGATTATTTATCAGGCCCAGACTATACAATTACAAATGTAGATGTACTATACCCATGTAGCACAGGTATCAATGGTGGTTGCATCGAGTACACTGCCCTTCCTGGTTTTGCAGGAACAGAGTATATGGTAATCACAACTTGTAATGATAGTGGAGCATGTGTCCAATACTGTGTTGAAATAGTAGTAGGTAACTGTAATACACCTCCAGTAGCTCAACCTGATGTGGTAGACGCATCTTGTGATGCAGTTACAATCGATGTATTAAGCAATGATTCAGATCCAGATGGTGATAATATTTCAATCTGTGATAATAGTCAGCCATCTTATGGTTCGGTAACATTATCTGGTAATAACTTTATTTATACTCCGAATGGCACTCACTGTGGTACTGACATATTTGTATACACTATTTGTGATGCAAGTGGAGCGATGAGTACTGCATTAGTTACAATTAATGCAGCTTGTGGTTGTGTAGTTAATACACCTCCAGTGGCAGTAAGTGATTATCACTCAACTCCACACAATACACCAGTAACAATACCAGCATTGAATAATGACTCAGATCCAGATGGTGATGATATCTATATTTGTGGTAATACTGCACCAGTTAATGGAACAGTTGTTCAATCAGGAGATAACTTTATTTATACTCCGAACGCAGGCTTCGTTGGTGTAGATACCTTTACTTATACAATCTGTGATGGTGAAGGCGGTCAATCAACAACAACTATATATGTAGATGTTGCAATGGGTATTACCCCATGTACAAATGATCCTATTAGTGAGTGTATTACTCCAAATGAGTCGCTTACTATTTGTCCAGACTTCTGTGGATTAACAGGGGCTTACGAAATCACAGGAGTATCCAACTTATACCAATGTAGCATTAATACGGATAATGGTTGTGTGACTTATACTCCGCTTCCAGCATTCTTAGGAAATGAAACTTTAGAAATAACAGCATGTAATAATGCAGCTTGTGATAATCTTACAATCTATGTTACTGTAGCAGAAAGTTGTGGTAGTGATAATAATCCTCCAGTAGCAGTTGACGATGTGAATACTTCTAATGGAGATCCTGTAACAATTAATGTTTTAGGAAATGATAGCGATCCAGATGGTGATAACTTAACAGTTTGCGGTAATACAGCACCAGTTAATGGAACTGTAGCTCAATCAGGAAATAACTTCATATACACACCAGCTCCAGGATTCTCTGGAACTGATACATTTACATACACAATCTGTGATGGTAATGGAGGAGAAGATACAGCAACTGTTTATATAACAGTTGATGGCGGAGTTGAACCATGTGTGAACACTCCAATTACAGACTGTACAGAGTTAATGACTTCTATTACGCTATGTCCAGACTTCTGTCAATTCGACGGACAGGCTTATGAAATTACAGATGTTAATACGAACTATCCATGTAGCATAAATGTAGATAATGGATGCTTTGTTTATACTCCACTTCCAGGTTTTTCAGGAGTAGAGAATATAATAGTAACGGCTTGTGCTGGTACGGTTTGTCATGAAGCATTTATAACAATAACAGTAGCTGAAAGCTGTAATCCTAATAATCCTCCAAATGCGGTAGATGATTCAACTA
>JAHDDN010000262.1 GCA_020629335.1 Chitinophagales bacterium | reverse complement strand
GTATTGGTACAAAAGATTAGTTGCTAAATGTGGAAATTATTTTTTAAACGTTCCTTAGTGAAACTTATAACTCATCTACTAATAAAGACCTATTTGCCAAACCAAATTTCTCCACCGCCATATCAGCAATGGTATTGCCTATAGATAAACAAGAGGTAGCGGCTGGACTTGGCGCATTCAATATATGAATAGCATTTTCAGCATGTACAAACTTAAAGTCATCTATCATATTACCATCTGGTGCTAAAGCTAAAGCTCTCACACCTGCTCTACCTGGCTCTATATCATCCATCGTTAAGGATGGAATTAGCTTCTGCAAACTCTCCAAAAAGGCTTTCTTCGAGATAGAACGCCATTGCTCTACCATCCCATAAGCCAAATGACGAGTTGTCAACTTCCAAAAGCCACTATAAGTAACAGCAGACACGACATCCCTTAAATTAAAATCCGTCTTATTATATCCTTCTCGCTTAAAAGCAAATACGGCATTTGGCCCACACTCAAATCGCCCATCTATCATACGAGTAAAGTGTACGCCTAACCACGGAAACTTAGGATTAGGCACTGGATAAATCAGGTGATTCACCTTATCATGATTGACTAAATCATAATATTCTCCTCTAAAACCAACAATTCGCATACCTGGATCTAATCCATACTTCTTCGCCAAACGATCACTCTGATGCCCACCACAGACAATCAAATGCTTGGCCTTAAATTTCTTCCCTTTTTTAGTTACGACATTGGTGTGAGCGGACTTTTTATTAAAATTAACTACCTCCTGCTTCAGCTTAATCAATACCCCTTTAGCCTGCATAATTTCAGCCATTTTACGACCCACATCCTGATAATTAATAATACCTGAACAGCCAACATAAAGCGCTTTCACTCCTTCACAATAAGGCTCTATCTCCTTAATCGCTTCTGGACCAATCAACTCCAAGCCTTCTGTACCATTCGCAATGCCATTTTCATGGATTTTCTCTAAATAAGGCACCTCTGATTCATCCGTTGCGACAATCACCTTTCCACATACATCATGCTGTATATGATGCTCCTTACAAAACTCCACCAACAACTTACGCCCCGTATTACAGTTCAAGGCTCTTAAGGAACCTGGCTTATAATAAACACCCGAATGAATCACCCCAGAATTATGCCCTGTCTGATGATAAGCCAATTCCGATTCTTTCTCTAATAAAAGAATACGCAACTTCTCGCCATATCTCTGACTCAATTGATAAGCCGTTGCAATACCAACTATACCACCACCAACGATGATAATATCATATAAAGTAGGATCTTTCTTTGCCATAATTTTAAAATTGTAGGCGCAAAGATAAATATTATTCAGAATTAGTCCTTTAATGGAGGAGGTGCATCCTCAAAAAAGATCCAATAAAGCGGCAAATCACCTCTATAATTCATATTTTCATCTATCACCATGAGGGTAGGAGCCATGCCCACTATCTTTGTATGCATCTGCATAGATTTTTCATCAAAATACCAATCCTGCTTCACTCTAAATTTCGTTACTCGACTCCAATCTAAATCATTCTCTACTACCTTAATCTCCTCCTCAAATGTCTCAGGATCAACTACCGTAATCGTATCCACTTCATGATAAATATTATTCACTGCCTTCGCATCTAATTTCACATGATCATAATAATGATAAGCGTCTAATTCTCCCTTCTCCACCGCCTCTAATAATTGCTTCATCAAACCCTCATCCTTAAAACTGCCTAATTTTTCATACTTCTCATTTTCATCACTAAAGCTCATTTTATAATGAGATCGCTTCGCCCAAGAAATATTTTCCTTAATAATCTCGCCAGACATAGGCGCAGAAACACTCTTAGACTCCTTACAAGACGATAATAAAGCGATCAGCAAAACAATGCCTATCCAATAAATACCTGATTTCATCATTTGATTTGTTTTTTGGTTTTTAACGCTCTAAATTTAAATCTTATTTTTGAGCTGTAAAAAAATCGCTAATCAACAATTCAAAATAAATTGGGCGTGCCCCATTATTTTTTTGGCCAGTCATTATGTAGGGGCAGACCTATGTGTCCGCCCGCTGGCCAAAAAAATAATGGGTCGGGCTGTTCGCTATTATGTGGCTATGCCGCTCCTATTCCGCTAAGGCATACTTGTCTGCCTTTCAGGCCAGCCTACGTCTGCCTAAGCTTCATTAGTCACTGCATGGACGCCACATACCGCTGCCATCCCTCACGCAAAATAATTCGGAGACCTTGCAGTGCAAGGTCTCTACAGTAAAATCAAAACCTATTGAGCATTTTATTTATTTTCTTATTCCTTTTGCCTGCCTTTTTCTATGCTGGACTTATGCTGACCTACCTTTACGGTTTTCAGCGAATGCCCGAATGGTCTCTCCATCCTCATGCATTCAATCAAGTAAAAACGAGTGTATCCATTATCATTCCAGCCCGCAATGAAGCGGCTAATATAGTCAATTGTTTAAACAGCATTGCTCAACAAAACTTCCCAAAAGAGCTATTAGAAATCATCGTCATTGACGATCATTCAGAGGATGAAACAGCCGCATTAGTGGCTCAATACGATAGCCCTTTTCCTCTTCACCTGATTCGCTTAAGCGATCATATAGATGGCTCGACTAAGCTTAACTCCTATAAGAAGAAGGCAATATCCATTGCTATCCAACAAGCCAAATCTTCGCTCATTATCACTACAGATGCCGACTGTATAATGGGACCTAATTGGCTACTCAATATGGTCAGCTACTATGAGGAAAAGGACGCTAAATTCATTACTGGACCTGTCGCTTTCATTGAGAATGATAGTCTTTTCAAGCGGTTTCAGGCGCTGGACTTTATTGGGATGATTGGCTTGACAGGAGCTTCTGTAGAGCTCCACTTATCCAATATGTGTAATGGCGCTAATCTTTGCTATGAAAAAGCAGTATTTGAGGAGGTCGGGGGCTTTCAAGGAATCGATCAATTAGCTTCTGGGGATGATTTGCTCTTAATGCATAAAATCGCCCAAGCTTATCCTGATGATATTTATTTTATTAAGTCTAAAGAAGCCATCGTTTATACCTATCCATCTGTGGATATAAAAGCTTTCGTTCAGCAGCGCATTCGTTGGGCTTCTAAGACGACTAGCTATCAAGATAAGCGAATTACTTTTCTTTTGGGAATGGTCTTTCTATCTGTTGTTCTGCTTTTTATGACTTTTATCTTTGCTTTCTTCTATCCTTATCTATGGGGCGTATTCCTGTTACAACTGCTTATAAAGAGTGTGATTGACTTCCTTTACTTGGGGGCAATTAGTCGCTATTTTGGGCAGGGCCATTTGATGAAAAGCTTCTTAAGTTCTGAAATTTATCATATAACTTATATCTTAAGTGTCGGCTTGATGGGCAATTTCAAGCAATATGAATGGAAGGGGCGTAAAGTCCAGTGAAAAATGCCTATATTTCGCCTATGGAATACTAAAAGAGTAACTTATTAATTTAACATTCCATCTTTTGCGCCAATACTGCGTTATTTTTTGAAGCCATAGCGCTGCTATGCCTTCAAAAAATGCCATGTCTTGGCCCAAAATGTTAGGCTGTAAATTTTATATTTTACTCTTTTAGCATTCCTAATCAATCTTTACTTATTCAGTCAAAGTATTCAAGATAATTTACGATCCATTAGCATATGTCAGCAGAGAACAAGAAATATTTATCCCCTAATCAAAAGGCTTGGAAAAGATTTAAGCGTAACAAGCCAGCCATGTTTGGTATTATAGTGATCGTTCTGTCCTTCTTTATCGCCATTTTTGGTTATTGGATTGCACCAGACAAAACGCCTTATGCTAATGATCAGATTTTACAAATTGCGACCGAAAAATCGGGCTTTTCTATTGATATATTAAAAACGAGAAAAAATCAGGAAATTAATGAGAGGGGTTTCTTTTCTCGCTTATGGGGCGGACAGGAAAGTCCATATACACTCATCCCCATTAATAGCTATCGTTTTGAGGGAGATCAGATTATCGTGGATGAATATACAGGTGATACGGGAAGTGTTAATGAAGTGAAAGTCAATATGGCAGATGTCGTCTATCCTATATCTGTTTCAGACCCTACTATTTCGTCTGCTGGTTCAGGATTGAGCTTTAAGGATATTAACGAAAACTCAATCACCATTAGCACTGCTGATTTACAGCAAAAAATCGAAACAAATCATATTGAAAATCGTACCTACTTATTTGGAACTGACAAGTTTGGAAGAGACAACTTAAGTCGACTAATTTTGGGAGTGCGCATCTCCTTATCAGTAGGAATAGTGGCGATTTTGATCTCTTTGTTGATTGGACTAACATTAGGAGCTACAGCCGGCTTTTATAGAAAAAAACCTCCTCGTCTACAATTGGGGAGTGTACTAGCCATTCCACTCTTTTTGATTGTCCTGTTTGGGATGATATTCGCTTTATTACAAGCTAATTTTGCTATTGCTTATTGGGGTAAACTCTTGGGTTTAGCCATTGGTGCTGGTATCTTACAAACGGTGCTCAACAAATTCACGACTAAGCGTATATCGATTAATGTGGATGAGATCATCATGTTTATTATCAACGTATTTTGGTCGATTCCATTCTTATTATTGGTGTTTGCCTTGGTGATTGCTTTGGGCCGTAAGTCTTGGCAGATATACTTGGCGGTAGGATTGACGATGTGGGTGGAAGTAGCCCGTATTGTACGTGGTCAGATTATGTCGGTTAGAGAGCAGGAATTTGTGGAGGCAGCTTATAGTATGGGCTTTTCAGATTTCAGGGCGATTTTCAAGCATGTTTTGCCCAACATTTTGGGGCCTGTGATCGTTATTACAGCGGCCAATTTTGCTTCGGCTATCATTATTGAAGCGGGATTGAGTTTTCTGGGTATTGGGGTACAACCTCCTCAACCATCTTGGGGAACGATGCTGAAGGAGTATTATGGCTATATAGGAACGAATAAGGCCTTTTTGGCTCTACTTCCTGGTACGGCGATTCTAATCCTTGTATTGGCTTTTAATTTGGTCGGGAATGGTCTTAGGGATGCGCTGGATGTGAAAACGAGGGCTTAATACGATTTTGTGATACTTTTTTCCTAACTTTAATAATAACTGGTAAACGGAATAACTGGATAACGGAGTAAATGACAGATAGAATAATTCGGTTAATTAGTTTTTCAGTTAAAACGTTAATCGGTTAATTTTCGGCTTAGGGATGGAAGTGGTATGTGGCGGCCATGCTGCGACTTACGGAGCTTAGGCTCACGTAGGCTGGCCTGAAAGGCAGACAAGTGCGCCTTAGCGCAGTAGGAGTAGCATAGCCACATAAGAACGGACAGCCCGACCCTTCCTAATTTTTTCATCGGAGGGCGGACACATAGATCCGCCCCTACGGGCCGATGAAAAAATTAGGAAGGGGAAGCCCCAAAGAAAAAACAAAACATTTTACAGCCAATATTTTTAGATAATGAATCAGGAAGGAGTTAAAACATATACTTACGCAGAGCTGGAGCAGAATAACCGTTTGAAGGAGATGGAGGTTAATTCTTTGTTGGAGATAACGAAGGCGATTAATCATAATGATTCAGTGGAGAAGCTTTTTAAGCTTTATAAATTTACGCTTTTGGGTCAATTGGGCTTGAAGAGTACGGTGGTGTTTTATTGTCAGGAGGGCGTATGGGATTGTATATTGGATTTTGGTGTTGCGAAGGATAAGATTGCTCAATTGCATGAGGCGGAATTTGATTCTTTTGATGATAGTGTGATTCGATTGAATCAGAAGGGGAATGGCTTAATGAGTAATTTTGATGTGATTATTCCTGTTTTTCATAAGAATAATGCTTTAGCTTATGTGATGGTGAGTGGATTGAAGAGTGAGGAAATGGAGACAGAGGAGGCTAAAATTCGCTTTATTCAGACGATTACGAATATTGTGATTGTGGCGATTGAGAACAAGCGATTGTTTAAGAAGCAGATTGAGCAGGAGAAGATGAAGAATCAATTGGATTTGGCGAAGAAGGTGCAGAGTATGTTGATTCCAAACATTTTGCCTACTAATGATCAATTGGAGATGGCGGCGATTTATGAGCCTCATTCTACGATTGGTGGAGATTATTACGATTATATTCCGATTAATAAGGAGGAATTTTTCTTTTGTGTAGCGGATATTTCGGGTAAAGGGATTGCGGCGGCTTTATTGATGGCTAATTTTCAGGCTTATGTTAGGGTATTGGCTAAGGAGATTACTGATACAGAGGTTTTGGTTCGCAAATTGAATGAGCGGGTAGTAGAAATTACACAGGGGGATAAGTTTATCACGGCTTTTTTGGGTCGATACAATTTTAAGAATAGGAATTTGTGCTATATTAATGCGGGGCATAATCATCCGATTCTTTATCATGAAGGGGTACATCAGTTTTTGGATCAGGGTTGTACTGTATTGGGTGCTTTTGAGGAATTGCCTTTTGTGAATAAAGGATGTGTGAAGATTGCTCCTCAAAGTATATTATTGACTTATACGGATGGCTTGACGGATATTGTTAATGAGTCTAATGATTACTTTACGGAAGATAAGGTACTTGACTTTATAGCTGATCATTCAGATGTTGTGATTAAAGATTTCAATAATGCTTTATTATCAAGGGTGAATGAATTTAAGGGGAAGGCTGCTTTTATTGATGATATATCAGTCTTGAGTATGCGGATACATTAGTGGTTCAAATACTAAGTTTTGGCCTGTATTTTTTAGGCAAATAGCAGTTGGTGAGTTAATAGTACTCTTTGGGCTTTTTTAAATCTTTCTTCTCCTTGTCCAGAGATAATAATATATCGTTTATTACGGATTTCTAAATCGGTTCTGTAGCGTTCAAACAATCTTTTTCTATCTTCTTCAGCGGGATGTTCTCTAAGAGGATCTTCTTCCCATTCTAAATCGATGTCCATTAAAAAATAGAGATCGTATTCTCTTTCTTCATATTGTTTTAATATCCAAGGGTCGCAATATCCAAATCTTTCTTCACTCCAAATCTTAAGAACGGTGATATCGGTATCATAAAAGAGGATTTCGTTGGCATTTTCTAATGCGATCTCTTCCAGAAACATTTGTGCTTTTGCTATATTAAGAAGATCTCCTTCATTATATTCTTCTCCCTCATTCATATCATTTAGGTAGAGTCTTGCATGCTCTTCCACATAGCTTGTCTGATAGCATTCGGCTAACTGTCGAGCTAATGTAGTTTTACCTGTAGACTCTGGCCCCAAGATTACTACTTTGATTATTGTATCTGTAATTTTTTCCTCCATTGTAAATATCCCCATACTGCAAGCAGGCAGTACACTCCATATAGAAAACTATAAAAATTCAATCCCTTGAAAAAAAACAGGAATATATAAATGACGTCTATA
>JAHDDN010000261.1 GCA_020629335.1 Chitinophagales bacterium | reverse complement strand
TTATTGTCGTTCCTATAGTCAATATATTTTTAGTTCAATCTTATGCTATCCCTACCCCTTCTATGGAAGGTTCTATGTTGGTGGGTGATAAATTATTTGTTAGTAAGTTGCATTATGGGGCACGTATTCCTAATACGCCTTTAGCACTGCCTTTCATGCATAATTTCATTCCAGGGCTTGGCACTCGATCTTATACGGAATTAATCAAGCTGCCTTATTGGCGATTGCCTGGTTTTGCGAGTATTAAGAATAATGATGTGGTAGTTTTTAATTTTCCTGGAGATGATTTGCCTAGGAAAATTATGGCGACGGATCACCCTGTAGATCGTAGAGATAACTATATCAAACGATGTGTGGGTATTCCTGGTGATAAGCTTTCGATTAAGGAAAAGGATGTTTATATCAATGATCAGCCGCTGGAAAAGCCTGAGAAGTTGCAGTATACCTATTTTGTGGATACGGATGGTAGAAATGTAACGAGTGAGCGATTATTGGATATGCATATTGATCCTAATCATGTGCGTCGTGGTGGTACTGCTGGTCAGTATGTGATGAGTTTATCGGAGCAAAAAAAGGCTGAGTTAAATGCGGAGACGAATGTCACTGGAATTGAAGAAATTTACTTTCCACCAGATGTATTTGAGTGTGACATTTCTCCTTCTCCTGGTTGTGATGCGTTCCCATCTAATAGAAAAAATAGAGCAGCTGTTAAGAATTATTTCAATTGGAATAGAGATAATTTCGGTCCTTTGTACTTACCCAAAGCAGGTGATGAGATTGACTTAACTGCTGAAAATTACTTACTTTATCAAAGAGCTATTCGACTTTATGAAAACAACCCCAGTCTAAAATGGGATTCTAATGCCAGTATGGCGACCATTGATGGCAAAAAGATCAAGTCTTACAAATTTAAAATGGATTATTACTTTATGATGGGTGATAATAGACACAATTCCTTAGATTCTCGTTATTGGGGAATGGTGCCTGAAGATCACATCGTTGGTAAGCCTATTTTTGTATGGATGTCTAATGGCAGCGATGGCGGCTTTTTAGGGATTCGATGGAATAGAATTTTCCGTGGTGTAGGATCTTTGACCAAATAGTCCTTAGTTATCTACCAGTACCAATACTTAAATTAATATGGCTAAAGCCTCCGTTGCGCTCAGCACGACGATCAAGGAAATTATATTGGCTAGTATTATTGCTTTTGTGATTGCCCTGATCATTAAGATTTTCTTTTTGAGTGCTTATAGTATCCCCTCTTCTTCTATGGAGCAAAAACTGCTCACAGGAGACTATATTTTAGTGAGTAAGCTTCACTATGGGCCTCGTCTGCCATTAACTCCTTTATCCTTTCCTTTTACTCATAATAGATTACCTTTTACAGACATTCCTTCTTATGTGCAATGGATCAAATTGCCTTATTGGCGATTGCCTGGCATGGAGGATATTGAAACGGGGGATATAGTGGTGTTTAACTTTCCTGGAGAAGCTGGGGAAGAAATCCCTGTAGATAAACGAACTAATTATGTGAAGCGATGTATTGCTACTCCAGGCGATCAATTAAATATTTTTAATCGAAAAATCACCTTAAATGACAGCTTGGTTTATGAGGTGCCAGAGGTGCAACATGATTACTTAATTAAAGTAGAGGAAGGTAGTAGTATTGATAAGGATGGTTTAAGAGAAATGAATATCACAGAGGGTGGTTTGATTCATGCGGAGGGCTATTATAAGTATGCTTTGAGTCCAAGTGATGCGGAGCAGATTCGCCAATGGGAAAATGTTACTAAAATGGACTCAATTGTTCGTACAAGGGGGATCAAGCATGAGGCGGTATTCCCTTATGATTTCGATAATTTTGCTTGGAATTTTGACAATTATGGGCCGCTGAGGGTTCCTAAAAAGGGAGATACTATATCTCTGAGCTTTGCCAACATCAAACTCTATAAGGATATTATTACTCTTTTTGAGGGCAATGAGTTGGCTTATGATGAGCAAAAGATTTATATCAATGGAGTGGAGTCTTATGCTTATGTTGTAAAGATGGATTATTACTTCATGATGGGTGATAATAGACACAATTCATTGGATTCTCGAATTTGGGGATTTGTGCCTGAAGATCATGTGATTGGAAAGGCTTGGATGACTTGGTTTTCTAAGGTGCCTGGGCAGTCGCTTAGAAATGGGATTCGTTGGGATCGGTGTTTTAGATGGGTGCATTAGAGACGCCTGATGACGTCTCTAATACAATCATTTATAATTTCATGAATGCGATTGTTTTTTGTAGACCTCCAGCATTGATTTGGCAATAGTAAGTGCCTGGCGCTAATTGGGAAGTACGAATTCTTCTTTCGTGTACGCCTGCCTTTAGATTTTCATTGATCAATTGCATTTCTACTCTTCCATTTTGATCTACTATTACAATTTCGGTCGGAGCTGCTTGCCTTAATTCAAATTTCAAGGTGGCTTTTTTGCCTACTGGATTAGGAGCTAAACTGGCCTTCAATTCTTCCTTCAAATTTTCCAAATGAACGGGTGGTTGATCTTCTGCTGGTGTATTGGCAGAGAAAATACCATTACCATGAGTAGCCACTACAATTAGATCATCTAATTCACGAGATTCTATCATCGTAACGATAGAAGCACCAATTCCTTCTTCATCTAATCTTTCCCATTCTGTATCTACTCCATTGATCTCATTGGTATAATACAAACCTGTACTCGTACCTAAGAAATAAGCGGTCGTGCCATCCTCACGAGCTAAGATTTCTAACCATCTGAATGAAGGGGCAGAACCTGTCCCTGTAATACCTGTCTCTAAATTACCTGCTACTTTCTCCCAGGAGCCCCCACCATCTTGTGAATAGAACATACTGTAAACATCATAATTAGAGAATAGTACAAATAAGTTATTGACCTCATCTGGATCAACGGCTATATTGACTACATAAGCTCCGCTTGGGAATTCATCTCCTGTGATATCTGATACATTTGGATTATCTGACATGACAGCATTAACCTTATAGACTTTGGCATTGTCCGTACCTAAGTAAACTCTATTTTCTGTATCTTCACTGGCTCCAATAGCCGTAAAGTAATCATCTTCTTCAAACTCCGCTGGACTTAATGTCCAATTAGTAGAAATAGAATCAAACTCTGCATCATAAGGAATTCCCGCTATATCATCATTAATGTATAATTCATTTCCGATTGGGAAGAATAAAGTATTGGTATTAGCGGGTGCTAATAAAAATGGATGAATGAATAAATAATCTTCTTCCGAAGGACCAATTGGATCAATACGCTGGAAGTTGGTCATCACTCCATCATAATCCGTCTGTACCTTCACAATACCATCTTGCTGAATACTCATTATGTAGAAGTCCTCCCCTTCTGGGATACCACAAAAACCACCATCATAATTAAATGTCATTACCCAATCGGCATCGGGTTCTTTTGAATTCGTATATCTGGTACCATTATCTTGCAAACCTCCAATGATAATATTATTAGGCTGGTCTTTATAAATAGCTACCGAATAGAATTGCGTTGTCAAATAGCCCTTATTCATAGAATCCCAAACTACCTCATCCGCCATCACATCACTAGTTCTATACAAACCTCCATCATTAGCATTAATAACTACATTAGGGTCAGAAGGTAAGAATAATAATTGATGTTGATCAGGATGGTGATTTTCATATAAATCAAATAAAGGGAATTCTGTTGTCTCTCCATACCCACCTATAAAGGTCGTATTATCCATAGAAGTAAATCCATCCGTAGAGCGATACAAGTTAGTACCGCCAATAAATACCGTATTCGGATCATCAGGCTTTACCTTACAAATCAAATTATAACCGCCTTGTGCATTAAAGTCATCAAAGGTAAAAGGACCTTGTGGGATATTGGCAGATAAATCCGTCCATTCTCCACCATCAGCTGAACCATCTCCTGAAATATAGTTATAACGCCATAGAGCATTCCATTCTGGATCATCATAAAAATTAAAGGTTTCTTTACCATACCCTTCTTCAGTAGTACATAAGAAATATACTACATTTTCATCCGATGGACTCACGCCAATCACAATTCTACCATAAACCTCTGGAAAATCATCTGGTAGAATATTGATCCAATCCATTCCATCATCAGATCGCCAAATACCTCTTTGAGGTCCTTCTGAATCTAAACCTGCATATAAGACTCCTTCACTAGTCACCTCCACAGAAGTATAATAGGATAGATTACCATTAACAGAATTAATACTATTAATTTCTGTACTCCAATTTTCGCCACCATTATCACTTCTATAAATTCGACCATAAGAAGCCACAAAAATAGTTCCTTCCCCTTCAGCCGTTGGATCAACCGCCATATCCCATGTTCCTTCTAAATAAGTCTCAAATTGGAAGGGGTCAGAACCACCCGTATTTTCTAATAGATTCCACGTCAAGCCACCATCCGTCGATTTATAAATTCCTGTTCCGATATAATAAGCGCCAGTATCTCCCGCAGAATTACCCGCTAATTCACCTGTCGAATAATACCAATTATCAGTATATCCCTCTCTTGGGTCTTGTACAATATCAGTCGCTCCTTGCTGCTCTCCTGGATCAGACACTTTCTCCCAAGAATCTCCTCCATCTTCTGTGAGCCATACTCCACCAGAAATACCGACTGATAAGATACGCTCTTCATCAGTTACGTCAATCGCAATGGCCCTGGTTCGTCCACCAATATCATAAGGGCCACGAGCCACCCATTCCAAAGTATCCGCATCACTAATTCCTCTCTCGGAACTGATATTCTTAGCAAAAGCAATCTCCTTAGCCCGAATTCCAGCAGGAATTTCGCCCGTTCTTGGACTCGCCAACATACGTTTTTCCCATTCTGCACGAGCATTAGCATTGCCCTTCACTCCTATAGACATCCCACCAAAAGCCTTGTTTTTAGTAGACTTTTCAGTCACTTTTTCCTGCTTCTTCAACTGCTGTTCTCGCAGCATAAAAAAGATGGCTGCCAACAATAATAGTGGTATATAATACTTCCAAAGTTGATATCGTTTCATAAATCGCAATTTGCCATCAAGATAACAATATATTAATGATTATTTAAAGCCCTCCTTGCCTTTAATTGTCGAATGATTGACTTTTTGGCTCTAAGATGGGAAGATGTCAGATCGCTTCACTAACAGATGTCAGACTGCTCGCTTGGCTTGCTGAAAGATTTTTTGGTTTATAGTCGATGGTCAATGGTCCATGGTCGATAGTCAATGGTCGATAGTCAATGGTCAATAAATTGTTCGCTTGGCTTGCTGAGAGTCATTTATCTTTATTTTGGAGCTTCCCATGCGCTCGTAAAAGCAAGTATAGAGCACAAACCATTCATAATTTATTCTTCATCATTCATAGTTCGCCGAATGCGCATGGTCGGGCTGTCCGCTCTTATGTGGCTATGCTGCTCCTACTACACTAAGGCCCGTTTGTCTGCCCTATCGGGCCAGCCTGCACGTGCCTAAGTTCCGTAAGTCGCATCATGTACGCCACATACCACTTCCATCCCTAAGCCGTAGGGTGTTTCAAATATCGTTTGTTTTGTGCGACTCATGTCATTAAACTTACTAGCGCAAGTGTTTTTACTTGTGCCGATCGAAAGCGCCCCTCCGGTCGCATGAAAAAATAAGGAAGGAATGCGCCAAAAAAATTAATATTGAATTTGAGAGGCACCAATGGCGCTTAAATTGGCTCTGAAAAGATTGTAATCTGCTACTGTTACTTGGCCATTTAGATCGAAATCACCATCTAGGTATTGAGAAATGCTGGATGATTCTGAGAAATAGCCATTGAAATCGACTACCGTAATGGTGCCATCACTATTCCAATCTCCAGCTAAAAGTGCATGGTTTCCTCCTCCCATATCTTTGAGTTGAGTGTTACCTCCATAAACATTATTAGGATTGCTAAAATCGTAGGAGATGGTATTCGGTAAACTGATCGCATTTTGACTTAAAACGGCCAAATGATTGAGGGTTTTAATCGCTATAAAATAGTTTTGATTGGCATCTATGTCTGCAAATCCTAAGTCATTTCCGCTTACATCTACAATTTGTCCATCACTTAAAATAGCTGCTGCTTTCTGTGAAATAATCGTATTAGAATCGGCTCCGTCTCTTATTTCTACGAGTACCCAATTGACCATATTGGCTGGCAAATCTGCTGTTGTAGGCACTGATTCTGTACCTGTATAAAACCAAGGAGATTGATTGAAAGGTTGTTGTGCTGGTAGTAAATTATCATCCCTTAAAACCGTATACATACTATTATTAGCTGCATTAAAACTTCCCTCTAAAAAGGCATTTAGTTTGACTTGAACAGTAGTACAATTAGCTGGTGTTGGCTCTGTCAAATAAAGAGAAGTACAACTATTACAAATCACACTTTTGAAAAAACAAGCGGCTCTTTCTGCTCTAAAGCGATCTCCGGCAATGGTTCCATGTCCATAAATACCATGTCCTCCTAAGGAATCGACCACTAATTCACTACAGACATTATTATTGATTAGCAAATCATGGATCACAGCAGAACCTACTAAGCCTTCTGGTGTGGCACCAATAGGCACTACATCATCTAGCAATCCATGAAAGGAAATATTAGGGATCATTTCTGAGGGTGTTATGGCAGAACCCAATGTAGCCCCCCAACTATTATATACTCCTTTGAGTGTAAATTCGTCTGTCAGATTATTACCAGAAGTATTTAAGGCGCCTAATGAGAATTGGAGCAAAGGGTTTATTCCATTCCAGTCTGCTTGATCGGCATAGACCACATTTAATGACGTAACTCCTCCAGCACTTTCTCCGCCAATAAACATCCAATCAGTATCAATGCTATAATTAGCAGCATTATTAACCATATACCTCAAGGCGGCATTGGCATCTTGTTGTGCTCGATAAACGCCATTGAAAGCATTAAAAATATCGCTGGTATCAACCCCTAATCGATAACTCATAGTGGCTGCTACATAGCCTCTTTTGGCAAATTCAGCACAGTCATTCCACATAGCAGATTTATCTCCAATAAAAAAGCCTCCTCCATGAATCAGTAAGATAAAAGGCCGCTCTGATAAATCTTCTGAAGCATTGCTAGGATAATAAATATCTAACTCTAAATCTTGGGCATTCCCTTGCCAATCCATGGCATTAGCATAAATTACCCCCATAGTGCTATCTATTTCACTGTCAGAGAAATATTCTGCATTGGTGAATCTACCATCAGAGGTACAGTATTGTGAGTATATAATGTTGGGTAAAAGGAATAGTAAAAGCCCTATAAATCGAATAGAATTACTCATAATAATTATTTTGGCATTATCTGGTAATTATCCGCAATTGCTGGGCCATTTCTTCAAAAAATAGCTCTAAGGAACGTTTAAAAAAT
>JAHDDN010000260.1:1772-7447 GCA_020629335.1 Chitinophagales bacterium | reverse complement strand
TTTTACGATTATACAAGGCATTTTTGAGGCCCATAGCAGGGCTACGAAACGAAAAGCCTGTCCTGTAAGGAACTACGAAGTAGAATTGTAAAAAGACAAAACTTGGGCTGTCAAGAACTAATAAAATGAACCACTAAATGTGGAAATTATTTTTTAAACGTTCCTAAGGTTTGTTTAAAGTGTAGGAATAAATACTTATATTGATAAGCATAAAACCAATTTTATGAAAACACTTCCTGCACAAATACTATTCTGCTTTCTATTTTTATTTTGTTCTTTAACTAGTTGCACGAATAAAATCCAATCTGCGATGGATGCTAATGAAGTAGTTCTCGAAGATGCTTTTTATTTGGTACATAGAGTCAGTACTAAATCTTCAGAAATATTACCTTTGGCTGAGAATGAGAAAATTATTACCTTCAATAAGGAGTTTTTGAATGGCACCGAAAAAAAGACGGAATATATAGTGGTCAATGTAGAGGAGTATGTACCATTGAATATAGTAGAAATGCCAAAAGCTTACCGAGGAGAAGATGGTAAGAGTTCGTTAAACTTGAGTTTGAATAAAGATGCTAAAGAAGATTTGGCGAGATTTACAAAGGCTCATTTGAACAAAACGGTTGCTATAGTCGTTGGTCAAGAAGTATTTACAAAACATACCGTTAGATCTGTGATTGATGGCGGAAAAATTCAAATTACAAGATGCAGCGATAATGCTTGTGAAATATTGTATATTGAGTTGAAAGACAATGTGATAAAATAGTGTGCTTATGAAAAACTGGACGCCTTTAATGGGAATTTATTTAATATTAGCAATAGCAGGATTTTTTATTCCTTGGTATTATAATTTGCAGTTTATTCTATACGGTGATGCTCCTTTAACAATTAGCCGATTTTTGGGTGACGGTATGTCAACTTTTTTGACCTCTTCCTTAACGACAGATTTATTGATTGGTGCCAGTGCCTTTTTTATATGGATGATAGTAGAAGGAAGGCGATTGGGAATGAAGCACTTATGGGTATACGCAGTATGTACTTTTATGATTGCATTTGCCTTTTCTTGTCCCTTGTTTTTGTTGATGCGAGAGCGGAAATTACAAGCAAAATAGCTATCTTAAATCCCAATCCTATTGAGCACCACCTGCTTATAAGAATTGCCAATAGGAACTTTATTATCACCAATTAATAAGCGATTACCCTCAATTCCTGTCACCTTTTTTACATTGATGATATAAGATTTATGCACCCTCAAAAATCCATGAATATTCAATTTGCTATTCATATTACTCAATGTCTCTGCCGTCAATAATTTGGACCTATCAAGATGCAATTGCACAAAATTTCCTTGCGACTCTATATAATTAATTTCTCGATGAAAAACCTTATGCTGAATGCCATCTGCTTTGACAAAGAAAGATAAATCCTCTTGAACCTCCTCCTTCATCGAACTTTCGACAGGCGCTTTTTGCTCACGTATTTTCACCACTCTATTAATCGCCTTCAAAAAACGATCAAAACGAATAGGTTTCAACAAATAATCACTCACCCCATATTCATAACCCTCCAAAGCAAATTCCGAATATGCAGTCGTCAATATCACCGTCGGCGGATTATTCAGCGTTTTAAGCATTTCTAAGCCACTCAACTCAGGCATATTAATATCTAAAAAGACCAAATCTACCGCTTTTTCATGCAAGAAATTTAACGCCTCTATCGCATTATAGCAATTCCCTACTAAAGTCAAACTATTCAGCTTACCGATATAGTTCTCCAAAATTTTATGAGCAGGCGGCTCATCATCTACTATCAAGCATTTCAATTTCATAAGTCAATCTTTAAAACGACCGAATACCAATCATCCGTATGTTGAATATCCAAATCATATTTATTAGGGTATATTAATTCTAAACGCTTTTGTACATTCTTTAAGCCAATTCCACCAGAATGCACTTTGCCATCTTTTTGAACAATTTTATTTTTACAACTAAACTCAAACTCCTTATTATTTTTTAATTCATAGCGGATACTAATTTCCCCCTTTTGAATCCCCGTTCCATACTTAAACGCATTCTCCACAAAAGGCAACAAAAGCAAAGGCGCAATTTTGGCCTCACTAAAATCCCCTTCTTTTTCAATGGACAAATCACAATCTCTAACCCTGATTTTTTCCATCTCTACATAATGCTCTAAGTTACGAATTTCTGTTTCAAGAATGGTAAAATTCTGTTTATTACTCTCCAATTGATAACGTAATAAATCTGCCAATCCCAAAATCATATCATTCGCCTTATCGTGATCGTCTAAATTAGTCGAATAAATATTATTCAAGGTATTAAACAAAAAATGAGGATTCACCTGCGACTTCAATAATTTTAATTCCGATTCCATTTTTTCTTTCTCCAACTTTTGTATCACAAACACCTGCTTTACTCCATGATAAGCCAATTTAAAACCAAAAGCCACCAAAACTATCATTGGATATACAACCAAATTAGCCCAAAATCCCTTTAGATCACCAATTGTTATGACCAATGACTCTGTATAATGATCTAATAAAGATACTCCAATAATTAATAAGGCAAAGCAAACAAACATTTGCCAATATTTTCTTTGAGGCTGCAATTTATTATACACATAAAAACACCCATAAACCAAAAGCTTTAATTCTAATAAGAAAAATATTAAATCAACTTCTTCACCTGCTTGAAATTCCTCCTTTTTCTCAAACCACATTATAAGGACATTGACTATAAAAAACACATACATAATAGCCCACATTCCAAAATGCCGCCAAAATCTTGGATGCCGATAAAAATTACTAAAACTTAGTTTCTCTTCCATGTCCCAAAGGTAAACAAGCCTACCTTATATACCAACCAAACATGACGAACGCCGTTCATCAGTTTACAAGCATCGTTCATCATATTCATCCGCCTTTCCTCATCTAAATTTGCCCAAACTTCTGCCATACCTTAAATTTGAAGCATGATACAAAAAAGAAATGCTATTTTCTATAATCCTATAAACCTATAATTATGAAACTACAAATTAAAAATCTCTCAAAAACCTATCCTAATGGCGTCAAAGCCTTAGACAACGTATCTTTAAATATCTCCCCAGGCATGTACGGACTATTAGGTCCAAATGGTGCAGGCAAATCAACCCTAATGCGAACCATCGCTACCCTACAAGAAGCTGACAGTGGAAGTATCCACTTAGGCGACATAGATGTAGCCCAAGACAAAAAATCACTTAGAAAAGTCTTAGGCTATTTACCCCAAGAATTTGGTGTTTACCCAAAAGTAAGTGCAACCAACTTACTCAACCACATGGCCATTCTAAAAGGAGTCACCAACTCCAAAGAGCGCAAAGAACTCATCAATGCCCTCTTAGAAAGAGTCAATCTCTATGACCACCGAAAAAAATCCGTCAGTTCCTACTCAGGCGGAATGCGTCAAAGATTTGGGATCGCACAAGCCCTAATTGGCAATCCCCAACTCATCATCGTAGATGAACCAACAGCAGGCTTAGACCCAGGCGAGCGTAATCGCTTTTACAACCTACTATCAGAAATTGGCGAACATGTCATAGTCATCCTTTCTACCCACATCGTTGAAGATGTCAGAGAACTCTGTTCTAACATGGCCATCATCAATCAAGGCAAACTTCTATACGACGGCAATCCAAGCACGGCAACAGATGCTTTAAGTGGCAAGATTTGGGAAAAAGCCATCTCCAAAGAAGATTACCCAAAATACGAAGCAGATTACCACATCATCTCCACCAAGTTGGTCAGCGGCAAACCGCTCATCCACATCAAAAGTGATGACGACCCAGGTAACGACTTCAGAGCAATCGAAGCCAACTTAGAAGATGTCTTCTTCAGCCACATCCTCGCAAAGTAACCCAATTCCCTAAAGACGCGTGTTTGCGTCTCTAGTCCGAAACCTTTATTCCCCTCCTTAAAAAAGGAGGGGTCAGGGGTGGTTGTAAAAAATAAAATAAAACTATAAACCCAATATCATGTTCAAAGAATTCTTCCAATTCGAAATCAACTATCGCTTCAAGCGACCCATGCTATACGTGTTCTCCCTAATTTGTTTCCTATTAGTATTCGCAGCCACAGCCAGCGAAAACATACGAATAGGCGGAAGTCATGACGCCATACATGTCAACTCTCCTTATGTCATCATGAGCATAATTTTAATCATGACCGTTATAGGGATATTTATGACCACCGCCTTTATGAATACTGCTATACTAAGAGATTTTAATTATAAATTTGATGGCATACTATTCTCTACACCCATCAATAAAGCAAGCTATTTAGGAGGGCGATTCTTAGGGGCATTTTTAGCCTCCTTGGTACCATTTATATTTATGTTAGTGGCTATAGAAATAGGTGCCCTGACACCTTGGGTCAATGCCAAACAAGTAGGCGCATTTATGCCTCAAGCACACCTGATCACCTTCTTCGTGGCGGTCGTTCCCAATGTATTCTTGGTATCCTCTATTGTCTTTTTATTTGGTTCACTATTCAGGTCCAGTTTAGTGTCATTTATTGGTGCCATTGCTATCTTGGTTCTCTATATCATGATGCTATCCTTTACATCAGATATAGATAATGAAGTCATGGCTACTCTCCTTGATCCTTTAGGAGTGTCTGCCTTTGATTATATCACCAGATATTGGACGATAGATGAGCAAAATAACAATTGGATGATGTTGACAACACCATTCCTAATTAATAGATTTATTTGGATCGCAGTTGGTTTTATCGCATTAGGCATTACCTATACAAGATTTAGTTTTGCCCCTAAGAAATCTATTTTTAGCAGAAAAAATAAAACATTAAAAACCGTAACGAACGACCTCACGTCCTCAATAGGAAAATTAAAAGCACTGCCCAAAGTTACTACTAATGAAGGCTTTGCAACAGCGATGAGTCAATTCTTTCACCAAACCAAAATGGAATTTTGGGGCATTGCCAAAAGTACTCCTTTCATCGTACTACTTGTATTTGGATTAATCAATATGCTCACCGCTCTACCCAATGTAGATAATATGTTTGGTACAGGGAATCATCCCGTAACTTACCTAGTAGTAGATGGTATTCGAGGAACCCTATATCTATTCCTTGTAGCGATATTCATGTTTTATTCTGGACAGATTATATGGAGAGAAAGAGAAGCTAAAATGAACGAGTTCTTTGATGCCAGTCCATTTCCAACTTGGATACCATTTAGCTCTAAGTTTGTCGCTTTAGTAGGCATTACAGCTCTGATTTTAGTGTTTAGTATATTGACAGGTATTGGTTTTCAAGCATTTAGTGGCTATACCAATTTTGAGATAGGGGTTTACTTCAGAGAATTTTTAGTCTATGATCTGTTTAGGTTTTCATGCCTAATAATATTGTCTATGCTCATACAAGTATTAATCAATAATAAGTACTTAGGCTTCTTTGTTTTCATACTCTTATTAATTGGATTGACTTACATACCAGGTGCATTAGAATTGCAATCCAATTTATTATCTTATGGTTCTATTCCAAACTATACCTATTCAGATATGAATGCATGGGGACCATTTGCAAAAGGCGTAGCCTTTTTCCAAACTTATTGGTTATTATTTGCCAGTTTATTAGGAGTAGTCAGCATACTATTCTGGGTAAGAGG
>JAHDDN010000260.1:0-1672 GCA_020629335.1 Chitinophagales bacterium | reverse complement strand
TACAAGATGATATTTCCAATTATCGAATTTATCAACTAGCCAATCCACTAGGAGCAGGAGAGGAGCTAAACTTCGATGTCAAAGTAAGCTATACCTCCAAAGGTATCGAAAATGAAGTCGAAAATACTTCGATCGTTTCTAATGGTACATTCATTAATAAAAGCACCTTGATGCCAGTGATCGGCTATACAGAATCCTTTGAGTTATCTGATAAAGAAGACCGAGCAGATAATTCATTACCAGCAAAAGCAAGGGCCCAAAAACTGCATGCCAATTGCAGTGCCTCTTGTGGGAACTCTTATATTAGTAATGATTCAGACTGGGTAAATGTGAGCACAACTATCAGCACAGCTAATGATCAAATTGCCATCGCTCCAGGAAGTTTAGTTAAAGAATGGGAAGAAAACGGCAGACGATATTTCGATTATAAACTAAAGAAGCCAGTACTCAACTTCTACAGCTTCATTTCAGGCCGTTATGAAACTGCCAAAGAAGTTTGGACTTCACCAGAAGGTCAGAAAGTAAATTTAGAAGTTTACTATCACAAAGGTCATGAATATAATGTTGATAAAATGCTAGCTTCATTAAGACATTCATTGGAGTATAATTCTAAGCATTTCTTGCCCTATCCACATGAAGAAGCCAGGATTATCGAGTTTCCAAGATATGCCTCTTTTGCTCAAGCATTCCCAGGCACTATGCCTTATTCAGAAAGCATAGGATTCATCGCTAATCTCAATGAGGAAGATGCTATTGATATGGTCTACTATGTAGTTGCTCATGAAGTTGCACACCAATGGTGGGCACACCAAGTCATAGGAGCAGATGTACAAGGTTCCGTCATGCTATCCGAAACCTTCTCTCAATATGCAGCCCTTATGGTGATGAAAGAAAAGTACGGAGATGATAAAATGAAACAATTCCTAAGGTATGAAATGGACCGTTATCTAAGAGGCAGAACCAGAGAACAAGAAAAAGAACTACCGCTCATGTACAATGAAAATCAATCCTACATTTACTACCAAAAAGGCAGTGTAGTCATGTATGCCCTACAAGATTTTATCGGAGAAGAAACCCTGAATCAAGCACTTAAGAATTATGCAGAAGCAGTGGCTTATCAAGAACCACCGTATACCACCAGCTTACAGTTCATGAATTACTTAGAGGAGATCGTCCCAGACAGCCTCCAATACTTAGTCAATGATATGTTCAAGGACATTATATTGTATAGTAATAAAACCAATAATGGCACTTATAAAGCCTTAGATAATGGTCAATACGAAGTAACAATAGACGTGAGCGTCGAGAAGTTCAAAGCCGATACCCTCGGTAGAGAAACACTCATTCCACACAATGACTACATAGACATAGGCGTCTATAGCGAAGAAAGAAACGAAGGCGAAAGATATGGTCGCCCAATCAAAGTAGAGCGACACAAGATCGCCGCTAAAGACACCAGCTTCACCCTCATAGTAGATGAACTACCACACGAAGCAGGAATCGATCCCAACTACCTATTAGTAGATCGCTTCCCAGAAGATAATGTCAAAACACTCGATTTGGTATATTAGTGTTTTAGTAAATTGGTTGATTAGTATATTAGTTATAGTCCTCCACGGCAGGATTTGTGAAAAGTTGATGAAGCTATTTTTTTGACTCGCAAGGCGAAAAA
>JAHDDN010000259.1:2143-7468 GCA_020629335.1 Chitinophagales bacterium | reverse complement strand
AATCAAAATACTATCATATCTATTATTAGCATTATTGTCGTCATTATTATCTAATGAGTGAGAAGAATATGTCTAATTTATGATAAAAAAGCCCTTCTCAATATGTGAGAAGGGCTTTTTTTTTGATTAAAATTTTAATAGAAAGAATGAATTATAACAAATTTAGTAAACGAGTCACCCAAGATCCCAGCCAGCCAGCCGCACAAGCGATGCTGTATGCCATAGGCTTAAAAGAGGAGGACTTTAATAAGCCGCTCATAGGAATTGGAAGTACTGGCTATGAAGGAAACCCCTGCAATATGCACTTAAACCTTTTGGCTCAAATAGCCAAGAAAGGGGTCAATGACTCAGGAGGAGTAGGACTGGTATTCAATACCATAGGAATAAGCGATGGCATCTCAATGGGTACACCAGGCATGCGTTACTCGTTGCCGTCCAGAGACTTAATCGCTGACTCAATGGAATCAGTAGTAGAAGGAATGAGCTATGATGGCTTGCTAACAGTTGTCGGTTGTGATAAAAATATGCCAGGCGCACTCATGGCCATGTTGCGATTAGATCGACCTTCCATTTTAGTTTATGGTGGTACGATTGCAGCAGGCCATTTGAATAATCGCAAGTTAGATATTGTATCTGCCTTTGAAGCATGGGGAGAAAGAGTAGCAGGTAAAATCGAAGAAGAAGAGTTTAAGTCAGTGATTCAAAAAGCCTGTCCAGGAGCAGGCGCTTGTGGAGGTATGTATACCGCTAATACCATGGCAGCTGCCATAGAAGCGCTGGGTTTTTCCTTACCCTATAATGCCTCTAATCCAGCCGAAGGAGAAGCCAAACAATTAGAGTGTGAAAGGGCAGGAGAAGCTTTAATGGAGTTAATCAAAAAGGATATCAAACCCTCCGATATTATCACTAAAAGCTCCTTAGAAAATGCCCTGACAATAGTAACGGCACTAGGAGGATCAACCAATGCTGTCTTACACTTTTTAGCCATAGCAGATGCGGCTAATATAGAATTTACCTTAGAAGATATCCAAGCGATCAGCGATAAGACGCCCTATTTAGCTGACCTAAAACCAAGCGGTCAATACTTAATGGAAGACTTACACGAAGTAGGAGGCACCCCAGCTGTAATGAAATACTTATTAGAAAAGGGCTTACTGAATGGCGACTGCCTAACAGTAAGTGGTAAAACCTTATCAGAAAACTTAGAAGATTTACCAGCACTATCCACAGGGCAAATGGTCATCTACCCAGTAGAAAAAGCCTTGAAAGATAGTGGGCATATTCGCATCCTATATGGCAACTTAGCAGAAGAAGGAGCAGTAGCCAAAATCACTGGTAAAGAGGGCTTGAAATTTACAGGAACGGCTAAGGTATTCAATAGTGAATGGGATGCAAACGCTGGAATTGCCGCTGGTCAAGTCAAGAAAGGAGAAGTAGTAGTCATTAGATATGAAGGCCCGAAAGGAGGACCAGGTATGCCAGAAATGCTCAAGCCTACTGCAGCCATAGTAGGAGCAGGCTTAGGCAAAGAGGTGGCATTAATCACAGATGGCCGATTCTCTGGTGGTACTCATGGCTTTGTCGTTGGGCATATTACACCCGAAGCCCAAGTGGGTGGTATGATTGCCTTATTGGAAGATGGAGATGAAATCTCCATTGATGCAGAAGCGAATACCATCGATGTGAAATTAAGCGAAGAAGAAATCAAAACAAGAAGAGAAAAATGGGAAGTACCACCCCTAAAAGTAAAACGTGGTACGCTTTACAAATACGCTAAAAATGTTTCATCAGCATCTCAAGGATGTATAACAGACAAATAATTATGGAAGTGAAAAATGCAACAAAGTTGGAGCTGGAAAAAACCACCCAATTAATGACAGGAGCTGAAGCATTAATCAAATGCTTACTGGAAGAAAAGGTAGACATCTTATTTGGTTATCCTGGAGGAGCAATTATGCCTGTCTACGATGTGCTATACGATTACCAGAATCAATTACAACACATATTAGTTCGCCATGAACAAGCAGCTACACATGCTGCTCAAGGATATGCCCGAATATCGGGTAAAGTTGGGGTCTGTTTAGCTACTTCAGGCCCAGGAGCTACCAATTTAATTACTGGTATTGCAGATGCACAAATAGATTCTACCCCCTTAGTTTGCATAACAGGTCAAGTAGCAAGTACGCTATTAGGTTCGGATGCATTTCAAGAAACAGATATAGTCGGAATATCAACCCCCGTCTGCAAATGGAATGTCCAAGTGACAAGGGCGGAAGACATTCCTACAGCTATCGCCAAAGCTTTTTATATAGCCAATAGCGGAAGACCAGGTCCAGTCGTGGTGGATATAACAAAAGATGCCCAATTGGATAGCTTTGAGTTTGAATATAAGACTTGTACTACTATTAGAAGCTATGTTCCAGAACCTTTAATTCTTAATAATGCATTGGAAAGTGCAGCCGCATTAATTAATCAGGCTAAGCAGCCCTTGGTATTGTTTGGTCAAGGAGTATTACTGGCAGAAGCGGAAGAAGAGTTCAAAGCATTTATCGAAAAAGCAGGCTTGCCTGCTGCATGGACGATCATGGGTTTATCTGCTCTGGAAGATGCTCACCCACTCAATGTTGGGATGTTAGGAATGCATGGCAACTATGGCCCCAATTTACTGACCAATGAGTGTGATGTACTAATAGCAGTAGGAATGCGCTTTGATGATAGAGTAACAGGAAATTTAGATTACTATGCAAAACAAGCTAAAGTCATTCATTTGGAAATTGATCCTTCTGAGATAAATAAAAATGTTCATGCTGATGTTCCTGTACTTGGAAACTGTAAAAAGACTTTAGCCCAATTAACTGAGTTAGTAGATAAAAAGGAACATAAAGATTGGCTTCAAAGATTTAAATTATGCGATCAAAAGGAATTTGATACAGTCATTAAAAATGAATTGAATCCAATCGAGAATAAACCAATTTCTATGGGAGAAGTGATCAATTTGATGTCTGAGAAAACCAATGGGGAAGCCATTATAGTCACAGATGTAGGACAGCATCAAATGATCGCACAACGCTACTACCAATTTTCTAAATGGCGCAGCAATATTACCTCTGGTGGTTTAGGAACCATGGGTTTTGCTTTACCAGCAGCCATAGGAGCCAAACTGGCCGCTCCTGAACGGACTGTAATCGCAGTCATAGGAGATGGAGGTTTTCAAATGACCATTCAAGAATTAGCGACTATATTTCAAACTCAATTGGATGTTAAAATTCTAATCCTCAATAATGAATTCTTAGGAATGGTGAGACAATGGCAAGAGTTGTTCTTTGATAAGAGATATGCTTCCACAGAAATGCTAAACCCCGATTTTCAAACAATCGCTAAAGGCTATTATATGGATGCAGAAAAAGTATCAGCAAGAGCAGACTTATCAGCGGCCTTAGATAGATTTGTCAATCATCCCAAAAGTAGGTTGCTGGAAGTATTGGTAGGAAAAGAAAATAATGTATTCCCAATGGTGCCAACAGGAGCCTCAATTTCAGACATAAGATTAAAATAAAAACCAAATGAAAAATCAATTTATCATATCCGTATTTTCAGAAAATAAGGTTGGACTACTCAGTAGAATCTGCGGCGTTTTTACAAGACGCCATATAAATATAGAAAGTCTGACCGTTTCTGAAAGCGAAGTTAAAGGAGTACATCGTTTCACCTTTGTAGTGAGCATAACTGAAGAACTTGTAAAGAAAATTACTAAACAAATAGAAAAACAAGTAGATGTACTCAAAGCATTTTTTCATCGAAATGAAGAAATGGTCTATCAAGAAATTGCGATGTATAAATTACCCACCTCCTCATTAATCACTGGAGGAAGTGTAGAGAAAATTATTCGATCCTATCAAGCAAGAGTATTGGCCATAGAGCAAGAATTTACCATCCTTGAAAAAACAGGTCACAAAGAAGAAACGCAAGAACTATACGAACTGCTTTCTCCTTTTGGGTTATTAGAATTTGTTCGCTCTGGCAGAATTGCCATTTCTAAACCCATGAAAGAATTCAAAGAGTTTCTAGCAGAAATAGAATTGGCTAATGCCTATTAATAGTTACAATAAATCAAAAAAATAAAATCAAAATGGCGAAATTAAATTTTGGAGGAATAGAAGAAAATGTAGTAACACGAGAAGAATTTCCTCTCGATAAAGCACTTAACACTTTAAAAGACGAAACTATCGCCATATTAGGCTATGGCGTCCAAGGACCAGGACAATCACTAAATCTAAAAGATAATGGATTTAATGTAATCGTAGGACAAAGAAAAAATTCAAAAAGCTGGGATAAAGCGGTCGCTGACGGATGGGTACCAGGCGAAACTTTATTTGAATTAGAGGAAGCAGCCCAAAGAGGAACCATTATTCAGTATCTACTTTCTGATGCAGGACAAATGGCCCAATGGGAAATAGTGAAGAAGAATCTCGAACCAGGTAATACACTTTATTTCTCACATGGATTTGGAATCACGTATTCTGACCAAACAGGTATTATTCCTCCCAAAGATGTAGATGTGATATTAGTAGCCCCTAAAGGATCTGGGACCTCTCTAAGAAGACTCTTTTTGGCTGGTAAAGGACTCAACTCAAGTTATGCAATCTATCAAGACGCCACAGGTAAAGCTTATGAAAAAGTTGTTTCTTTGGGCATTGGAGTTGGCTCAGGTTACCTTTTCGAAACAGACTTTAAAAAAGAAGTCTATTCCGACTTAACAGGAGAAAGAGGCATCCTGATGGGCGCATTAGCTGGCTTATTTGAAGCACAATATGAAGTACTAAGAAAAAACGGCCACTCACCATCCGAAGCCTTCAATGAAACTGTAGAAGAACTGACACAAAGCTTAATGCCATTAGTCGCAGAAAATGGTATGGATTGGATGTATGCCAATACTTCTACAACCGCCCAAAGAGGGGCATTAGACTGGCGACATAAATTCAAAGCTGCCACCTTACCTGTCTTCGAAGACCTTTACGAAAGAGTTGCATCAGGGAAAGAAGCTAAAGTCGTAATCGACGCAAACTCTCAACTAAACTATCGAGATAAATTGGAGGAGGAATTATCAGAACTAAGAGAATCCGAACTCTGGCAAGCAGGCCAACAAGTTCGAAATTTAAGACCTGAAAATTCTTAATCATTTCCCCACCTTATATTAAGGAGGGGCCAGGGGCGGTTTTTTATATTTGGGGTGTATCCCTTCCTAATTTTTCATCCGACTGTAGAGGCGCTACCTATGTGTGCGCCTCTTTTTTTCAATAATTTAACATCAAACGGAGTTTTTTT
>JAHDDN010000259.1:0-2043 GCA_020629335.1 Chitinophagales bacterium | reverse complement strand
ATGTGTGCGCCTCTTTTTTTCAATAATTTAACATCAAACGGAGTTTTTTTGCATGATTATTGCTACCAAAAAGCAAAAGACCCACATGAAATTATTGCAAATTTTACTGATAAGCATTTTAGCGATTGGATTTACTTCTTGTAAAAAGGAAGGCTCTACCACCACAAGCTCAAAATCGCAGCAAACATCCAGCCAAGAGAAGCGTGAAATAGTCTATAAAACAGAGCGATATGCCGATAAAAAAATAGATCCACAAATTAAAGCTGAAATCAAAGCCATGAATGATAAAGTCATGAAGGCTTGTATAAGTGATAACCCAAGCTTATTATATAAATTGTTTTTACCAGAATTGCTAAAAGATAGTGGAGACGGAATAGGCGAATTAGTTCGAAATATACACCATTTACTTAAGAGTGAAAACTACGAAGTGCTGGAGGAGTTTTATATCCCAAATCCACCTGAACTCATGGAAGGATTAGCCTCAGAAACCAGCGTCAGCAATGAGTTTGACGTATTCTATATTAGTTCAGCTAATGAAACCTACATATCATTATTAATTCCTGAAAAAGAGTATGATGAATTTCTAATGATGACAGTTTATTCCAAGGAAGATGGAGAATGGAAATTAAATAATTTTCAATTTGGAGCTTACTCGATACAAGGAAAAAAAGCATTTGATCTTTATCAAGAATCTAAAGAGTTTTTTAATAAAGATTACCTAGTAGATGCCTCTAATTCTATGCTACTGTGTTCGAGAATATGGCAACCTGCCAATCGATTCTTTAAATACAAAACACAGGAAGAAATTGTCGCCTTTTCCAATAGATTAAGCGAACAAGTGAATAAGTCGCTCAAATTCCCAATGACAATAGAAGAAATACCTTCTAAACCCAAAGTCTTTAACATCATGCCTTTTCCAATTGAAGATGGCTTCTTCCCAATGGTCGACTATGTAACGACTTTTGAGATTGAAGACTCAATCAATATTGGAAAGGAAAATGAAGACCTTCATAAAATAATGGGGAAAATATTCCCAGGAATTGATCAGGATAGAGATCGACTTCTTTATACAATTTACAATAAACTGCCTAACAAACAAGAAGACTATGCCTCTGTTGGAATGATGAGATCTATTCCCTAAAATTCATTCCATTTTTCCTTCAGCCAATTAACATTTACAATGGGCTTTTTAGTGCTTAAATCATTATTGATTTTTTCTTTTTGAGAAAAGACATACTCCTTGCTTTTGTAATCGCTTACCTCCTTAAGACGAGCCAACTTTTTGAGTACGCTTAGAAAGTTGATTTCTCCTTTTCGTCTATGTGCAGAAATGGCCTT
Source organism: Chitinophagales bacterium (assembly GCA_020629335.1). The sequence continues at coordinate 705 of JAHDDN010000259.1, read as the reverse complement.
GTTTCGTTTTAAGAAACGCTCAAAAGAAATAATCAAATATGATAGCAAATCTAACTCATCCAAATCATAATAAGTTTTTAATAAAATATACTTAGCTCCAATTTCATAGTAGACATCCGTAAACTCTACAGTATTCAGCAAGCTAATCATCTCATCATGATGAGCCGTTTCATAGAGGTAATAAGCTAAATTATAATTGTAAGCATTATCACGAATATCCTCAGATAGCTGCTCTTTATAATCCTCAATAAATGCCTTTACCCAATCGTACTCTTTTAATCTCAATCCTACTGTTACTATATTTTTGTAATGTGGATGAGGTAGCCAGCCATTTATATGTATAAGCGATTTTTCCAACATCTGTTGATAAAGCTCGAATATCTTTTCCATATAAGAGGCTTCTCCCTGATTAATTTTCCGAATACAATAGTTTTGAGCATGATTGTAAAAATGCTGGGCTTCTGCTTTAGTAATATTAATATCCTCTTGATTCAATAAACTAATCAAATTATTAAAATGCTCCTCCTCTTTAGTCGTGAGACTCAAGTAAACTAATTGGTGTAGCTGAATGATTGGAACTGATAATTGGGCTAAAGTTGCTCCATCTAAAATCGCTAGTATTTCTTTTGCTAAAAACTGGTCATACTCTCTATTAATAATCAAAGCTCGATTCGACATCTCACAAAGTCCCTTAAGTTTTCGACT